>NZ_DATFAV010000030.1:0-5604 GCF_035254145.1 Caulobacter sp. | reverse complement strand
TGTTTGCGGGAGGCGGCCCCTGACTCCCGCTGCATTCCCCTTCTCCCCTTGCGGGAGAAGGTGTCGCCCCGGACTTGATCCGGGGTGACGGATGAGGGGTTGAAGACAGGATCCGCCGCGAACTGCGGCTGATGTTCGTTGGTATGCTGACAGGTCCGCGCGACCTCTCACCCGGCCCTTTGGGCCACCCTCTCCCGCAGGGGGAGAGGGAATGGGTCCCTACTTCGCCGCGTCCATCAGGCCCGCGAAGCGCTCGAACAGGTAGAGGCTGTCGGTCGGTCCCGGAGACGCCTCCGGGTGGTGCTGGACGCTGAACACCGGCTTGTCGGCCAGCTGGATGCCGGCGTTGGTGCCGTCGAACAGCGAGACGTGGGTCTCCTGCACCGGGGCGGGCAGGGACGCCGAGTCCACGGTGAAGCCGTGGTTCATAGAGACGATCTCGACCTTGCCGGTGGTCAGGTCCTTGACCGGGTGGTTGGCGCCGTGGTGGCCCTGCTCCATCTTCACGGTCTTGGCGCCTAGGGCCAGGGCCAGCATCTGGTGGCCCAGGCAGATGCCGAACACCGGCTTGCCGCTCTGAACCAGCTTCTGGATCTCCGGCACGGCGTATTCGCCCGTCGCGGCCGGATCGCCGGGGCCGTTGCTCAGCAGCACGCCGTCGGGATTGCGGGCCAGGATGTCCTCGGCCGAGGTCGAGGCCGGCACCACCGTGGCGCGGGCGCCGACATGGGCGAGAGCCCGCAGGATGTTGCGCTTGACGCCATAGTCGACGACCACGACCTCGTACTTGGGCTTGTCGAGCTTGGCGTAGCCTTCCGGCCACGACCACAGGCCCTCGTCCCAGGTGAAGGTCTGGGTGGTCGAGGCGTCCTTGGCCAAATCGAGGCCTTCCAGCCCGGCCCAGGCCTTGGCCTTGGCGACCAGGGCCTCCAGGTCGAACTTGCCTTCGGGCGAGTGGGCGATGACGCCGTGCGGCATGCCGGTCTCGCGGATCTTGCGGGTCAGGGCACGGGTGTCGATCCCCGCCAGGCCGATGACGCCGCGGGTCTTCATCCAGGCGTCGAAGTCGCCATTGGCGCGCCAGTTGGCCTGCTCCGTCGGGACCTCGCGGAACAGGGCGCCGCGGGCGGCCGTCTCGGCCACGCCGGTGATCTGCTCGACGTCCTCGACGTTCGTGCCGACATTGCCGACGTGCGGGAAGGTGAAGGCCACGATCTGGGCCATGTAGGACGGGTCGGTCAGGATCTCCTGATAGCCCGTCATGGCGGTGTTAAAGCACACCTCGCCGACCGCGTCGCCGATCGCGCCGCAGCCCACGCCCTGCAGGATCGTGCCGTCGGCCAGGGCGAGGACACCGGTAACGCCGGGGAGAAGGTCTTGGGACATTCTTTTGAGCGCTCCTGAACGCGGTCGGGCCCGGAATTGGGCGGGTCATTTTCGCAAAAAGGCGGACCCGGGGTAACCCCTGTCCGGCCCCCGCGCGCCGGGGCGTCTCCTTGCAAGAAAGCGGTCGGGTTTTTGGCCCGACCGCCGCGCAAACGGCGCGGTGTCTAGGGGGTATGGGGGAGGGGGTCAACCCCTCATGATCACGCGATTTTCGCTTGCTTCCACATTCCCGTGATCGGGGAACGGACGCCCTCGCGCGGACAGGGTAAAGGGCCTTATGGTGCAAGGCTTCCAAGCATGGAAGCGCGACGAACACGGGAGGACGGCCCATGCTCGAGTTGCGTCCCAATTGCGAGTGCTGCGACGCCAATCTGCCGCCGGCCAGCGACGCGGCCCGAATCTGCACCTTCGAGCACACCTTCTGCGCCGACTGCGCCGACCTGCGGTTCGGCGAGACCTGTCCCGACTGCGGCGGCGGCCTGGTCGCTCGCCCCATCCGGCCGGAGGGGCAGCTGCACCGCTACCCGGCCTCGCTGCGCCGGGTCTATCGCGGCCAACGCCCCGCATGGGTGCAGCCCGAGCGGCCGTCAGGCTGGGCGTAGGACGCGGAATCCCTCTCCCCCGTGAGAGGGAGGGACCCGCCGCCAAAGGCGGTGGGAGGGAGAGGGGCTAAGACCTTCCCGACCGAAGTTCTGACCAAGACGCCCGACCGTGATGCTTCAATCCGCGCGGGGCCTGGACAGGCTCGAGAGCGCGGTCCGACGAACGGCCGCCGGATTTTTCGGCCAAAGGTGAAGCCGCTCACCCTCCCACCGCCTTTGGCGGCGGGCCCCGCCCTCTCCCCGTGGGAGAGGGTTTTTCCTCCCCCAAACCGCGACCGTGGCGCCGGCGCCGCACTTGTCAGCCAAAGGTCGGACAGCCCTCGGATAACGAGGTCTGACCACATTGACACCGGAGGACTTACCTCGTAACGCTGCGATTGTGACCGCTACCACTGCCTCGGCGTGGGGGCGTCGAGCCCGGGAAGGGGGTCGACGGACCGCGGCGACAACAATCAGGCGCGCAGAGCGCTGGAGACTTAGGGGAGAAACATGCCGTTCATCCGACATCACCGTTCCGCGCGCCGCATGGCGCTGGTCGGCGCGACTTGCCTGACCACCCTGGCGCTGGTGCCTCTGGCCATGACCACGGCCGCCCACGCCCAGACCGCGCCGGCCGCCGCCGAAGACAGCGCCGTCGAAGAGATCGTCGTCACCGGCTACCGCAAGAGCCTGGCGCAATCGACCGTCGCCAAGCGTGAGACCACCGGCTTCGCCGACGCGATCTTCGCCGAGGACATCGGCAAGTTCCCCGACTCCAACATCGCCGAGTCGTTCAACCGCATTCCCGGCATCACCATCACCCGCGACATCACGGGCGAGGGCACGAACGTCGCCATCCGCGGCCTGGGTTCGAACTTCACCAACGTGACGCTGAACGGCGCCTCGATCGCCGTGGCCTCGTCGGGCGCGACCGACGCGCAAGGCACCGACCGCTCGGTCGACCTTTCCTTCTTCCCGACCGACCTCTTCACCAAGCTGACGGTCAACAAGAGCTACTCGGCCAGCCTGCTGGAAGGCGGCGCGGCGGGTAACATCGACATGCGCTCGGCGCGTCCGTTCGACCGCCCCGGCCAGCACCTGACCATGAACGTCCAGGGCGTGAAGCCCGACGGCGCCAAGCTGGGCGGCAAGGGCTCGCTGATCGCCAGCAAGACCTGGGACAATGTCGGCGTCCTGTTCGGGGTTTCGGGCCAGCGCCTGCACACCGACACCCGCGGCTACGAGACCATCGGCTTCACCAACCCCAACCTGTCGGCCGCCCAGTGCGGCGCGACCAGCGGCTGTAACGCCACGGGCGGCGGCAACTGGACGATCCCGGCCACGGTGCCGGTCGGCGCGGGCGGCGGCCTGGTGGCCGGCACGGTCATCGACCGCGACTTCCTGCTGTCCAAGAACCCCGGCGCGACGATCCAGCAGATCGACAACGGCCTGTTGCCGCGCCTTGGCCGTCCGTCGGCCGAATACGGCAGCCGCGACCGCATCAACATGGTCGGCAGCATCGAGTGGCGTCCGAACGACGACATGAACTTCTACATCGACGGGATGTACGGCTACAAAAAGAACGATCTGCTGCGCGAGGACATCGCCTGGATCGTCCGCAACGGCGCGATCATCCCGACGAACACCAAGTACGACAAGGCCGACTGCTCGACGGGCTGCACGGTCACCCAAGGCACCTACGCCAACTCGCAGTTCTTCCTGGAATTCCGTCCCTACATCGAGAAGACCGAACTGTGGGGGATCAACCCGGGCGGCGAATGGCGCATCACCGACAAGCTGAAGGTCGAGGCCCAGGCCAACTACACCAAGAGCAACTTCCACCGCGAAAGCCCGACCTTCGGTCCGGTGACCGCGCTGGGCGTCGGCACGACGGTGGACTACACCTACAACCCCAACGGCCCGCCGACGATCAAGAGCAGCGTCGACCTGAACAACCCGGCCAACTTCGTCTGGACCGGCGGTCGCCTGAACATGCAGGACGAGAAGCGCTGGTACGAGACCAAGGGCGCCCGCGCCGTGGTCACCTGGGGCGACGAGAAGCTGAACCTGAAGTTCGGCGGCAACTATGACGACGTCTCGCGCACCATCCGCGGCTACGACAACACCACGCCGTGGCAGAACGCGACCTGCGGCAACAACCCCAGCATCAACCTGCCTTCGCCGAACGGCCAGCCGCCCTGCCAGGGCCTGAACCAGCCGGGCGCCGCGCCCGCCGGCTATCCGACCTATCCGGGCTACGGCACGGGCTCGACGGCCGGCCAGACGGGCACGCTGACCTATGGCGGCTCGCTGATCCCGACCGCCAGCCTGGCCAGCTACCTGAAGCCCGGCCCGGCCGGCTTCGTCACGGTCGACTGGGACAAGGTCAAGCAAGCCACCGGCTACGACAAGCTGCATGACGCCTCGCCGGAAACCGGCGGCTCCAACACCGGCGCCAGCGGCGGCTACATCAACGAGAAGAACTCGTCGGCCTATACCGAGCTGAACGGCGTCACCCAGGTGCTGGACAGCGATCTGCGCTTCAACGTCGGCGTCCGCTACGTCCACACCAAGCAGACGATCGGCGGCCGCGTCTCGCTGGCGGATCCGCGCAACACCCTGCCGGGCGGCGCCCAGCTGCCGGACGGCTCGCGCTATCCGAACGTGACGAACTTCGTCTACACCGAGAACACCTATTCGAAGTGGCTGCCGGCCGCCAACATCGCCTATGACGTCGGCGAGCACGCCGTGGCCCGCGTGGCCGTGTCGGAAACGATGACCCGTCCGGATCCGGCCGCCCAACTGCCGGGCGTCAGCTTCGGCGCCCCGTCGGCCGACCAGGCCACGATCGGCAACTCGGCCCTCAAGCCCTACTTCTCGAAGAACATCGACCTGGGCTTCGAGTTCTACACCGGCCAGGAAGGCGTGATCGCGGTCAACGCGTTCCGCAAGTCGCTGACCGGCTTCACGACCAACAACGTCGTGACCCAGCCGTTCTCGTACCTGGCCCAGTACGGCATCACCTACGACACCCTGAACGACACCCAGAAGACGGCCATCAACTCGCGTGGCGGCCCGACCCAGGCCCAGGTGCAGATCCAGTCGCAGATCAACGTGCCCAACAAGCTCACGATCAACGGCCTGGAATTCCAGTGGGTGCAGCCGCTCGACTTCCTGACCAGCCAGTTCGGCGTCGAGGGGCTGGGCGTCAACGCCAACGCCACCATCGTCGACCAGACCAGCAACGGTCCGGCGGTCGCCTACGGCGTGGCCAAGTACACCTACAACCTGACGGGCTACTACGAGCACAACGGCATCAGCCTGCGTCTCAGCCACGTCTACCGGAAGGGCTCGCAGTCCAGCGGCGCCAACCAGAACGGCGTGACCGCCGCGGCTCTGTTCTCCGACACGTACAAGCAGACCGACTTCTCCTCGAGCTACGACCTCGAGAAGCTGTTCGGTCTGCGGAACGCGCCGCAGCTGACCTTCAACATCACCAACCTGACCAACGAGGCGCTGCGCTCGCACTTCCAGTACGACAACGCGACCTTCACCTACTACAAGCCCGGCCGCCAATACGTGGTCGGCCTGCGGATGAGCTTCTAAGACGTCGGACTCCTGGTTCGGATCCCTCGGG
>NZ_DATFAV010000029.1:0-2453 GCF_035254145.1 Caulobacter sp. | reverse complement strand
GGGCTCGAGCCTAGGGTCAACGCTTGCCGGCGGCATGGGTCCTGGGCACAAGGCCCAGGAAGGCGGGTTGCGATATCTTCTCCGAGCCGTCTCTTCCCCGCTAGGCGCGAGGCCTTACCACCCTCAATCCACCGCCAGCATGCCCACCAGTTGCAGCCGGAACACCAGCACGCTGTCAGGCGGGATCTCGCCCATGTCGCGCGAGCCGTAGCCCAGCTCCGACGGAATATAGAGGGTCCATTCGTCGCCGACGTGCATCAGCGGCAGGGCCTGCAACCAGCCTTCGATCAGGCCGTCGGCGGGCATGATCGCCGCCTTGCCGCGTTCGAACGAGCTGTCGAACACCCGGCCGTCCAGCAGCTTGCCCTCGTAGTTGACCTTGACGATGTCGCCCAGCTTCGGCGAGGGGCCGGTCTTGGGGCCGCTGGTCGTGACCTTGTACTGCAGGCCCGACGGCAGGGTGACGACGCCCGGGGCCTTGGCGTTCTTCTCCAAGAAGGCCTTGCCGGCCAGGGCGGCGGCCGAAGGCGCCGCGTTCATCTGCGGCGGCGGCGAGACCTGCGGCGTCTGGGCGTGGGCGGCGCCGGCGGCCAGGGGAGCGGCGAGCGCGGCGGCGAGGGCCAGGGGAGCGAGAAGGCGCATGGGAACTTTCATGACTCGAAGCGGTGAGGCGTCACCGTAGCGATCCTTGATCGGAACTTCGCGGCGAAATTTGGGGGGAGCAAGCAATCCTCCCCCCTTAGCGGGGAAGTGTCGGCCCGCAGGGGCGACGGAGGGGGAAGAGGCAAGCGATCAAACCCTTCCCCCTCCGGCGCTTCGCGCCACCTCCCCCTCTGGGGGGAGGATTTGTCGCTAGGCTCCTACTGCTCCGCCCCGTGCGCATAGACGCCCAGCATGGTTCCGACGAAGCCGCCGGCGACCTTGGTGCTGAGGCTGGTCCCGTCCGCCCCAGCCTTCAAGATCTCCCACTTCCCCGGCGCGGTTCCGTAGGCGAAGTCCAGGGCCCCCGCCTTGGCGGTGATCTTCAGGTTCAGCGCTTGGCCGGCCTTGAGGGAAACCGGCTTTTCCGCCACCACCACGCCGTCAACCGGATCGCCCTGCCCGGCCCGCTTCTCGACCCTGACCAGAGTCTTGCCCCCGTCCCGGACCAGGCCGACGAACCAGTAGAAGTCGTCGTTTTGCAGCGCCACCAGCCCCGCCTTGTCGCCGTCGGCCTTGGGAGCGAAGCGCACCGTGGTTGAGACCGTGGCGTTCATGTGCTGCTGGCGGCGCGCCCAGATCGACGGCTGCTCGTGGCCGCCTAGCTTGTCCTTGCGGGCCTCGACGTTCAGCGTGCCGCCCTTCACCGACCACCAGCGCGAGGTCGGGATGCGCATGGTCATCCAGCTCTTGGGCAGCTCGGGCCCCGCGAAGCTCTCGGCGACCTTGAACGGGCCCGAGGTCGGCGGCGCGGGCGCGCCATTCTTGCTTGAAGGGGGAAGCTTTGGCGCGGCGGCGACATAGGGGATGGTCTTGCCGTTCTCCAGGATCACCGGCCAGCCGTCCTTCCACTCGACCGGCAGCAGGAAGGTCTCGCGGCCGGTGTTGTAGAGATCGTCGCCATAGGGCCGCACGGCCAGGAAGGTCGCCCACCACTGGCCATCGGGCGTGTCGACGATATCGGCGTGGCCGGCCGAGGTGATCGGCAGCGGCCGGTCCTTGGGCAGGCCGCGCTGGGTCAGGATCGGGTTGTGTTCATAGGGGACGTAGGGCCCGGTCACCGTCTTGGACCGCAGCACCACCTGGCTGTGGCCCTCGGCCGTGCCCCCCTCGGCGGCGACCAGATAGTACCAGCCGTCCTTCTTCAGGATGTGCGGGCCCTCGGGCCAGATCGGCTTGGCGGCCGGATTGACGCCCTTGTCCAGCAGCACCGAGCGCGGGCCGATCGTCTTCTGGGTCTTGGGGTCGTATTCCTGGATCCAGATGGCGCGGTGGCCGCGGTACTCGGCCGGCCCCGGCGGCTCGTCGTTGTTGAGGATCCAGGCGCGCCCCCCACCTGCCCCGTCCTCGTCGAAGAACAGCGAGGCGTCGATACCGCCGACCGTCGGCAGCCAGACCGGATCCGACCACGGCCCCTTCGGGTCCTTGGCGGTGATCAGGAAGTTGCCCTGGCAGTCGACGCAGGTGTTGAGGATGTAGAACAGGCCGTCGTGATGGGTGATGGCCGGGGCGAACACCGCCCGCGACAGGCCCAGCCGCTTGAAGTCCAGCATGCCGGGACGATCCAACGCATTGCCGATCTGGGTCCAGTGGACGAGGTCGGTCGAGTGGTGGATCGGCAGGCCCGGAAACCAGGCGAAGGTCGAGTTGACCAGGTAGTAGTCCTTGCCCACCCGCGTGATGCTGGGGTCGGGATAGAAGCCCTGCAGGACCGGGTTGCGATACTGGCCCGGCCCGGCCTTGATCGCGTCGGA
>NZ_DATFAV010000028.1:0-8751 GCF_035254145.1 Caulobacter sp. | reverse complement strand
CGACCTGTCCCTGGCCCTGATCGGGGCCGACGAGGGCGAGGCCGTGGCCCGCCGCACCGCCCAGCAACTGGTGGTCTATCACCACCGCCCGGGCGGCCAGTCGCAGCACTCGGCCCTGATCGACCTGCGCCCGGGCCGCTTCGACGCCCTGCTCTCCTGGGCGCGCCAGAACCTGGCCGAGCCCCTGACCGTCGAGCAGCTGGCCGACCGGGCGGCGATGAGCCCGCGCAACTTCGCCCGCCTGTTCGCCCAGGAAACCGGCGTCACACCCGCCAAGGCCGTCGAGCGCCTGCGCGTCGAGGCCGCCCGCGCCCTGCTCGACAGCCAGCCGCTGCAGGTCGAGGACGTGGCCCTGGAGACCGGCTTCGTCGACCCCGAACGCATGCGCCGCGCCTTCCTCCGCGCCTACGGCCAGCCGCCCCAGGCCCTGCGTCGGGCGGCGCGGGCGAGTTAGGGCCTGGGCGTCATCAGCTCGATGCGGTTGCCGAACGGGTCGTCGGCATAGACGCGATCCCACCCTTCCAGCGGTTCGTCCTCAACCACCCGGACGCCAGCTGCCTTCAGCCGTTCGGCCAGGGCCCGAACGTCGTCGACCACCAGGGCCGGATGGGCCTTCCGCGCCGGCCGGAAGTCGGCCTCGACGCCCAGGTGGATCTTCACCGCCCCGTCCTCGAACCAGCAGCCGCCGCGCGCGGCCAGGTGCGGCGGCTTGGGGGTTTCGGCGATCCCGAGCAGGTCGCGATAGAAGGCCCGCGCCCTGTCCTCACCGCCCGCCGGCATGGCCAGCTGCACGTGCTCGATCGCCAGGATGGTCATTATCGCCTCCCGCCCTTGGCCCGGACGCCGGTTCGGTCCAGGCTCGACCGCATGCTCTATCTCGTGATCAAGGCCGCCGTCTCGGGCGTCATCGTCGCCGCCGTGGCGGAGATCTCCAAGCGCTATCCGGGCCTGGGCGGCCTGGTCGCCTCGCTGCCGCTGGTCTCGGTGCTGGGCATGATCTGGCTGTGGCGCGACACGCGCGACCCCGTCCGCCTGGCCGACCACGCGACGGGGACCTTCTGGTTCGTCCTGCCCTCGCTGCCGATGTTCCTGCTGATCCCCGCGCTGCTGAAGCGCGGCGCGCCGTTCTGGGCCGCCCTGACCGCCGGCTGCGTCCTGACCATGGCCCTCTACGCCGCGATGGTCTGGGCGGGGCCGAGGTTCGGGCTGAAGCTCTAAAGCCTCGTTCGGTCCCGCGACCTCGGATCCTCGACCAACGTTCCAGAGTGCAACACCCCGTCGATCGCCCGGTCGCGCCAGGCGACGGTGCTGTCGTAGATGGGCGCGGCGGGATCGATGTCCGTCACCAGCCAGGCCTCGACCTCGGGCTCGCAGGCCGACGGGATCACGCCATCGGGACGCACGACGAACGACGGCCAGCAACTCCTTGGCGCGGAGGAGTTGGGGCAGCTGATCCACATGTTGTTGTTCGAGGCCGCCGCGATCATCCCGGCCGGCATGGTGATCCCGGGCAAGGTCGTCCCACCGGTCAGCCGATGCTGGCCGACGCCCGCCTTCATGTCCGCGAAGCGTTCGTCCGAAAGGCCGCCGGCGTGAAAACCGTGAAACATCAGCCTGACGCCTCGCCGATGATAGGCTCGGTAAAGCTCCGGATAGCGGTAGTCGTGGCAGATCAACACACCGCAACGCACGCCCTTGATGTCGAACACCGCGAAGTGGTCGCCCGGCGTGTAGTGAGCCAGGTCGCCGCCAAGACCCGCCGCGTCGCCCGCGCAGAAGCGCTTGTCGTAGCGATCGACCAGGGCGCCCGCCGCGTCGATTACATAGGCGCAGTTGTGCGGCTTGCGTCCCTCGCCCAGCCGATGCGCCGAGCCCAGCACGGTCCAGAGCTTAAGGTCGCGGGCCAGCGCCATGACTTGGCGGGTCGCCGCCTCCAGACGAGGCCAGTCGAACCCCTCGAAGGTCGCAAAGTCCACGCCCGCATAACCCGAGAGCGCCGCTTCGGGGAGGTGGACCACCGCCGCGCCCGTCGCCGCCGCCTGGCGCATCAATCGCTCGATCGCGGCGAGATTGGCGTCGATATCCGCCGAGACGGCGAACTGGGCCGTGACGACCGTCAGGCTCACGCTCTCTCTCCCCTGTTGTTCCGGTCAGGATGAGCCGTAGCCTTCGTCCGGCGCAAGTCCGCCCGCGATTGACAACCCCCTGTCGGCAAGGCGACGGTTCGCAGGTCGGGGGGCCGACGATCTTCCACGCAAAAAGGAGAAGAGCCGATGGCCCATAAGTTCGAGATCAAGAAGAACAAGGCGGGCGAGTTCGTCGCCTATTTCACCTACAACGGCGAAAGCATCTTCTGGACGGAAGGCTACGCGTCCAAGGCCTCGGCCAAGAACGCCATCGAGTCGATCAAGAAGAACGGCCCAGACGCGCCGACGGACGACCAGACGGATTAGGATCTGGACCAGGCCTTCAAGGCTTCAAATCCGTCGTCATCCCGGAAGCCTCGTGGAGGCTATCCGGGACCCAGGGACCAAGCGCAATGCGGCCGCCCCTGGGTCCCGGCTCTACAGCCCGCTACGTGGTCTTTCGGCCGGATGACGAAAGAAGTGGCTCAACCTCTCGAGCCTCGCCTCCTACCGCCCAGCGGGGGAGGAGGAACGAACCCGCCTCTTGACCCCCAGTCCCTTGACCTCAATCCCTTGACCTCAGTCCCTTGACCTCAGTCCCTTGACCCCGGGCCTTTCTCGCCTTCTGATCATTGATAACAATGATATGGGAGGGACGAAGCCATGGCCGCCAACGGTCGCAAGAGCATCTTCATCACCGGCGCCGCTAGCGGCATCGGCCTGGCCTGCGCCAAGCGCTTCGCCGGCGCCGGCTGGTTCGTGGGTCTCTCCGACATCGACCGGACGGGACTGGCCGCTGCCCTGCGGGCCATCGGCCCCGACAACGGTTCGATCCATCCGCTGGACGTGCGCGACCGCGAGGGCTGGGCCAATGCGCTGGGCGACTTCGGCAAGGAGACGAACGGCAAGGCCGACGTCCTGCTCAACAACGCCGGCGTCGCGCGGTTCGGGGTGCTGGAGGACCTGTCCGACGCCGACTGCGACATCCAGATCGACGTCAACATCAAGGGCGTGATCAACGGCGCCCGGGCGGGCCTGCCGCTGCTGAAGGCCGCCGGCGGGCGGCTGGTCAATATCGCCTCGTGCGCGGGGCTCTACGGCTCGCCCAAGCTGGCGGTCTATTCGGCCACCAAGTTCGCGGTGCGAGGCCTGTCCGAGGCGCTGGACATCGAATACGCCCGCCACGGGGTCAGCGTCGCCTGCGTGATGCCGTGGTTCGTCGAGACGCCGATCCTGAACGCCGGGGCGTCAGGCAGCAACGAGCACATGGCCGACGCCCTGCGCGCCGGGGGCATGGAGGTCTATCCGGTCGAGGACGCCGCCCAGGCGGTCTGGGACGCCGTGCATGGCAAGGCCCTGCACTATTTCGTGGGCAAGCGAGCCAAGCAGATGCGTTTCGCCACCAGCCACATGCCCGGCGTCGTCAGGAAGCAGCTCCGCTCCCAGCCCCTACTGTCGTCTTGATGCCTTCCAACGGCGCGCGGTCGGCCGAGACCGGGATCGGTTTCGGCGCGGCCGGCTTGTCGGCGGCCGTGGCGATCGGCGCGGAGGCCGGCTCGCTGACCGGACCGATCGGGCCGCCCTGGCCAGACGCGGTCGAGACCGGCTCGACGCGGCCCAGAGCGCTGGCGGCGTAGACGACCGGCGGCTTGCCGTCGGCGGTCAGGCTGGCGATGTCGGACGGGGCGATGTCGTCGACGGTCGGAAGACGGGTCGACGTCACGCCGTGGCGGCCAAAGCGGTAGAAGATGTGCATCCCCACCTGGGCCACGCGCAGCAGGCGCGGACCCCAGCCGGGCGAGACGTTGGTGGTGTGGAAGTGGGTGGCCGAGCCGACCTCGTTGGAGATCGCCCCGGTCAGGGCCCGCGCGGCGATCTTGCGGGCCCGGTTCCACGCGCTGACGTCGCGCGCGTGGCGCATCGAACCGTCGCAGGCGAAGCTGAACTGGCAGCCAGTGCGGTGATAGGCGCCTTGGAACACCACGCCGCAGATCGACTTCGGGAAGGCCGGGTGGCGCACGCGGTTCATGACCACCTGGGCCACGGCCGCCTGGCCGCTAGGAGTCTCGCCACGGGCTTCATAGTAGACCGCGTCCGCGAGGCACTCGAGCTCACGCGAGCTTTCCAGGGCGTTACCCAGCTGGAACGGGGTGGCCGAGCCGGGCGCGAAGGCCGAGCCGAAGCTGGCCCGCAGCATCAGCGGGCCGGTGCGGCCGCTCTGTCCGGGCAGAAGGTTCGCGCCGGCGCCTTCGAGGCGAGCGGCCAATTGCGCCGACTGGCGGTCGCGCTGGTCGACGGCGGCGAACAGGTAGGGATCGTGACGCTTGGCCACGGCGAGGGCGCCGGGGTCCATACGCGTAGCCGCGCTGACCAGAGCCGCGTCGGAGAAACTCCCCGAGGCGCCGTCGGCCAAGCGGGCGACGCGGGCGTGGGTGGTGGCGGTCTGCGCCAGGCCACCCATAAGGTAAACGCCGCCCAGGGCCAGACCCGTGATGGATCCGACCAATACGGCGCCGACCAGCCCGCGCGCGTCCGCGCGCGTCTGCGACTTGATATACAAAACTCGTGTCCTGCGCGGCGAGGGCGCTCCGGCCCCCCGACAAAAACCGCTTCGAGATCCCCGGAAAAGCACTGTCGGGGAGGCCTTCGAAGCGGGGGACTGGCCGTATCACGACGTGGCCAAGATCCCGCTGATAGCGGCTTATGACGTATCGGTGACCGACTCGCAAGCGTTCGGGGGCCGCCGGAAGCCCCTTGGCGAGGGCGCGCGACGCGGCCAAATCGTTAATCCGTTGAATCCGCGTGGAAAGCTAGACGGGAGCGATCAACGATTTTTTTACGCCCGAAAACCCTTGCGCGGCCTGATCTCCACCCATGGTGGCGCTCGGCGACGCCCCTCGCCCGGCTCGTCCGCCCTCGGAAAAAGGTTAACACGGAACCTTAAACCAAGCTTGACGCGGAGCCGGTTTTAGCGACCCCGGGCCAGGCGCCAGCCGTGCACGATGACCTTGCTCAGATGGATGGCGATGGCGACCACGATGATGACTTGGAAGGTGAGGTCGAGGGAGCGCTGAAGGTTGGCGAGACCGGCCGGTGAGGCGTCAGGCGCCAGCACCGTGACCAGCGGTTGGGCGCGCCACAAGACCCAGGCCAGAGCCACGCCGCCCACCGATCCGACGATCTCGGCCAGGTTACGGACGACCGTCCAGCCTGGCTTCGCCACCAGGGACAGGGAAGAGACCACCTGCACGAGCGCCAGGGCCAGGATGGGCCAGTAGAGCTGACGAAATACGGGAGAGACCGCGAGGATCACCTCGCCGCGCTCCGACTGGATCACCGGCCCGATCGGGAAGCGCACCACGCCGGTCCACCAGGCGATGAACAGGCTGGTCGCGACGAGTTCGAACAGCCCGTCGAAGCGGCTCTTCAGGAACAGGCCCTTGCCGTCGGGGACACGCGGCAGGTCGCTGACCTTCCAGTTCCGGAAGCCATCGGCCTTGATCCAGCCGCGCTCGATCGCGGCGGCGATCAGGGTGGCCGCGCCGATCAGGCTCAAGGCGGTCGGGATGAAGTCCTGGACGATGCGCAACACCAGCCGGGCGTCGCCATGGGCCGTGATCAGCGCCACCCCGGCCGGGATCACCGCCGCCAGGGCGGCGATGGCCAGCAGCGCCTTCACCCCGAACAGCCAGAACGGATAGATCTCCGGACCAACCAGGGCGCGGGCGGGGCCATAGCGGCCGGCCACCGCGATCGGATGGCCGATCTCGCGTAGCAGGTCCTCCATCTCGCGCTTATCGAGGGGACGGCCGCGCTCGGCCTCCAGATCCTCGACGCGGTTCAGGATCAGATCGCGCAGTTCGGCGACGATGTCCTGGCGCTGGGCCTTGGGCAGCAGGGCGGCGACGGCGCCCAGGTAACGATCGACCAGATCGCTCATGTCATAGGGTCCTTCGGAAAGAGTGGCCGCGCTCACAGCAGCGGCTCGAGGGCGGCGTTGATCGCGCGCCATTCGTCGGCCAGGCGGGCCAGCACGGCCTTCCCCTCGTCCGACAGCTGGTAGAAACGCTTCTTGCGCTTGCTTTCCTCGCGCCACTCGCTGGCCAGCAGCCCCTGGGCCTCCAGCCGCCGCAGCATGGGGTAGAGCGCGCCTTCGTCGATATCGACGCCCACCGACGCCAGGGCCTGACGCAGGCTGTAGCCGTAGCGCTCCTCCCGCAGCTGGGCGAGGACGGCGAGGATCAACGTCCCCCGTCGCAGCTCCTGGCGGAGCGATTCAAAGATATCCGTATCGGTCGGCATTGAGTGTGCGCCACATAGTGTGCATCACATGGTGTGTGATGCACACTGTATGTCACACAGTAGGTGAACGAGTCAACGCACCTCCGACGTTGCGTCCGCGCGCGCCGCCGTGCTGTTCTGCAACCCTGAGTTCGGGAGCCGTTTCGAGGGGGCGAGTCTTGCGTCGTTTGTTCCTGGCCGTAGCCGCGGCCGCGCTTTTGGCTGGACCCGTCATGGCCGACACCAAGCCACGGGCGGCGCCTCCGCCCTCGTCTCAGGAAAGCTTCGACCTGGCGATGCAGGAGGTCGGCGTCGACCTGCAGAAGGGAGACTACGCCCACGCCCGCGAAGTGCTGGAGCGCGCGCGTCGCTCGCCGTACTTCTCGACCGCGCCGGCGGTGATCCAGCACGCCGTGGTGCTGCTGATCGCCGGCATCGCCACGGACGCCAAGGACTGGCCTGCCGCTCGCGCCGCGATCGTCGAAGCCACCAGCATGGCCGAGGCCAGCGAAGAGGACTGGATTCTGCGCTTCCGGATCGGCGCGACCTCGGGCGACAAGACCGAGGCCGTGTCGGCCATGACCACGCTGGCGACGCGCTATCCCCAAACGACCGCCACATATCCGGATGCGACCATCCTCTACTGGATGGCCGAGGCTGGGCGGCCGCCCGACGGCGAGGCCAGGGCCTTCGCCTTGTCGGACGCCCTGTTCGCGAACTGGAAGCCCCAGGACCCCTTCGAGGATCTGAGCAGCCAGCGCGCCGAGTACGTGCTTGGCCTGCTGGCCCGGAATCGCCGCGCCGACGCCGAGGCCGCGGCCAGGCTCATCACCAAGGACGAGATCCTCATCGGCATGCGCGCCGACAAACGCTTCGACAGGGTCGACGAAGGCGCCGTCGCCCGGCTCGCGCCGAAGGTCGGGTCCCTGGCGAGGTTGAAGGCGGTCGAGGCCCTGCTGCCCGCCAACGGCGACCGGATCAGCGGCCCCACCGCCAAGGCCGAGGCGCTGATGGATCTTGGTCGCTTCTCCGAGGCGCTGATCGTGATCGACGCCGCCCTGGCCAAGGCCAACAGCGCCCCGGACGCTTTCGTGGACCTGGAGGAGCGCCTTGCCTGGGCGCACAACGTTCGCAACCAGATCCTGGCGAACCTGGGACGGCGGGAGGAATCGATCGAAGCGCTGGAGGCCGGCGCCCGCACGCCCGAGCACGGCAAGTCCAACGTCAGCCAGACGCTGAACCTGGCGGTCGCCCAGATGACCGCTGGGCGCTCCAAGGCGGCTCTGGCCACGGTCGCCAGCGTGCGCCTCGATCGCATGTCCGCCTACGGACGTTCGGTGGCCCTGAAGACCGAGGCCTGCGCCGCGGCTGACCTGGGCGACGCGGCGACCGCCCAGACAGCGCTGAAGGCGCTTCGGGACCTGGGCGATGAAGCGAAGGGCAACACGCTGGACGCCCTGCTCTGCGTCAACGACCTGGACGCCGCCGCCGCGATCGTCATCGAGCGGCTCAAGTCGCCGGGACTGCGGCGCGTGACGCTCGTGATGCTGCAGGATCTTCCGTCTTCTCCCCACGCGACCGCTCATAACGCGGCGCAGGGCGAGCGTGTGGCGACCCTGCGAAAGCGTCCCGACGTGATCGCCGCCGTCGAGCCCGTGGGCCGCATCCTGCGTTATCGCACCGAGGACCTCTGGCAGGCTCCTTGAAAGGCGATCTCCCTGGAAGCCTGGAGCAAGTCCGATGACCGATCTCAACCGCTTCGTCGAGGCCCAGGCCGGGACCTATGAGACCGCCCTGGCCGAGCTGCGGCGGGGACGCAAGGCGAGCCACTGGATGTGGTTCGTCTTTCCGCAGATCGCGGGCCTGGGCTCCAGCCCGACCGCGCGGTTCTACGCCATCGCCGACCTCGCCGAGGCTCGCGCCTATCTGGCCCATCCGGTGCTGGGCGCGCGGCTTCGCGAGGTCGTCGCGGCGATCACCGCCCTGCCCGGCGGCGACGCCCATGCGGTGTTCGGCTCGCCCGACGACCTGAAGCTGCGCTCCAGCCTCACCCTGTTCCAGGCGGCGGCCCCGGACGAGCCGGCCTTCGGACGGGCGCTGGCCAAGTACTTCGGCGGTGCCCCAGATCCTCGGACCCTGGAGCGGCTGTGAGGGGGACGGAGGACGACGAGCGAAACAACAAAAGCCCCCGCCTTCCTCGCCCTTGTGGCGAGGACCCATGTGTCGGCTTGGCGTGGAAACCTATCAGAATGCGCCGACGGCGTGGGCGCGCTGGCTTCACATTCACCGTCGGCTGAGACCTGGGCCCAGGCACAAGGCCTGGGGAGGCGACTAAATTGGGTGA
>NZ_DATFAV010000027.1:0-9966 GCF_035254145.1 Caulobacter sp. | reverse complement strand
GTTGATGAAGGTCTCGACCGGCATATCCTCCCAGGCGATGTCGCGCCAGTTGGAAATGGTCTGACCAATGATCTGACCATCGTTATTGCCAAAGTCTGACGCCACGACGGTGGGCCCCAGGGCGTTGATGGTCTTCAGCGGGCTGCCCGCGATCTCGACGCCGACCAGCAGCTCGCCCACGTAGTCGGCGGCTTCCTCGGCGGTCCACTGGGTCCTGCCGGCCGGGGCGTCCTTGCCCAGGCGGATGATGAACTCGGCCTCGACGGCGCAGAAGCCGCCCTCGATGGCGCGGAATGTGTTCGGCTGGCCGTCGGTGTTGGCCTGCTGGACCTTGGACTTGAAGATGCAGCCGGCGAGGCGCTCGGCGCCCAGGCGTTCGCGATGCTGCGGCGGCACCAGGCCAACCTTCCAGCCGACCAGTTCGTCGGGCCAGAGATCGATGGCGATGTCCTGCACCGCGTAGCCGTCGGCCATGGTCGGGGGAATCACGCCGCCCGGGTAACCGGCGACACAAACGCCGTCCTGACGAGCCTTTACGAACTGGGGAGCGATGGCCGTGGGGATGAACGCCTCACTGTCGGCCTCAGAAACGGTCACGCCGCGTATCCTCCCTCGAATTCGGCTCAAGTCCCGCTTGGCGGGCCACTTTTCAGGTTAGGGCACGTCTCTAGTGGAAACCGGTGTCATTGACAATGAGCGCGTGAGACCGGCCCAGGCGCGGACGCCGGTTGAAAGGTGGAGGGAAGGCGAGGCGCACGAAGGGCCCCGCCCGGCTTGACACCTGTAACAGCAAGTATAGCGTCGCCGAGAATTACGGATGTAAGCGTCATGCACATCACAACCGCCGAAGCTCACGTCATGGAAGCGCTGTGGCGGCGCGCGCCGCTGTCGGCCGACGAGCTGGTCGCCGAGGTGGGCGGCGCCCAGAACTGGGGCGAGGCCACGGTCAAGACGCTGATCAATCGCCTGCTGAAGAAGAAGGCCATCAAGTCGGAGCGCGCCGATGGCAAGCACGGCTACCGACCGCTGGTTGACCGCAGCGCCTATGTCCAGGCCGAAAGCCAGGGCCTGCTGGACCGTCTGTTCGAAGGCCAGCTGGCGCCGCTGATCAGCCACTTCGCTCAGCACCGGCCCTTGAAGGCCGACGAGGTGGCCAAGCTGAAGAAGCTGATCGAGGGCATGGAAAAGGGGCGGTAAGAACCCCGCCGCCAGACCGCCCGTCAGCGCGGAGGCTTGGCGTAGGGCGTGAAGTTCCCCAGCAGCACGCTGCCTCGGCCCATGCCGCCCTTGCCGCCGCTTTCGATGACGTCGACGCGGTCACCCCGGCAGGTCTCGCCGTGCGCCGAGCGCGTCTCCAGAACCGACTGGCGCTCCAGACTGGCCGCGCCTGCTTGCGGACGGTTCACATACAGCGCGCCGTCCGGCATCCAGTAGACGATGGCCGTCTTGTCGACGATCTCGACGTTGAAGGCGAGTTGGGTGCGGATGCACTTGCGCGCCGCGCCGGCGGCGCGGCCCTCGAGCATCTTGGCCAGGCTGCGTTCGCCGCGGTCGTCCGCGCCGCCGCCCGCGTGGGCCGCCGACGTCATCGCGAGCAGAACAGCGGACAGAGTGATCCAAGCACGCATTCAAGATCTCCTGCGCGAGCGTCCCCGCGCGGCAGGACGCGCGGCGCGGGCGCTTGAGTCAAGGTTTGGCCCGGATTCCCGATCTAAACGGGACGGGCGCTAGAGCATTTTTCGAGCAAAGGGGGCCCGGTTCGCGCGAAGAAAAATGCGCTTAAACAAAAGACTAGAGCTCACGGCCTGACACAGTCAGGTCGTGAAATGCTCTAGCCTCGCATCGCCCTGGCTTCGGGGCCGGCCTTGAGCGCCCTGGCCGCGACATCCAAGGTTCGCACCGGGGGCTTGGTCGTGTCCTCGTCATCACCTTCGTCGGGGCCGGGCCGGGCGCGCAGGGCGGCCACGAAGTTGTCGCGCCATGCCGTGACGTCCTCGCGCTCGACGTTGTCGAACAGGGCCTCCCAGCGACGCTTGCGCTCCGCCAGACTCATCGAGAGAGCGCGCTCCAGGGCGTCCGAGATTTCCTCGGGGCTGTTGGGATTGACGATCAGGGCGTCCTTCATCTGCCGCGCCGCGCCGGCGAAGCGCGACAGGATCAGCACGCCGGGATCTTCGGGGTCCTGAGCGGCGACGTATTCCTTGGCCACCAGGTTCATGCCGTCGCGCAGCGGCGTGACCAGCGCCGCTTTCGCGGCCCGGTAAACCCCGGCCAGCTCGTCACGCCGATACGAGCGGTTGACGTAGCGGATCGGCGTCCAGTCCATCTCGGCATAGGCGCCGTTGATCCGACCGATCAGGCCGTCCAGCCGCGAGCGCAGGTCCTGATAGGCCTCGACCTCGTCGCGCGACAGCGGCGCGATCTGCAGAAGCATAACCTCGCGACGCAGGTCCGGGTGCTCGTGCAGGAATCGCTCGAAGCCGACCAGCCGCTCTTCCAGTCCCTTGGAATAGTCCAGCCGGTCGACACCGACGATCATCTTGCGAAAGACGCTGTGGGCCATCATCCGGTCGTAGGTCTTGAGGGCGGCTTCGCTTTTCAGGATCTCGGCGAAGTCCTGGGCGTCGACCCCGATCGGGAAGGCGGCCGCGCAGGCGCGCCGCCCGAAGGCGACCAACTCGCCGCGGGCGTTCTTCGACCCTCCGACCTCCGAGAACACGTAACCCTCGAAGGCCTGCAGCGACTCCTCGGTCTGGAAGCCGATCAGGTCGTAGTCGAACAGCGCCTCCACCAGCTGGCGATGGCGGGGCAGGGTGACGACCAGCTGGTGCGCCGGCCAGGGGATGTGCAGGAAGAAGCCGATCCGGTTGGTCACGCCCATCCGCCGCAGCTCCCGAGCCAGAGGGATCAGGTGGTAGTCGTGCACCCAGACGATGTCGTCCGGCTCGATCAGCGGCGCCAGGGTCTCGGCGAAGCGCTTGTTGACCCGGTCGTAGCCCTCGCCGAACGAGCGGTCATAGGCGGTCAGGTCGACCCGGTAGTGGAACAGCGGCCACAGCGTCTTGTTGGCGTAGCCGTTATAGTACTCTTGATAGTCGGTCTCCTCGAGGTCGACGGTGGCCACCGTCACCCCCTCGATCCGCTGCATGTTCAACTGGCCGGTGAACTCTGGAATGGTCTTGCCGCTCCAGCCGAACCAGATGCCAGAATACTCCCGCAGCGCCGCGGCCAGGGCCATGGCCAGCCCCCCGACGGAGCCTTCGCCGCCCTCGGCCGGGTTCGGCGGATTGACGCGGTTGGACACGACGATCAGGCGGCTCATGCGGTGACTCCCAGGGCGTCCGCCGGCGCCGCGAGGGCCTCCAGCCAGTCCAGAACGTCGGCGGGCGAGTCCAGGCGATGGCGCGCCTCGGTGGGGCGCGGCTGGCCGACCAGAACGCCGAAGCCGCCCAGGCGCGAGGCGGCGGCGAAGCCGTCCTCGTCGGTAAGATCGTCGCCCAGGAAGACCGGGGTCGAGCCCAGGAACGGCGCCTCGCGCAGGAAGGCGGTCACCGCCGCGCCCTTGTCGGCGCCGGGCGTGCGCAGTTCGGCCACCATGTCGCCCAGCTGGAGGACGAGGCCGGTGGCCTGCGACAGCCGCTCGGCCGCCTCGATCACCGCCTCGGCGCAGCCGGGAGCGTTGCGATAGTGCAGGGCGACGCTGAGGGTCTTGTCCTCGAACAGCAGGCCGCGTTCGCAGTCGGCCAGCTCGCCCAGGATGCGGCGGGCGTCTTCCAGGTCCTCATGCGGCGGCAGGTCGACGACGGCGCCGTCGGCGGCGCGCCGGACCAGGCCATGGACCGCGGCGATCGACGGCACGCCGCCGCCCAGGATGTGGTCCAGGTCGGGGAGGGAACGGCCGCTGACCACGGCGAGGCGATCCTCGAACCGCTCGCGCAGGCGCGCCATCACCCTTGCTCGGCGTGGATCGGGACCCACGTCGTCGGGGCGCGGCATGATCGGCGCCAGGGTGCCGTCGAGGTCCAGGAACAGGGCCGCGCGGCGGGGCAGGCTGAACGGCGGGGGCGGGAGGTCGACGGACCCCGCCCGCGAGACCGGCTGGATCGCGGCCATGGCGAGAACCCCCTCATCGGTAAGCAACATGCGCCAAGAACGCCGCACGGCGAGGTTCGATCCCCCGATGACCTGAAGCTCACGGGTTTTTGCGCCGGCGCCCGGGGAGCGGGCAGGCCTGATCGACGACTGTCTATCGCACCGAGGTCCACGGCCGGCTGAGCAGGACGGCGCAGTTGATCAGCCCGACCAGGGAGTAGGTCTGGGGGTAGTTGCCCCACAGTTCGCCATCGGCGAAACCGATGTCTTCCGACAGAAGGCCCGCGCCTGTCCGGCGAGAGAGCATGTCCTCGAACAGCGCCCGCGCCTCCTCGGACCGGCCTTGCAGGTGCAGGGCCTCGATCAGCCAGAAGGTGCAGATGTTGAACGCCGTCTGGGGCGAGCCGAAGTCATCGGGGATCGCGTAGCGCAGCAGGTAGGCGCCGCGCCGCAAGCCGTCCTCGACGGCCTTCAGGGTGGCCAGGTTGCGCGGATCGTCGGCGGTCTGGAAGCGCAGGTCGACCAGTTGCAGCAAGGATGCGTCCAGCTCGGCGCCCTCGAAGGTGGCGGCGAAGCGCCCCAGCTCCTCGTTCCAGGCTCGGCTCTCGATGGTCTTGCGGACCTGGGCGGCGCGTCCGTTCCAGAAGGCGGCCTTCTCGGTCAGGCCCAGCTTCTCGGCGGCGTTGCCCAGCCGGTCGCAGGCGGCCCAGCACATGGCCGAGGAATAGGTGTGGACATTGGCGCGCCCCCGGAACTCCCACAGGCTGGCGTCGGGCTGGTCGTGCAGCTTGAAGGCCTGTTCGCCGACCGGCTCCAAGGCCTCGAAATCGTCGACCGTGGCCGGGCGCAGCAGGCGCTCGTCGAAGAAGGCCTGGACCGTCGACAGGATGATCTGGCCATAGACATCGTTCTGGATGTGCTCGAAGGCCTGGTTACCGACCCGCACCGGCCCCATGCCGCGATAGCCCGGGAGGTCGGGGGCGAAGCGCTCGGTCAGCACCTCCTCGAAGCCGACGCCGAACAGCGGCTGGATGTGGCCGCCCTCGGCGCGATCGACGATGTTGCGCAGGTAGCCCAGATAGTTCTCCAGGATATCGACCGCGCCCAACCGGTTCAGGGCCTGGACCACGTAATAGGCGTCGCGCAGCCAGCAGTAGCGGTAGTCCCAGTTCCTGCCGCTGTCGGCGTGCTCGGGTATCGAGGTGGTCAGGGCCGCGACGATGGCGCCCGTCTCCTCGTGCATGCACAGCTTGAGCGTGATGGCCGCGCGGATCACCGCCGTCTGCCATTCCAGCGGGATGGCCAGGCCCCGCACCCAGTGCTTCCAGTAGCTTTCGGTCTCGCGCAGCATGCGCTCGCAGGTGGGGCCGACGGGAGCGTCGAAACCCTCGTCCGCGCCCAGGAACATGGCGATCGGCCGCTCCAGCCGGAAGGTGCGCTCTTCCAGGATGTGCGAGACCGGGGCGTCCGTGGTCAGGCGCAGGGTCATGTCTGAACACAGGTAGCGGATATGATGCGAGCCGCGCGTGTATTCGGCGACCTTGGCGCCCCAGCCGGCCGTGGGACGCAGGCGCAGGGTGACGCGCGCAACGCCGACGATCGGCCGGATCAGGCGAATGAAGGCGGTGGGGCGGAAGGTGCGACCGAACTGCAGATAGCGCGGCGCGAAGTCCAGGATCTCGATCCGCGCGCCGTCCTCGTCGGCGATCTCGGTGCGCAGGATAGGCGTGTTGCGGATATAGCCCTGACGCACCTCGGCCCGGCGATCGACCTGGATGTCCCACAGGCCTTTGGCGTCCTGACCGTCCGGGTCGGCGTCGTCGAGCAGGGCGCTGAACACCGGATCGGAATCCACCCGAGGCGCGCAGGCCCAGACAAAGCGGCCGGCGGTGTCGATCAGGGCGCTGACGGCGCAGTTGCCGATCGGAAAGAGGTCGAGCGTCTTCTTGTTGGTCAAAGGTCTAATCCCTAGCGCCCCGCGATCCCCGCGCTGGGTGAAACCAACGGTGTGGCTTACGGGTTCCTATTCTTGAAAACCGGCGTCGAGCGCGGGGCTTGCGCACCGGCGTCCCGATCGCCGCGTTGACGGCGAGGGCCCGGGCGGCCATCTGAAAACCATGACGCGGCTTGGCCGCGCGAGTACGGCGGGCATTGCGACAGTGAAGCGAGTTTCCAGATCCTGCGGCGTCCTGGCGGCGACGCTAAGCCTGCTGTCCCTGTCGTCCGCCCTGGCGCAGTCGCAAAGTCCGCCCGTGGCGGGCGTGGCTCAGACGATCCCGCTGGTGCCGGCCCGGCCGCAGGTCGACCTGACCAGCCTGGCGCTCCGCCCCGACCAGGTCGAGGTCCTTGGCCAGGCTTTGAAGGGCGCCGACGCCCACGGCCTGGCGCCGGAAGCGTTCGCTCCGGACAAGGCGATCGGCCTCTATCAGTCCGAGGACGCCGCGGCGCGGGCGAGGGGACAGGCGCAGTTGATCGACCTGACCCTGGCCTATGCGCGCGCCATCCGCGTCGGGCGCCTGCCGATCAGCGCCTTCATGCCCGAGTGGGGCCTGCGGCCGGAGGCCTACGACCCCGCGCCGGACTTCGCCGCGGCCGTCCAACAGGACCGCCTGGCCGACTGGCTCGCTAGCCTGCCGCCCCCGTACACCGGCTACCAGACCCTGCGGACCGGCCTGTCGACCTATCGCGAGATCGCCGCCAGGGGCGGCTGGGCTGGTGTGCCGACCGGGCCAAGCCTGCGGCCGGGCGCGACCGATACGCGTGTTCCGGCGCTGCGGGCGCGGCTGGCCGTCGAGGATGCGACGGTCGTCCGGAGCGGGACCGATGTCTTCGACCCGGCCCTGGTCCAGGCCGTGCAGCGTGCCCAGAAGCGCTTTGGCCTCGAGCCGGACGGCGTCGTCGGTCCAGGGACCCTGGCGGCGCTGAACGTCCCCGTGGAGCGGCGCGTCGACCAGATCGTCGCCAACATGGAGCGCTGGCGCTGGCTGCCCCAGACCCTGCCGGCCGACCGCATCCAGGTGAATGTCGCCGCCGCGGTGATGTCGGTGTTCAGCCACGACACCCCGACCCTGACCATGCGGGCGGTCACCGGCCGTCCGGGCGACGAGACCCCGATGCTGTCGTCGATGATCCACAGCATTGTGCTGAACCCGCCCTGGAACGTGCCGCAGTCAATCGCCGCCAAGGAAGTCTGGCCCAAGGAAAAGGCCCATCCGGGCTATCTGGCCCGAAACGACTTCATCGTCATCCCGACCGGCGACGGCGGCTCGCGGCTGCAGCAGAAGGCCGGCCCCAAGGCGGCGCTGGGGCAGGTGAAGTTCGACTTCAACAATCCCTATGGCGTCTACCTGCACGACACGCCCAGCCGCTCGAAGTTCGACAGCTTCAGCCGCCTGGCCAGCCACGGCTGCGTGCGGCTGCAAAAGCCGATCGAGCTGGCCAAGATGCTGATGGCCGGCGATCCCGTCTGGACGCCTGAAAAGATCGACCAGACCCTCGCCTCGGGCGACACCGTACGGGCCAAGCTGCCTCAGCAGATCGCGGTGCTTTTGCTGTACTGGACGGCCTATGTGACCCCCGACGGGCAGGTCAATTTCCGCGACGATCCCTATGGCTGGGATCGTGAGCTGGTGCAGCGTATCGCCGCACTTCGCCCTGGCTCAGCTTGATTTATTAATCTCGATGAGGTGTCCTGCCCGAACTTTCAGTGTCGGGTAAGGGCGTAAACGCATGCATCGACGTAAGCTGCTCCAGTGGGGGCTGGGCGCTTTCGGGGCTGGACTTCTGCCGTTGGCGGCCGCGCGCGCCGACGACAACGACATCATCGGCGCGATCCTGCAGGGGAAACAATCCGCCGCCCCTTCGGTTCCGCAGCCCGTCTTGCGACCGACGCCGGTCGAGGCGCCAGCGGTGAAGCCGGTCGACCTGAAATGGGTTCATCTGCACAATGTGCACACCGGCGAAAAGCTGGAAGCGGTCTATTGGGAAGACGGCGAGTACGTTCCCGATGCGGTCCAGGCGCTGAACAAGGTGCTGCGCGACTATCGCAACGACCAAGTCCATCCGATGGACCCCGGCCTCTATGACATCCTCGGCCAGATCCAATCGCGCACCGGCAGCCGCCAACCTTTCCAGGTGATCTCGGGCTACCGCTCGCCGGCCACCAACAGGATGCTGTCCGACCGCAGCGGCGAAGTCGCCAAGCACAGCCTTCACATGGAGGGCAAGGCGATGGACATCTATCTGGAAGACGTCGCGCTCGAACACGTAAGGGCCGCGGCCTTGGATCTCGGACGCGGCGGCGTGGGTTATTACCCGCAGAGCCGGTTCGTCCACGTGGACGTCGGCCGCGTCCGCCAATGGAAGGGCGCGTAATCCAGGCGGGGTAGCCAGGCGGGGTAGGATGAGCGAGCGTCGTGGCAATCGGTTCGGCTGGATCTTTCTCGGCTTCGTCCTCGGCGTTTTCACCACCTTCGTGGCGATCCTGTTCCTGAACCTCGCCGACGACAGCGAGGTCACGGACGCCTTCGGCCCCCGTAGCGCCGCCGAAGAGGCCGCGGACGCCGCGCTGGGCGGCGGGACGCCGTCCCAGGCCCAGCCGCCCCAGGTCGAGGCCGCCGCACCGGCCCCCGCGCCGGCGACCGAACCGCCAGCCGCCGCACCGGCGCCTCCCGTGGACCCACAGGTCGCCGACGACGCGGCCGCCACCGGCATGACATCGCGCTCTCGACCCAATTGAGGGTGTGGCTCCCGCGACAACCCGCCTCAGCCAACCTCGTCGTCTGCTGACAACGCGCTGGCGGCAGGGCTGGCGCAGTTTCCTTGAGCTATCAAGGAGATGTGCTTGACCATCAAGGGAAGCTGCGTTTGCGGGGGCGTCCGGTTCGAGCTGTTCGAACCGCCGGCCCTGATGGGCGCCTGTCACTGTTCGCGCTGCCGCAAGGCCGGGTCGGACGCCTATGTCTACGTTCGGGCCGAGTCTCTGCACTGGCTGGCGGGGCGTGAACTGCTGACCCGTTACAGGCCCAAGCCGCCGTTTCGCTTCACGCGGACCTTCTGTCGGCGCTGCGGCACGGCGTTCGGCGATCCCGACACCGGCCGCGTGGTCGCCCTGGCCGCTAGCTGCCTGGACGACGATCCTGGCGTACGCGCCACCTTCCACGAATATGCGCCCGACGAGGCGTCCTGGAGCCCGGGATGCGGAGACGCGCCTTTCAGGTCCAAATGAAGAAGGGCGGCGACCCGAAAGTCGCCGCCCTCTCAGGCTCGAATGTTCGCGCCCTTATTCCTTCGGCATGGGCATGGCGGGCAGGGCGCCGGCCTTGCTCTTCATCGCCGCGTGCTGGGGCGGGGGCAGCGGGATCAGGCCGCGGCCCTGCAGATAACCGCCGCGACCGGTGGCGGCGTCCGACACGAACTCGGTGACGAACTCCTTCAGGCCCGGCGTGACGCCGACCTGCGACTTCTTCACGTAGATGAACAGCGAGCGCGACAGCGGATATTGGCCGCTGGCGATCGTCGCCGGGGTCGGCTTCACGCCGTTGACCGACGCGCCCTTGATGCGCGAGGCGTTCTCTTCCAGGAACGAGAAGCCGAAGACGCCCAGGGCGTTCGGGGTCTTCTCGATCGTGCCGACGATGGCGTTGTCGTTCTCGCCCGCGTCGACCCAGCCGCCGTCGGTGCGCATCGGCGAGACGGTGGCCTTGAACTTCTTCTCGTCGCTGGACTTCATCTTGGCCAGGGTCGGCAGCTTGGCGGCGCCGCCCTCCATGGCCAGTTCGACGAAGGCGTCGCGGGTGCCCGAGGTCGGCGGCGGCCCGTAGACCAGGATGCGGGCCTTGGGCAGGCCTTGGCCGACCTCGTTCCAGTTCTTGT
>NZ_DATFAV010000026.1:0-11278 GCF_035254145.1 Caulobacter sp. | reverse complement strand
GCCATGCCCTTCTCCCGTCGTCATGGTTGGACCGGCGTTCGAACGCGCCGAAGCGGTACTGTAAAAGCCGCGCCGCCGCCGTCAACGCGACGGCCGCCTACTTCCTTCCCAGCTTCTTGATCGCCGCCGCCAGGTCCCGTTCGCTCTCGGCGTAAGCATCCCAGGCGTCCAGGCTCCTCATCAGCCCCGGCACGGTTCGGATGTTGAACCGCGAGGGATCCAGCCCCTTCCGAACCTGCGTCCAGGCCACCGGCCACGAGACCGGCGCGCCAGGGCGGCCACGCGGCGACAGCGGAGCCACGGCCGTGCTCATGCGGTCGTTGCGCAGGTAGTCGAGGAAAATCTTCCCGCCCCGATCCTTCTTGGCCATCGAGATCAGGTACTGGCCAGGACTGTCGGCGGCCATTCGCGCGCAGACCTCGCGGGCGAAGGCCTTGGCCGTGTCCCAGTCGACCCCATTCCCGTTTTTTTGGGAGGTGGGCTTCAGGGGCGTCACGACGTGCAGGCCTTTGCCGCCGGTGGTCTTGCAGAACGGCGTCAGGCCCAGGGCCTCCAGCCGGTCGCGGATTTCCCGCGCGCCCTCGACCACGGCGTCGAACGCCACGTCCGGCGCGGGATCCAGGTCGAAGACCAATCGCCCCGGGACGTCTTGTTCTCCCGGCCGGCAGTTCCAGGGATGCAGTTCCGTCGCGCCCCACTGGGCAGCGGCGACCAGGCTCTCGACCGTGTTGAAGACGAGATAGGGTTTACGGTCACCGCTGACCACGACCTCGTCGATCAGGGCCGAGACGCCCTTGCCCGAATGACGCTGGAAGAACTTTTCGCCGCCGATGCCGTCCGGCATGCGGATCACCGAGCACGGCCGGCCCCTGACGTGCTCCAGCATCCAGGGGCCGACCGCCTCGAAATACTGGGCCAGATCCAGCTTGGTCCCGGGCGTCCCGTCGCCGGCGTCTGGCCAGAGCGGCTTGTCGGGGCTGGAGATCGCCACCCCTAGAACCGAGGCTTTGCCGCTCGAACGCCTGGGTGTCGCCGCGTTTGGGGATGGAGCCCGGGGCTGAGCCAGCTCGACCGTCTCGGCCGGCGCGGGCGCCTCGGCCTCCACCGCTTGGGCGGGCTTGTCCTCGCGCAGTCCCTTGAACGACGCCTGGCGCACCGAGCCGTCTCCCGTGAAGCCGGCGAACTCTATCTCGGCCACCAAGACGGGATCCACCCAATTGACGTTCGGGCCGCCGCGGGGCGCGCCCTTGCCGGAGAACGCCGAAGTCTTGCGCGCGGCGGCCGTCAGCT
Source organism: Caulobacter sp. (assembly GCF_035254145.1). GTDB lineage: Bacteria > Pseudomonadota > Alphaproteobacteria > Caulobacterales > Caulobacteraceae > Caulobacter. Next base: position 9,988 of record NZ_DATFAV010000026.1, on the reverse strand, counting down.
TGGGTAGCAGCCGCGCGACCTTGTCTCGACTAAAGCCCGTGCCGACCCGGCCGACATGGACAAGGTCGCCGTCACGGTAGACGCCGACGATCAGCGACCGGAAGGCCTCGCCGGTCGTGGTCCAGCCGCCGATCACCACCTCGTGGCCGGCCCGGCACTTGGCCTTGGTCCAGCCCCCCGACTTCCCCGAACGATAAGGCGCGTCGAGCTTCTTGGAGATCACGCCTTCCAGCGACATCCGGCAGGCCGACTGCAGGACCGCCTGGCCACCGCTTGTGAAGTGCTCGACATAGCGGATGCGGTCGCCGTCCTGGGGCAGAAGAGCCTTCAGCCGCGCCTTGCGTTCCGACAGCGGCAGGTCTGTGAGATCCTCGCCCTCGGCGTGCAGCAGATCGAAGACGAAGAAGATCAGGTCGTCGGTCTTCTCCTCGGCCAGGGCGGCCTGAAGGTCGGCGAACGAGGGGGAGCCGTCGGCGTCCAGGGCCACGACCTCGCCGTCGATCAAGGCGTCCGGCAGAGCCGCGCCATCCTTGATAAGCCGGGGGAACTTGCGGCTCCAGTCGAGGCCGGCGCGAGTGCGCAGGGTCGCCTTACCACCCTCCACCCGCATCTGCATGCGGTAGCCGTCGAACTTGATCTCGTGCGCCCAGTCGCCGCCGGCTGGGGGACGGTCGACCAGCTTGCACAGCTGGGGCGGCACGAAGTCGGGCATGACCGCCTTCCTGGCCGGCCTGGCCTCGGCGGGGGACTTGGTCGCCGCCATTGACGCCACCTTGGACGCCTTCGCCTCGCGCCCCTTCGACGCTCCAGTTTCCTCGGCGGCCTTCTCGGCGCTGGCCTCGGGCGAACGGTTGCTGTCCCAGACCGCGTCGGAGGCGGAGGCCTTGGCGGTCATGAACGGCGTCGGGCGCTTGCCCTCGCCCGCCGCGATCTGCTCCATCGTCCGGCCCGAGGCGATCGAAAAGGACGTGTCCGCCAGAAAATCCAGATCGTCCTCGATCGCGAACTCGTCGCGGTGCTTGATCAGCAGCCAGTTCTCGCGCTTGCCGCTCGCCCCCCCATTGGCGAACTTGTCGTTGTTGATCCGGACCAGGACATAGCCGCCCTTCATCCGCTCGCCGGCGAAGACGAGCTTGATCTCACCCTTCTTGAGGCCCTTCTGGAGGTCGAAGCCCGGCTCGGGCGCCCACCAGCCGCGGTCCCACAGCATCACCGTGCCGCCGCCGTACTGGCCCTTGGGGATCGTGCCCTCGAAGTCGCCATAGGCCAGCGGGTGGTCCTCGACATGGACCGCCAGCCGCCGGTCATGCGGATCGCGCGACGGCCCCTTGGTCACCGCCCACGACAGGAACACGCCCTCGTGCTCCAGCCGCAGGTCATAGTGCAGTCGCGTGGCGTGGTGTTTCTGGATGACGAAGCGCGCCCGCTCGGACGCGGCGACCTTGACCTCGCCCGAGGGCTCTGCAGTCTTCTGAAAGTCGCGCTTGGCCTGGTAGGCCGCGAGCTTGCGCGCCGCCATCGCTGTCCGCCCTATTCGCCGTCGAAGACTTGTGGTCGCTCGTCGTCGACGTCGCGACCTTCGCCCGGATCGGCGTCTTCCTCGAGCGCGATGATCTCGTCGTCGTCCAGGTCTTCGCCGATCAGGGCGTCGTCGTCATCGGCGTCGCCCTCGGCCTGGGTGACGTCAAGCACGTCGGGCAGTTCCTCGAACGTGCGCAACTCACCGTCCTTGCCGACGACATCCTCGTCCAGCGCCTCGGCGCCGTCCTGTTCGTCCCAGCCCTCTTCTCGTCCAGCGTCGATATCGGTCATGAAGGGTCTCCTTTCGGGTTCGACAGGAGGAATGACTGGGGCGGACGGGCGTTCCGGTCTTGAGCCTTCAGAACCGCGAACACACTGAAGGGATGGAAAGGGAGGCGGAGCGCTGCGCGCCCCTATACTCTCCTCTCCTCCGCCTCTGGAGAAGGAAGAGCGCCCATACTCCGGCGGTGTTCACGCCCTTCGCGACGCGATTCCCGTGCAGAATCACCCATGCCGCGAGCGACCCGATGGTCCACTTTCAGGACCATCATTAACGCTTTTGCCCCGATCTTGGCCGTTCCGGAGACGACGATTCCGAAAAAATCCCCGTCCCATGGGCGTTTTGCCCCCATGAATCGGCTTTTTAACCTTCCCTAACGGGTGACAAACGCGAAACGCGTCGGCAGGCTCGCATTTCCCTGATTCACAGGACATGAGCTAAGAGATGACGAACGTTTCCGATCTGGTCGACGCCGCTGTCGCCGCTGACGACAAGCTGACCAAGACCCAAGCCAAGGCCATCATCGACGGCGTCTTCAAGTCGATCTCCGACGCCGCCGTGAAGGGTGAAGAAGTCTCGATCCCGGGCTTCGGCAAGTTCAAGGTCCAGGCCAAGCCGGCCCGCACCGGCCGCAACCCGGCCACGGGCGCGACCATCGAAATCGCCGCCAGCAAGAAGGTCGCCTTCACGCCGGCCAAGCAACTGAAGGACGCCGTCAACGGCTAAGCCTTTAGAACGCGACAACCGAAAAGGGTCACCCGTTTCGGCGCCTGTCGCGCTCCAAGCTTGAACCCAGGGTAGCCCCCAAGCGGCGCAACCTGGGGCGAGAGGCGGACACCTCGAGTGTCCGCCTCTCCACGCTTTTCCTCCCGCGCGACGTTGCGCTAGGCGTCAGCATCGCGCGGGAAGTCGTACTGGAACAAATAACGAACATAAAGCGCGTCATACGGGCCCGTCTCGACTTCCGCGCAAGCTCGCATCTTCCGGCGGCGGAACCGCCGCGAGTCCCGCTCATTCCTGAGAGATCGAAAAGCCCAGGAACGCGCCGTCGCCATGGTCGCCGCCCGTCCCCACCCGCCCTCCGACCGTGTCCTGAAGGCCGCCCGGCGCGGAGCCTCATCCGACCAGGGCGCGCCGATGAGCCTGGAAGATGTCGCGCTTGGCGTGCGGGCCTGCCGCCGTTGCGACCTCTGGCGTGACGCCACCCAGGGCGTGGCGGGCGAAGGCATGGGCGAGGCGCCGCTCATGTTCGTCGGCGAACAACCGGGCGATCAGGAGGATCTGGCGGGACGCCCCTTCGTCGGTCCCGCGGGACAGGTGTTCGACAGGGCGCTGGCGGAGGCGGGCGTACCGCGCGACCGAAGCTTCGTCACCAATGCGGTAAAGCATTTCAAGCACAAGAGGCGTGGCAAGCGCCGCATCCACAAGGCGCCGGATCGTGGCGAGGTCACCGCCTGCCGATGGTGGCTGGACGCCGAGCGGCGGCTGGTGCGACCGCGCGTGATCGTCATGTTGGGCGCCACGGCCGCGCTCGCCGTAGTGGGCAAGCCCACGCCGATCGGCGCCAATCGCGGTAAGGCGCTGCAGCTGCCCGACCAGGCCCAGGGGCTGGTGACCTATCACCCGTCATTCCTGCTGCGCATACCGGACGCGACGGCGAAGGCGCGAGCCTATGCGGCGTTCATCCAGGATCTGCGAACGGCCAAGGATCTGGCCGGACTCTGAAGGACGCCTTTCTCCGCAAGACGGACACGCCCGGGGCCACCTCCCCCGCGTGGCGGGGGAGGATCGCGACCCGCTAGAGCGTGTCTGGTCTAGATCTTTTACTTAGAGCGCGTTCCAGCGGTTTAACCGCTCACACTTGAACCTGACGCGCTCTAGTTCACGGGCTTGCCGCCCATCTGGGCCATCAGCTCTTCCTTGCGCGCCTTCAGGCGTTCGCCCATGGCCTCGAGGTCCTCGTCGCCCTTCTTGGCTTGCGAGAACAGGCCGCCGGGTTGCTCCTCTTCCTTGACGTGGTGCTTGATGTACTCGCCCAGAACCTTGACCTTGGCGTCGTAGAACTCGTCGCTGGGCTTCATCGCCTCGATCTCGGCGATCAGCTTCTTGGCGCCGTCGTGTTCGACATAGGCCTCGTCCAGCATGTCGTCATCGACCTCGCCGCGTTCCTCGGGATAGAGGATCTCCTCCTCGATCTGCGTATGAACCTTCAGGGCCAGGGCGATCTTGTTGAACAGCGCCAGCTTTTCGGCTTCGCTCTCGAGTTGTTCGTACTCGTCGAACATCCCCTCCACCTCGCGGTGATCCTTTTTCAGCAGCGCGACCGCCAATGGGTCGCGGCGGCCGGTCCGGCGCGTGCGGCGCGGCTTGGCGGACTTGGTCTTGCTCGATGAACTCTTGGTGGCGGCGGCCATGGAAATCTCCCTCTCGTCTCCCGACCGTCAACAAACCCGCAGCGCGCCTTGCCGTTCCGTTTGCCCCAAACTCTTGAATGAAAAACATTTTCAGTGTCGGGCGGTCGACTGACGGACGCTCTCCCACCGACGGACGGGCCAAGCCCTAGCGGGCGGGTCCGACGAGCACCGCTTCCAACTCCGCGGCCAGCGCTTCGATCCGGTAAGGCTTGACCAGCACGCGTCGGCCTTCCTTGCTCGCGGCGGCCGCCGCAGCGCTATAGCCGGTGGTCAGCACGACCGGCAGGTCCGGACGCAGGCGCGAGATGTCGCGGGCCAGGTCGAGACCGCCGATGTCGCCCGGCATCACCATATCACTGAAGACGAGCTGGACGTCAGGGTCCGCGCGCAGGGCCTCCAGGGCGCTGGCGCCGTCGCCGACGCGGCTCACCTCGTAGCCCAGCTCGCGCAGCATTTCCTCGACCAGTTGGGCGACGCTGTCGTCGTCCTCGACCAGCAGGACCCGTTGACGCCCCGCCGGCGAAGCCTTGCCCGTGGCGGCGGCTGGAGCGGGCGCGACCGGGGACTTCGTCGAGCGCGGGATTCGCAGCCAGATCGTCGTCCCCTCGCCCAGGACGCTCTCCACGCCCACCTCGCCGCCCGACGCGCGAGCGAAGCCATAGACCTGTGACAGCCCAAGGCCCGTGCCCTTGCCGACCGCCTTGGTGGTGAAGAACGGCTCGAACAGGCGGCTGACCATGTCGGGCGCGACGCCGACGCCGGTGTCGCGGATCGCCAGCCGGACCATATCGCCAGCGCCGTCCGGGCGGCCGGAAGGCTCGTTGCGCGCCTCGATGACGATCGCCCCGCCGTCGGGCATGGCGTCGCGGGCGTTGATGGCGATGTTCAGGACGGCGACTTCCAGCTGCGAAGCGTCGACCTCCACGCGCCACAGGTCGGGCGGCAGTTCCATCCGGACGGTCACGTCCTCGCGCAGGGAGCGGTCTAGGATGGCGTGCATGCCGGCCAGGCGCTCGCCGATGTCGACCACCTCCGGCTTCAGGGGTGAGCGGCGCGAGAAGGCGAGCAACTGCTGGGTCAGGCTGGCGCCCCGATCGATGGCCTGGCGGATGCCCTGGCGCAGGCGATCGCGCCGCGTCGGATCCGACGTGCGCTCCAGGAGATCGAGGCCACTGGAGGCGACCATCAGCAGGTTGTTGAAGTCGTGCGCCACGCCGCCGGTCAGCTGGCCCATGGCCTCCATCTTCTGGGACTGGCGCAGGGCGTCCTCGGCCTTCTCGCGCTCGCGGATCTCGGCCTTGAGCTTGCGATAGGCCTCGGCCTCGCGCGCGTTGGCCGCGCCAAGGACGGCGACCAGCAGGGCGGCCATCACGATCAGCAGAGCGAAGCCGGCGTAGCGCATCGCTCGCCGCGTCGGCGATTCCAGCATGGTGCGCAGATAGACGGAGCCGAGAACGGTCTCCCCTTCGATCACGGGAGCCGTCAGCACCAGGCGTGAGCCGTCCATGCGGGGCGGTCCCAGGACGTTGCGGGTCGGCGGCGGCGTTCCGGCCCGCGTATAGCCGGCGGCCAGACCGCCCTGCATGTCGTAGGCGGCCACCGCCTCGACATCGGGATTGGAGCTTTGGGCCCCGACATATTCGCGAGCGGCCGAGCGGTCGTCGAAGGCCAGGGGCGCGGCCATGCTGCTGGCGAGGATGCGTAGCTGCACCTGCGCCTGGCGGAACCGCTCCTGCTGGCTCAGGCGCTCATTGTAGACGGCCATGCCGAAGGCGGCCAGGACGATGGCGATCGCCAGGCCCACCGCCATCGAGACGGTCAAGGCCGGACGCCAGCGGCGCCGTCGTGAGACCTCGGCCTCCGTCATCGCGCGCCTCGCTGCGGCGTCGACAGCGACAGCAGCTTGGAGCTCAGGATCAGGCCCTCGGCCTGGACCGCTTCGGCGCGGATGACGAAGCGCACCCGTCCTTCGACCGTGACGAATTGAATCATGGCGTCTGGCGCGTCCAGCATCTCGTCGGCCACGGTCAGCACGGGGCGTCCCGCCACGGCGGCCAGCATCTGGCGAGGGGTCTGAACGCGGGAGGTCGACACGAACAGCATGTGGCAGTCCGCGCCCTTGGCCACCGAGGGCAGGCGCGTCACGACCATCGGATGCTCTCCAACCCGACGACCGCGAGTGGCGCGATCGAGGATCGGGCCGAACGGATCGCTCCCGGCGACGCAGAGGCGGAAGGGGCTGGAGACGTTCTCGAAGGCCGTCTCTGGCCAGGCCGTAAACGGAGGAAACTTGGAAAGATAGCCAGCCTTCACGGCGGAGGCCCCCCGCCAGCCGCCGCGATCGCCAGCCATGGCGACGCTGTTCAGCGCACACAGCACCGCCAACGCCCCGGCCAGAAGGGTCCGTGGTCGCCGACGCCATTCATGCGCCCATCGCGGGGTGCTGGGCGGAACGCCCAAAACCATACGCCAGTCCCCCTCAGAACCTTCCAACGCCAAAAATGCGTCGCGCGCCAGAACGCGTCGCGCGAAAAGGGCGAACGGCTTATCCGCCCAGCCCGGTCCAAGTTTGCAAAGCGCGTGTCTTGGTCGTCCAGATGATTCCATCCGGACCGTCCCGGCGCCAAGCACAGCCGTTCGATCCCATTCCCGTGACATTTTGGAGGCGAGGGCCCGGCTGGGGCGAAGACTGGGACAAAAAAGCAAAAAGCCCGGAGCGAACCCCGGGCTTTTCAAAGGCTTGCGATGGTACCAGCTCTCGGGCTCGAACCGAGGACCTCTAGATCCACAATCTAGCGCTCTAACCAACTGAGCTAAGCCGGCTCATCGCGAGGCGTTGTCTTTAGTGAAATCGCCCTTCCGGATCAAGCGGAGATCCGGTGGTTTCCAGAGGAAAACGCCTCCAGGCCGAAGTTGCGGTCTCAACGAGAAAGCGCCCCGGAGCCGAAACTCCGGGGCGCTTCTGAGCTTTCGCCTGAACCAAGTCCTATTGCGGGACTTGGAACACCAGCGGGACGGTCACCTGACCACCGTCGACGGGCGCGCCGTCGAGGGTTTTCGGCTTCATCCGGAACAGGCGCGACAGACGAATGGCCGCGTCGCCGAAGCCCATGTCAGCCGGGTTCTCGGAGACCACGGAGCAGCCTTCCAGAGTACCCTTCGCCGTCACGGTGCACGAGATCGTGGCCTTGCCGCTGACTTCCATCCGCTGAGCGCGGTCGGGGTAGTAGCGGGCCATGTCGTCGCCGCTGGGCTTGCGGGCCCAGTCCGGACGCGTGATCACCGAGGCGCGAGCCGGCGGGTTCGTCGGCTGCGGAGGAGCCTGCGAAATCACCGGCGGAGCCGTCGTCTCGACCCGCTTTTCAACGGGCGGGATCGGCAGCGGCGGCGGCGGCGTCACGTCCGGCGGCGGAGCCACCGGGGGACGCGGCTGCACCACGGCCGGAGGCGGCGGCGGCTCGTTGGTCGGCGGCGGCGGCGGAGGAGGCGGGGGCGGCGGCGGAGGAGGCGGAGGAAGCTCCACATCCACGGCGTCGTCCGAGTACTCCTGGAACACCGCCTCGAACTTCTGCTTCGCGAGGTAAGCGAAGAGCAGTCCGTGCAGACCCAGCACCACGATCAGGGCGACGCCAAACGGCCCCATACCCTTTTTGCGTCGCGGACCTTCCGAAGTGAGCGGATCGTAGTGGCGATGCTCGGGCGTATTTTGTTCAGCCATGCAGCACCCCTACCTTAGCTATCATCCCGTCCGACGAGAGCCACGCTGTAGAAGCCATTATCCTGGAGAGTGTTCATCACCTCCATGAAAGCCCCGTAGCGAACCTTTTCGTCGGCCCGGATGAAGATACGCTCCTTGGACGGGTCACGCTTGCCGATGTTCTTGGCAAGGTCCTGTCCCATCTCGTCCACGGTCGTCGGAAAGTCCCCGATGAAGACCTGACCCGACTCCTTGATCGAGATGTAAACCGGTTTCGGCGGGTTAGGAGATGCTTTCGCCACCGCCGGCGGCAGGTTCACTTCGACCGACACGGAGGCCAGCGGAGCGGCCACCATGAAGATGATCAGGAGCACCAGCATGACGTCCACGAAGGGCGTGACGTTGATGTCGCTGTTCTGTTCGACGTTGAACCTGTCGCCCCCACCGCCTGAGAGTTTGGCGGCCATGGGTGTTACGCCCCCTTGTCGAGCTGACGCGAGATGGCGTTCATCAGTTCAGCAACGAAACCTTCCGAGCGGGTGCCGTAACCCGAGATACGGGTCTGGAAGTAGTTGTAGAAGATAACGGCCGGGATAGCGGCGAAGAGGCCGATACCCGTGGCGAGCAGGGCTTCAGCGATACCCGGCGCCACGACGGCGAGGTTGGTCGTGTTGGTGTTCGCGATGCCGATGAACGACGTCATGATGCCGTACACCGTACCGAACAGACCGATGAACGGACCGGCCGAACCGACCGAAGCCAGGAACACCATGCCGCCCGACAGACGCTTGGCCAGCGAGGACTGGACGGCGTTGATGGCGTAGGTGGCGCGGGCCAGCGTCGAGTCGCGGTGCTCGCCGGCGACTTGCAGGCCAGCTTGACGCGACAGTTCGACTTCCTGCGAGGCGGCGGCGGCCATGTCGGCCATCGGGTTGCCTTCGAATTCTTCCGACGAGCTGATGCGCGCGATGTCGGCGATCGAGCGAGCGCCGCGGAAGGCTTCCAGGAACTTGTCCGATTGCTTGTTCAGACCGGCGAACTCGAAAATCTTGGTGAGCAGCAGCACCCACGAGAAGACCGAGGCCAGCAGCAGGCCGATCATGACGACCTTAACGACGGCGCCGGCGGCGAGGAACATGCCGACGGGCGTCAGCGAGTGGCCGCCCTTCTTCTCGCCGCCTTCTTCGGCGGGAGCGGCTTCCGGGGCCGGCGCCGCAGCGGCGTCAGCAGCCGGGGCGGCCGGGGCGGCGGCTTCCGAAGTCGCGGGGGCCGGAGCCGCGGCGTCTTGGGCGAAAGCCGGGGCGCTCGCCATCAGCGCAACGGCGCCGACGAGAGCGATGAGGGGGGTCTTCCGTTTAATGTCGAGCATCTGTCGCCAGTTCCTGATTGGTCTAGCACGTTTGGACCGAGGGTCGTCGCGCGAGAGCGTCTCCACCCTAACTCTGAATAGCCCGTCTGGGGTTCGATTTCTCGCATCCCCGGACAGACCCGCTTCGCTGCGCTCGACCCGTTACGCCCCTCACGAGGACCAAGCCCCCAAGAAGGATCGTTTCGAAGCGCGTGCGACCGAGGCCCTGGTGAGGGGCTCCGGTCTTACCGCAATGTTAGAATTGCGGCTGTGGTCCTTTGGCAACCCCTTTTCGCACCGTCAAGGGGATCGTTTGGGCACAAAATCGTCGTAGACGCCCATCGCGACCACCGTTTACCGCGCCGCACAAAGGAGTTTTCGGGAAAAGGGGGCGTTTTTCCCCTGATATGAAGATTGGCGATATTGCACTGCAGCAATGCAACAAAACAGCGCTCGATGAAGAAAGGCGCCCGCCGACTTGGCAGATAAAGGTTTGGGGACCCGGCCAGACGTCGTCTTCATGACGAAAAGATGACGCCGCCGTACGCGCGCGACGCCGCGCAAAGGCTCGGAGATCAAGACGGGAAAAGTGGTGCCTGGGGCCGGAATCGAACCAGCGACACGCGGATTTTCAATCCGCTGCTCTACCAACTGAGCTACCCAGGCATCCGGGCTTTGGCGGCTGAAACCGCCTTGGCGACCTCGCCTTGCAGCGAGGAGCCGGGTCT
>NZ_DATFAV010000025.1:0-11499 GCF_035254145.1 Caulobacter sp. | reverse complement strand
TTCGCGCCCGAGCTGGTCGACGAGTTCAACGACTGGTCCAAGCGCGAGATGGAGCGCGTGCGCGACTTCATCATCTTGCACTATTGGGCCAACAAGAGAGGCGACACCGCCTTCTGGCGCGACTGCAACGCGCTGACCCTGCCCGACACCCTCCAGCGCAAGGTCGACCTCTTCCGCCAGCGCGGCCACTTCGTCCGCTATCGCTGGGAGATGTTCCAGCCGGCCAGCTGGATGGCCATCTACGCGGGCTTCGACCTGCTGCCGGAGATGGTCGACCCCGGCCTGGACGGCGTCGATCCCAAGAGCCTCGGCGCCCCGCTCGCGGAGATGCGCAAGGCCATCGCCGAGGTGGTGGCTTCGGCCCCGCCGCACGGCGCCTTCCTCGACCAATATTGCCGCCCGACGACCTCCCCCAATCCGAGCGCGCGGGCGCGCTCGGCGGTGGCCGCCCAGTAGGATCCGACGATGACCACGACCAACCCCAACGCCATCAGGAAGATCGTCATCGTCGGCGGCGGCTCGGCCGGCTGGATCTCGGCGGCGATGCTCAGCCACTACTTCCAGAAGGGCGCCCATCAAGAAGGGAATTGCCAAGTCGAACTGATCGAGTCCGAGGAGATCGGCACCATCGGGGTGGGCGAGTCGACCATCCCGCCGTTCCTGCAACTGATCGCCAGCCTGGGCCTGGACGAGCGCGAATTCATCCAGGCCACCCAGGCAAGCTTCAAGCTGGGCATCCGGTTCGAGGACTGGAAGACCAAGGGCGACCACTACTACCACCCGTTCGGCGCCATCGGCGGCCCGATCGGCCCGCACGAGTTCTACCAGTGCTGGCTGCGGGCCAAGGCCAACGGCCATCCGTCGAACCTGCAGGACTTCGCGCCCGGGACGGCGATGGCCGACCAGTGGAAGTTCATGTTGCCGTTCATGGCCCAGCGCACCTTGATCAGCGGCGCGGCCTACGCCCTGCACATCGACGCGCGGCTGGTGGCCAAGTTCCTGCGTGAGTTCGCCGAGGCGCGGGGCGTGACGCGCACCGAGGGCATCGTCACCGAGGTCGTGACCCGCGCCGACGGGGGCGTCGCCAAAGTGATCCTGAAGGATGGGCGCGAGGTCGAGGGCGATCTCTTCATCGACTGCTCGGGCTTCCGCGCCCTCTTGATCGGCAAGACGCTGGAGACGCCCTACATCGACTGGTCGGACATGCTGCTGTGCGACCGCGCGGTGGTGGTGCAGACTCAGAATGTCGGCGACCCGCACCCCTTCACCGTGTCGGCCGCCGAGGACGCCGGATGGCGCTGGCGCATCCCGCTGCAGCACCGGGCCGGCAACGGCTATGTATTCTGTTCCAAGTATCTCAGCGACGATGAGGCGCGCGCGACCCTGGTAAAGAACCTCCAGGGCGAGGCGCTGATGAACCCGATGTTCATCCCGTTCAAGACGGGCATGCGCCAGCAGCTTTGGAACAAGAACGTCGTCGCCGTGGGCCTGTCGGGCGGCTTCATCGAGCCTTTGGAGTCGACGGCGCTGCACCTGATCTATCGCGGCATGGATTTCCTGCTGCGGTTCTTCCCCGACCGCGACTGCGATCCGGCGCTCGCGGCCGAGTACAATCGCCGCATGACCGCCGACTACGAGGAGATCCGCGACTTCATCGTGCTGCACTACTGCACCAGTCAGCGCCGGGACACGCCGTTCTGGAAGGCCGTGGGCGAGGCGCCGATCCCCGAAAGCCTCAAGGAACGCATCGCGCTCTTCAAGGCCCACGGCGCTCTGCGCGAGGGCGTCGACCAGATGTTCCGCAATCCGTCCTGGCAGTCGGTGATGGAGGGCATGGGCGTGCGCCCACGCCGCTATCAGCAGCTGGTCGACACGGTTCCGTACGAGGTGATCGCCCAGACCCTGGACCAGTCCGCGCCGATGCTGGCCAGCCAGGTCGCCGGCCTGCCCAGCCACGGCGAGTTCCTGGCCAAGCAATGCCCGGCGCCGCCGCCGGAGACGGTGGTCGCGCCGTTCAAGACCGTGGCTTGAGGAATCTCCTTCTCCCGCAGGGGGAGAAAGGCGTCAAACCCGCTTCATCGAGATGATCTTCACCGGCGGGTTCAGGATCTGGCCCTTCATCGAGGGGACGTTGGTCGGGCCATCGGTGCGGCCGGCCAGGATCTTCTTCACCACGTCCATGCCCTGCACGACATAGCCGAACACGGCGTAGCCGGCGGCCGCGTCGGACTTGCCGGGCTTGGCGTCCAGATAGGGTTGCGGGCTGGCGCAGATGAAGAAGTCGGCCGTGGCCGAGCCCGGGGCGTCGCGTCCCATCGAGATGGCGCCGGCGGTGTGCTTGAGGCCGGTCTTCAGCGTGCTCTCGTGGGCGATCGGCGGGGCGCGGCGCGAGTAGGGCTTGGGCTGACCCTGGATCGAGCCCGCGCCCTTGACGCCCTTGGCCCGGTTGGCGCGGAAGAACTGGCCGCCGTCGAAGCGGTGCTTGTCGACATAGTAGAGGAAGTTGGTCGCGGTGATCGGCGCCTTCTTGTCCTCCAGCTCGACGATGATGGTTCCCTTGTCGGTCTCGATGGCGACCCGGGGCTTGGCCGCGGCCAGCGTGGGCGCGCCCAGGGCGATGGCGAGCAGAGCGATAGTCGTCAGCACTCGGCGGCGGGCCATCTTCGAAACGGTCATGGCGATCAGCTCTCGTCGGCAGGGTTGACGATGCTTAGCGCGGCAAGCCGTCAGGAAGGAAGGGACAACCCCGCGCCGGACGTACGGCGCGGGGCTCCCCGAGATGCGTTTCCCGAGACACGCTTCTCGAGGTCAGGCCTTGATGTCGACGCGAAGGCCCGTGCCCGGAGCGGGCGCGGACCTGACGGCGGTCGGGGCGCGATCGTCGGCGTCGGCGTCGCGATCAGGTCCCCGCTCAAGGGCTTCGGGAGGCTGCGCCGCGATCGGCGGACGCGCGCCAGTGGCGCTGGAGATGTTCATTCTGAACCCCTTCGTCAGACGGAACGTGGGTGTTCCGTCGCAGGCAGGGACGACGGGGCGTCCGCTCCACCTCAAAGATTCCGTGGCGACAAGGACCGCCGCGTGTCCGTCGGGAAAGTGAGCGCTAACAGATTTCCTCGGTCGCAAGAGTCGCGTTCGTCGAGTTAGGGTCTGCGTCGGGTGACCGCGGGGAAACGCGGCGTTGGAGGGAAGGGACTTATCGATGGGGGCTGATAGCCAAGCCGCGCCTGGCCAAACCAAGCCGGGAGCGCGGCGCGACGCGCTGGTGATCGGGGCGTCTTCGCTCGGCACCGTATTCGAGTGGTACGACTTCTATCTCTACGGCTCGCTGGCGGTGATCATCACTGGCCACTTCTTTTCGGGCGTCAACGAGACCACGGGCTTCATCCTGGCCCTGCTGGCGTTCGCCGCGGGCTTCGCGATCCGGCCGCTGGGGGCGGTTATCTTCGGGCGGCTCGGCGACATCTGGGGCCGCAAGAACACCTTCCTGATCACCATGCTGCTGATGGGCGTGTCGACCTTCGTCGTCGGCCTGTTGCCGTCCTACGAGCAGATCGGCGTCGCCGCGCCGATCGCGCTGATCGTCATGCGCCTGGTGCAGGGCCTGGCCCTGGGCGGCGAGTACGGCGGGGCGGCGACCTATGTGGCCGAGCACGCGCCCGAAGGCCGTCGCGGCTTCTACACCAGCTGGATCCAGACCACGGCGACCGTGGGCCTCTTCCTGTCTCTGCTGGTCATCCTGGCCACGCGCATGGGCCTGGGCGAGGACGCTTTCAAGGCTTGGGGCTGGCGCATCCCGTTCCTGGTCTCGCTGTTGCTCCTGGGCGTGTCCCTGTGGATCCGCCTGAAGCTGCACGAAAGCCCGACCTTCCAGCGCATGATCGCCGAAGGGAAGGGGACCAAGAAGCCATTGGCCGAGGCGTTCGGCCAATGGCCGAACCTGAGGGTCGTTCTGCTGGCGCTGTTTGGCCTGACCATGGGCCAGGCGGTGGTCTGGTACACCGGCCAGTTCTACGCCCAGTTCTTCCTGGAGAAGACGCTGAAGGTCGACGGCGCCTTGGCCAACCTCCTGATCGCCACCAGCCTGCTGATCGGCACGCCGTTCTTCGTCTTCTTCGGCTGGCTGTCCGACAGGATCGGCCGCAAGTGGATCATCATCGTCGGCTGCGTGCTGGCGGCGGCGACCTATTTCCCGATCTTCAAGGCCATCACGACCTACGCCAACCCCGTGCTGGCCCGGGCCGAAGCCTCGGCGCCGGTCGTGGTGTCGGCCGATCCGGCGACCTGCGCCTTCCAGTTCGATCCCGTGGGCAAGGCCAAGTTCAACACCGCCTGCGACGTGGCCAAGGCCTATCTGGCAAAGGCCGGGGTCAGCTACAGCGCCCAGGCCGCTCCATCGGGCTCGCCCACCACCGTGCAGGTCGGCGGCGTGACTCTGGATGGCTTTGATCCGAAAGGCGCGACCGGCAACGCCTTCGCCGCCGCCCGCAAGGCCTGGGAAGCCGACCTGGGCGACCAACTGAAGGTCGCCGGCTATCCGGCCAAGGCCGACGCCAAGCTGGTCGACAAGCCCAAGGTCATCGGCCTGCTGGCGATCCTGGTGATCTACGTGACCATGGTCTACGGCCCGATCGCGGCCATGCTGGTCGAGCTATTCCCGACCCGGATCCGCTATACGGCCATGTCGCTGCCCTACCACATCGGCAATGGCTGGTTCGGCGGCTTCCTGCCGACCACGGCCTTCGCGATCGTGGCGGCGACCGGGGATGTCTATTCGGGCCTCTGGTATCCGGTGATCATCGCGTCGGTGACCGCCGTTATCGGCGCCCTCTTCCTGAAGGATACGCGGCGCAATCCGATCGAGGATTAGGCGCCGAGCCTCGAAACGCCCGGCGGCGACGGGGCCGCCGGGTTGCCATTTCCCGTTCGATCGGCTTGCTTGTCGGCGAGGGGAGCGTTGATGGCGCAAGAAGACGAAGACAGGCGCGCCTGGTTTCGGCGGGAGATCCTGCCGCTGGAGCCGGACCTGCTGGCCTATGCGCGGCAGTTCTGTCGGGACGGGCAGACCGATCCGGAAGACCTTGTCCACGAGACCTTCGCCCGGGCGATCGCCTGCAAGACCTGGCGCGAGATCGGCAATCCCGGGGCCTTCGCCACGCGCATCCTGCGCAATTGCGCGCTCGACGCCCTGCGCCGCCGCAAGGTTCTAACCATCACCGCCGTCGCCGATTTCGAGCGGATCGAACCGATCGACGAGGCGCCGGGCGCCCAGTCGATTGTCGAATCGCGGCAGGAGCTGCGAGCGCTCGCCGACGCGATCGCCGAACTTCCGACGCAATGCCGACGCGTCTTCACGCTGCGAAAAGTTTACAGCCTCTCGCCGGACGAGATAGCGGTCCGGCTGGGCCTGTCCGTCTCTACTGTCGAGAAGCACTTGGTCAAAGGCTTGCGCTACTGTTCCGAAAAGCTGGGACGGCGTAACGAACGCAAAAGCAAGGTCGACGAAAGGCGCTCATGGAGCGGGACACGGGATCACGACGCGAAGCGGTGAGGCAGGCCGCCGCCCTCTGGGTGGTCCGGCTTGACGATCCTTCGTGCTCGGACGCCGACCGCGCCGCCTTCGAGGCCTGGCGTGGGGAGAGTTTCGAGCACGAGGCCGCGTTCGAACGCGAGGCCGCCGCCTGGGCGCGCCTCGACCGTGTGCGCGCCTGGCGTCCCGGCGCGGCGGGGCCAGACGCCGACTTGCTGGCGCCGGCGCGGCGTCCGCGTCTGCCCGAGCTGGCCCGCTCGCCCTGGGCGCGCGGCCTAGCAGCCGGGGCCGCCATGGCGATCGTGGTGGCCGGCTCGCTGTCGTTCGGAACCTCGACGGCCTACGCCACGGCGATCGGCGAACGCCGCGTGGTCGTGCTGGGCGACAACAGCCGCATCGAGCTGAACACCGACAGCAAGGTCGTGGTGCGCTTCCGCCGGGGCGTGCGCGAGGTCAAGCTGGTGCGGGGCGAGGCCCTGTTTGAAGCCGCGCCAGACACCCGGCCCTTCGTGGTCAAGGCCGCCGACGCGGTGCTGGAGGCCGACGGCGCGACCGAGATGACCGTTCGTCTGCGCTCGGACGGGGCCGCGGTGACCGTCAAGAAGGGCGTCGTCGAACTCGATCCGGCCCGCGGAACGGCCAAGGACGACGTGCGGCTCGCGGCCGGCGTCGCGGCCATCTACGACTCGTCCGGCAGCCGCTCGCGCGCGGTGTCCGACGCCGAGATCGACCGGGCCCTGGCTTGGCGACAGGGCGCGATCGCCCTGAACGGTCAGTCGCTGGAACAGGCCGTGGCCGAGTTCAATCGCTACAACCATCGCCAGATCCGCATCGCCGATCCGTCGATCGCGGGCCTGCGGCTGGCGGGCTATTTCCAGACGACCGAGCCGACCAGCTTCGTTATGGCCGTGACCAGCGCCTTCCCGGTGCGGGCCTCGGAAGGCTCCGACGGCGCGATCCGGCTGTCACGGCGGGGATAGGGCGCGAGGTCCTTCGCCGGGCGCCCAAAAAAGTTCCGCCGCCCACTGGCGGAAATGCGACCCTTCCGCGTCGGTCCTTCGAAGACGCTCTCCCGTAGGGGCTTGGAGAGCGTCGAGAGGGGTTACAAGAACACCATGTCTAACGACACGCGCCGCACGGTTCGCGGCTTCCTCATGGCGTCGGCCGCCGTCCTGGTCTTGGCCGGTCCGGCCCTGGCCCAGGAGGCCCGCCACAGCTTCAACATTCCGGCCGGCGACGCGGTGAACGCGCTGCAGGCCTTCGCTCAGCAGTCGGGCAAGCAGGTGCTGTTCCCGTTCGAGGCGGCGACCGGCAAGCGCACCCCGGCCGTGACCGGCGATGTCGCCGACGCCGACGCGCTGGCGCGTCTGGCCAAGGCGGCGGGCCTGGTCGTGCAGTCCGACGACGGCAAGACCATCACGCTGCGTCCGGCTCCGGCCGAACTCCCCCAGTCGTCCAGCGCGGGGGCCGGCGCGACGACTGACGAGGCTCAACTCGTCGAGGCCGTCGTGGTCGTCGGCTCGCAGATCCAAGGCGTCCGGACGACCGACGCCCTGCCGGTGACGGTGGTCGGCGAGAAGGAGATCATCGCGACCGGCGCCGTTTCGGGCGATGAGCTGTTCCGCTCGATTCCGCAGGCCGGCGACGTCCAGTTCCAGGAAGCCCGCACCACCGGCAACCTGAACGACGCGCGCGGCGACGTGTCGTCGGTCAACCTGCGCAACCTGGGCACCGGCAACACCCTGGTGCTGTTGAACGGCCGTCGCGCCGTGCTGGCGCCGGGAACGCAGACCGAGAACCTGGTGCCGGTCCAGACCGTCAACACCAACTCGTTCCCCGTCCCGGGCGTCAAGCGCGTGGAAGTGCTGCGCGACGGCGCGGCCGCCATCTATGGCGCGGACGCCGTAGCCGGCGTGGTCAACATGGTGCTCGACACCAAGTTCCAGGGCCTGAAGATCGACACCCAGATCGGCGGTTCGGAAGGTACGGGCTATCGTGAAGGGACCTTCAACGTGAAGGCCGGCACG
Organism: Caulobacter sp.; assembly: GCF_035254145.1. Lineage (GTDB taxonomy): Bacteria > Pseudomonadota > Alphaproteobacteria > Caulobacterales > Caulobacteraceae > Caulobacter. Next base: position 3,945 of record NZ_DATFAV010000025.1, on the reverse strand, counting down.
CGCCTGGAAGACGGCACGCGCCTGACCTTCTTCGGCTCCTACACCGCCCACAGCCGCCTGATGGCCAGCGAGCGCGACTACTCCGCCAGCGAGGACCATCGCGCCGCCGTTGCTGGCACCGCCTGGGCCAACGACACTCTGTTCGACAACCGCTCGACCTCGAGCCCGTGGGGCGCCTTCACCTTGATCCCGCCCTCGACGGCGCCGCGGCAGAACAACGTGGCCCTGACGACCTCGGGCGTCTTCCACATCGAGCCGATCACCAACACCGCCGCCGGCTGCTCTTCGGCGACGCTGACGGGCGACATCTGCATCAAGTCGGGCGTGATCAACGGCGCGGCCGATCGCGCCCTGCGCTACGACGAGAACGCTCAGCGGAGCCTGAAGGGCGGGCTGGAGCGCACGAACCTGTTCTCGACGGTCGAGCACGACTTTGGCGACATCACCGCCTATGGCGAGGCCGGCTACTACCACGCGCTGTTCACCGGCAATCGCGAGCAGTCCGCGCCGCTGAACTCGGCGCAGATCAGCATCGCGGCCAACGCCTATTGGAACCCCTTCGGTCCGACGACTCTGGCGAGCGGCGCGGTCAACCCGAACCGCCTGTCGGGGCTGACCGGCGTGTCCAACTCGGGCGTGGCGATGAACATCACCAACTACCGCCCGGTCGACGCCGGTGGTCGCACCTACACCGTGACCGACGACAGCTTCCGCCTGTTGGGCGGCGCCAAGGGCGATTGGAACGGCTGGAAGTGGGACAGCGCGCTGCTCTACTCCCAGGCCCGCACCAAGGACATGACGCACAACGCGATCAGCAACACGCTCTTCCAGGCGGCGCTGAACCGCACCGACGCGTCGGCCTACAATCCGTTCAACGGTGGGTCTCTGACCAACTATTCGGGCGCGGACGCCACGCCCAACAGCCAGGACACGATCAACTCGTTCCTGATCAACGTGTACCGCATCAGCAAGACCTCGCTGCTGATGGGCGACTTCAAGGTCTCGAAGAAGGATCTCTTCCGGCTGCCCGGCGGCGACGTCGGCTTCGCGGCGGGTGTCGAGCTGCGCCGCGAAACCTACAAGGACAATCGCGACGACCGTCTGGACGGCACGATCAAGTACACCAACAGCGTCACCGGCGTGACCTACAACACGGACGTCATGGGGGCCTCGGGCTCTCCCGACGTCTCGGCCCATCGCTCGGTCGCCTCGGCCTTCTTCGAGCTGGCCGTGCCGGTCATCTCGCCCGAGATGAACATCCCGTTCGTCGAAGAGATCAGCCTGCAGATCGCGGCGCGGGACGAGCACTATTCGGACTTCGGCAATGTGCTGAAGCCCAAGGGCGCGATCCTGTGGAAGGTCGGCCAGGGCCTGTCGCTGCGCGGCTCGGTCTCGCAGAGCTTCCGCGCGCCGAACCTGCCGCAGTTCTACAGCGAAGGCGCTTCGGTCTCGAACACCCGCACCGACTGGGCCTTCTGCCGGATCAACACGCCGACGGCGACTTCCTGCCCGAGCGGCAGCACCATCGAGATCCGCAGCGGCAACGAGAACCTGAAGCCGGAAGAGGCCGACAACGCCACGGTGGGCTTCGTCTACCAGCCGCGGTTCATCCCGGCGGGCTACGGCAAGCTGACCTTGACCACCGACTTCTGGTCGATCCGCGAGAAGGGCGTCATCGGGATCCTGGGCGGCGGCAACCAGATCGCCCTGGACTGGCTGCTGCGCCAGCAAGGGTCTTCGAACCCGAACGTGGTGCGTGACGCGCCGGTGGGCTCGAACACGGTCGGCGCCATCGCCTACATCAGCGACACCTACGCCAACCTGCAGCCGCGCATGGTGCAGGGCGTGGACTTCTCGCTGGACTACGACCTGGACGGCACGCCCTGGGGCGACTTCGGCCTGAGCGTCAACGTCGCCAAGCTGCTGAAGTACGACCAGTCGCCCAGCGCGACCGAGGCCCTGCTTCAGCAGGCCGTGGCCGCCGGCTCCCTGCCAGGCGTGTCGATCACCACGGCCGGCAACCAGATCGGCATGGGCGGCTATCCGGAGTTCCGCGGCAGCGCCAGCCTGACTTGGCGCAAGGACGGCTGGGGCGCGGGCGCCTTCGTCAACTATGTGGGCGAGGTCTATGACACCGGCTCGACCCTGACGGGCGGCGAATACTACCAGATGCCGGCCTGGACGACGGTCAACCTGTACGGCCAGTACGCGTTCAGCGAGGGCCGGTTCGACGGCTCCACGATCCGCGTGGGCGTGCGCAACATCGGCGACAAGGACCCGCCGATCTCGTCGACCAACTTCGGCTACTACGGCTCGCTGTACAATGCGACGGGCCGCTACTGGTACCTGAACCTGTCCAAGCAGTTCTAGGACGTCGCGGCTTCGGGGGCGTCCTACCCCCTTGAAAACCCCGAAGACGCGATCATCGGCGCCGGAGCTGCCCCTCCGGCGCCGATTTCATTTCCGGAATTGCGGCAGATCAAGGTTCGACGGCCAGACGGGGCGCAATTTGATTTTAGGTCACTCTGTTTGCGGTCCAGACGGTGACCTGGGTCGTTCGACGTCACCGCCAGTCGGCGTGGAACGACAACGCTTCGGGGCCGTGCCCCCTAGGGTCTCGAAGCTAAATCGGCGCCGGAGTCGCTTCCGGCGCCGATCTTGTTTTTGGGGTGATTGTTCGTCGGGCATGCTTCCCTCTCCCGCGAGGGGAGAAGGAAGCAGCTCTGGCCCCATCCGGAACCCCGATTTTCTCGGCGAATCTGGGGCCCGGCCTCCGCCGGGTGGTCGGCAGGTTTGCGCCTACTTCCCCGCCGCCGCCGGGCCGTACAGCAGTCCGTTGAACAGGAACTTGAACGTGCCCCACGACTGGGCGCGCTGGGTGATCTCGGGCCCGAAGGCGAAGATCTTGCCCTTGCCCAGGTCGATGTCGAGCATCGCCGTCGAGCCGTTCAGCTTCTCCTGGCCGACCGCCCAGCCGCTGCGCAGCGGCTTGTCGGTGTCGAACCACGAGACCCGCGAGATCCCCTTGGCGTCGCTCTTGATCGTGAAGGTCGGGCTGCGATCGAAGAACACGTCGACCTGCTCGCCGGCGCCGTAGGCCAGCGGCTGCTTGGGATCGACCTTGGCCCGCAGGACCGAGCCGGGGATGTAGAGCTCGCGGTTGGAGAGGGCCTTGAGTTGGCCGTTCTCGGTCCTGGCGGTGGCGACATCGACCGGCGCGCCCAGGGCCGTGGCCAGACGCGTCGAGGCGCCGATGGCCACCACCGAACCGCCGCCCTTCACGAACTCGGCGATCTTCGGCAGCGTCTTGTCGTCGGTGATCTTGCCGAGCCACGCGCGGTACTCGGCCGGGATCTCCTCCGGCTTGGGCTGGGTCGAGGGGCGGCCGGCCTTGAACGGGCCGTCGGCCGGGGCGGGGACCACGCCATCGGGGAAGACCAGGACGTCGAAGTCCTTCTTGATGTTCCCCGCGTCCAGGCGCTGCGGGTAGACCACCTGGAACGGCGCCTCGAACTTCTCGAACATCCAGCGGTTCCAGCCCGAGGGCATCGAGCCGCCATAGACGTCGACCAGGCCGATGCGGATCGGCTTCAGGGCGATCGTGGCGCCGGCGGGCTTGCCGGCCACGGCGTAGGCGTCGACGCCCAGGTCCTTGACGCCCTTGTCGATCACCGCCTTGGCGGCGGGCGAGGCCGGGACCCAGATGGCGCCGGGGCCGAAGGTGGTTTCACCAGCCTTGGCGCCGTCTTTGACCCAATAGACCTTGGCCCCGGCCTTCAGCAGGCGGTTGGTCAGGGTGAAGCTGGCGTTGGTCTCGTGGCTGACCAGCCAGCCGGCGCCGCCCGCGCCCTTCACCGCGCCCGGCGCGACCTTGATCAGGTCGGGCAAGCGCGAGGTCGGGGCCTCGAAGGCGTCCAGGATGCGGTCGAACTTGATCCCCATCTG
>NZ_DATFAV010000024.1:0-7316 GCF_035254145.1 Caulobacter sp. | reverse complement strand
TTGGCGATCCGGACGTCGCCCGAACCCGCCACCGAGACGTCGACCGAGTCGGCCTCGCCGCCGAAGGTCACGTCGCCCGAGCCCATCACGCTCACCTCGATCGAGCGGCTATGGCCGCCGGCGACCGAGATATTGCCCGAGCCGGCGATATTGCCGTCCAGTTGGCCCGCGATGCTGGCCGCGCTGACATCGCCCGAGCCGGCGATGTGGACCTCAAGATCCCCCGCGATGGCCTGGGTCGACACATCGCCAGAGCCGGCGATGTTGATCTCGGCGGACTCGGCCGTGCCGGTCTTGGTGTCGCCCGAGCCGGCTTGGCTGACCTCGAGCTTTCCCTTGGTGTTGGCGACCGTCCAGTCGCCACAGCCAGCATTGCCAAGGCTGACGCTGTCCGAGCGGCCGATGTCGCCGAAGACGGCCCCGCCCGCCTGCACCTTGACGTTCAGCGGCGTGCGCACGGCGATCTGCGGGAAGTTGTCGTAGGACACCTCGCCGACGCCACGCACCCTCACCCAGACCTTGCCGTTGCGGCTGTTGCAGCCGTTGATCCGGCTCATGCGCAGATCGCCATCGACGATCACGTCGCCGCCGTCCTGGCGAACGGTCAGCGGCAGGCTGGCGTTGGTGGTCAGGAACTCGACCTTCACGTCCGATCGGTTCTCGGGAATGACCACGACACGGGCGACCGCGTCCTTGATCTTCACGGAGGGCGCTGCCGAGGCGGCGCCCCCAATGGCCCCGGTGGTGGAAATGGCGGCGGCCAGAACGGCCAGGGTGGTTACAGCGCGCATCAGTTTGCTCCCCATCAGATGCGTAGGTTCGATTGGGAACAGGCTAGCGGCCGTTCGTCCGTCCTTCGACTTAATTCGCGGTCATGACTTGGACGTCATGGAGTTCCAGCCCACCTGATGCCTTCGCAGCCGCACGGGCGCGGACTTGTAGGCCGGCGTGCCCGAGCGCTGATCGTGGTCGTCCAGGGCGATGACGATGTTGGTCTCGGGGTAGTAGGCCGCCAGGCAGCCCGGCGGGATCTCGCGCGCCACCACGGTGAAGGCCCGCGCCACCCGCTCGCCGGTCTCGTCGAACGCCGCGCCCAGGTCGACCAGGTCGCCTTCCGCCAATCCCATCCGCGCCATGTCGTCGGGATTGGCGAAGACCACGTCTCGACGGCCGAACACACCGCGATAGCGGTCGTCCAGCCCATAGACCGTGGTGTTGTACTGATCGTGGCTGCGCACGGTGGTCAGGATCATCACGTCCGGATCGCCCCGGCGCGGATCGCCGCCCCTAGGGTCATTGACCAGGAAATTGGCCTTGCCGCTGGCCGTCTTCCAGATGCGATCCGACGGTCCGACTGGCAGGCGGAAGCCGCCCGGAACGCGGACCTTGTCGTTATAGTCGTCGAAGGCGCCGGGAAAGACGCGGGCGATCAGGTCGCGGATGGCGTCGTAGTCATTGGCCAGACCCGGCCAGTCCACCAGCGGATCCAAGCCGAACGTCGCCGTCGCGATCCCGGCCACGATGGCCGGTTCCGACATCAGGTGCTCCGAGGCCGGCGGGTTCAACCCCCGCGAGGCGTGGACCATCGACATCGAGTCCTCGACGGTCACCGACTGGCGCACCCCGGCCCGCACGTCCAGCTCGGTGCGGCCCAGGCACGGCAGGAGGATCGCCGCCCTGCCGACCAGCAGGTGGGTGCGGTTGGGCTTGGTGGCCACGTGCACGGCCAGCTCCAGCTTGCGCATCGCCGCGAAGGTGCGGACCGGATCGGGCGCGGCCACGGCGAAATTGCCGCCCAGGCCGACAAAGACCTTGGTCTCGCCGCGCTCCATCGCCGCGATCGCCTCGATGACCGTGTGGCCATCGGCGCGCGGCGGCTCGAAGCCGAAGACGTCGCGGATCGCGTTCAGCAAGGCCGCCGACGGCTTCTCGGCCACGCCGACCGTGCGCGCCCCCTGGACGTTGGAGTGGCCGCGCAGCGGGCAGATCCCCGCCCCCGGCCGGCCGATATTGCCCTTCAAGAGCAGCAGGTTGACCAGCTGCTGCACGGTCCCGGAGCTGTCGCGATGCTGGGTCAGGCCCATGCCGTAGCAAAGGATCGCCGCCTTCGCCTTGGCGTAGACCGCCGCCGCCTGCTCGATCCGCGCGCGCGGCAGGCCACAGCCGGCCTCGATGGTCGGCCAGTCCAGCGCTTCCAGATGGCCGGCCAGCGCCTCGAAGCCCGTGGTGTGTTCCTCGATGAAGGCGCGGTCCAGCACGCCGCCGTCGAGGGCGTCCATCGCCAGAACCGCCTTCATCATGCCCTGGACCAGCAGGGCGTCGCCGCCGATGGTCAGCTGGTAGTAGTCCGAGGCGATCGGGGTCGAGGTCAGGGTCGCCATCTCGACCGGATCCTGCGGCGAGGCGAACTTCTCCAGCGCCCGCTCCTTCAGCGGGTTGAAGGCCAGGATCGTCGCGCCACGCCGGCTGGCCTCGCGCAGGGTGGCCATCATCCGCGGATGGTTGGTGCCGGGATTGTGCCCGAAGCACAGGATCAGGTCGGCGTGGTCGAAGTCCTCCAACGTGACCGAGCCCTTGCCCAGGCCGATCGAGTCCGGCAGGCCCACGCTGGTCGGCTCGTGGCACATGTTCGAGCAGTCGGGGAAATTGTTGGTCCCGAACCGCCGCCCAAGCAGCTGATAGAGGAACGCCGCCTCGTTCGACGCCCGGCCCGAAGCGTAGAACTCCGCCTCGTTCGGATCCGTCAGTCCCCTCAGCGCCGCGCCGGTCCGCGCGAAGGCCTCATTCCACCCAATCGGCTTATAGCGGTCGTCGGCGGGGTCATAGGCCATGGGCTCGGTCAGGCGGCCCAGATCCTCGATCTGGTGGTCGCTCCAGGTCAGGAGCTCGCTGACCGTATGGAGCGCGAAGACCTCGGGCGTGGCGCGCTTGGACGTCGCCTCCCAGGCCACGGCCTTGGCGCCGTTCTCGCAGAACTCGAACGACGAAGTGTGCTTGGGGTCGGGCCAGGCGCAGCCGGGGCAGTCGAAGCCCTCGGGCTGGTTGGCGCGCAGCAGCGTCTTGCCGCCCTCGATCACCGTCTCCTGGTCGGTCAGGGCGCCGGCCACGGCCTTCACCGCGCCCCAGCCGCCAGCGGCCTGGCGATAGGGACGAACGCCGGGAACCTTGTGTTCCGCCATCAGGCCGGCTCCAGCGCGGCTTCGACGAGACGCTCGCCGCCGGCGAACACCGCGTGGCCGTCGGCGCGGGCCAGGGCCACCAGCGTCAGATTGGCCTCCTGAGCCTTGGCGATCGCCAGCTCGGTCGGCGCCGACACCGCCACCAGGATCGGACAGCCCATGCGCACCGCCTTCTCGACCATCTCGAATGAGCAGCGGCTGGTGACAACCACGAAGCCCGAGCCCGCGTCCCGCCCTTCGCGCGCCATCGCGCCGGCCAGCTTATCCAGCGCGTTGTGCCGACCGACGTCCTCGCGAACCAAAACGAGCGCGCCGTCGCTGTCGAAGAAGGCCGCCGCATGGGTCGCGCGGGTCAGCCGACCCAGGGCCTGACGATCCTCCAGCGCCGCCAGGGCGCTCGGGATCGCCTCGTGACGGATGCGAGCGCCGGCGCCCAACACTGGCAAGGGACGCACCGCATCGGCCAGACGCTGCACGCCGCACAGCCCGCAGCTGGAGCGGCCTTCCAGGTTGCGCGGCCTGGCCTTCCGGGCCACCGCTCCGGGCGCTAGACGTACATCGACCAGCACTCCGCGCTCTTCCTCCGTGACGGTGACGCCCAGGATGTCGCCGGCCCTGGCGATCGCCTCGGTGACCACGAAGCCCCGGGCCAGGTCCTCCAGGTCCTGGGGCGTGGCCATCAGCACCGTGTGCGGACGGCCGCCCAGCGACAGGCCCACGGCGATCTCGCGCGGCAGGTCGCGCGCCAGGTCTTCCAGGGAACGCCCGGCCCGCCATTGCACGGCCGGATACGGAGTTGAGGGGGAACGCGCCATGCGGTCAGCCTACTCCGCGGGCGCCGACCGGTACAGTCGATGACGTTAGGGCAGGTTTGTTCAAAACCGTCATCGTTGGGTGGGTGACCGGCGCGCGATCCTGGCGCAATCTCCCATTATGGCAGGCACAACCTTCGACACCCGTCGCGCCCAGATGTTCCCCCGGCTGGAGCCGGCCGAGATCGACCGACTGCGTCGCTTCGGCCAGGTCGTCCGGGCCGAGCCGGGCGTGGCCCTGGCCACCGCCGGCGTCGCCTCGCCGGGGCTGTTCGTGATCCTGGCCGGGCGGGTGGCCATCAGCCGCCGCGACGCCCACGACGAAAGCCAGCCGATCGTCGAGCACGCCGCCGGCCAGTTCGTCGGTGAGATCGCCCAGCTGTCTGGCCGCCCCTCGCTGGTGGACGTCTCGGCCATCACCCGGGTCGAGGCCCTGTTGATCTCGCCGGAACGGCTGCGCGCCGTGCTGGTCGCCGAGGCGGAGCTGGGCGAGCGGATCATGCGCGCCCTGATCCTGCGCCGGGTCAGCCTGATCGAGACGGGCGCGGGTGGTCCGATCATCATCGGCCGCGCCGCCGACGCCGAGGTCATCCGCCTGTCCGGCTTCCTGGCCCGCAACGGCCACCCCTACCAGAGCCTGGACCCCGACGAGGTCGACTGCGCCAAGGTCCTGATCCAGCGGTTCGCGGTCGACGAAGCCGAGCTGCCGATCGTGCTCTGCCCGAACGGGACGCTGCTGCGCCAGCCCAGCAACCACCAGCTTGGCCGCTGCATTGGCCTGGTCGGCCCGATCGACGCCGAACGGATCTACGACGTCGCCGTCGTCGGCGCCGGGCCCGCGGGCCTGGCCACCGCCGTCTACGCCGCGTCCGAGGGCCTGTCGGTCCTGGTGCTGGACAGCCGCGCCTTCGGCGGCCAGGCCGGGGCTTCGGCGCGCATCGAGAACTACCTGGGCTTTCCGACCGGAATTTCCGGCATGGCCCTGATGGGGCGCGCCTACGGCCAGGCCCAGAAGTTCGGCGCTGAACTGGCGATCCCCGACGAGGTCGCCTCGCTGGTCTGCGCGAACGACGGCGACCACCGCTACCGTCTCAGCCTGACCAGCGGCGAGACCGCCCAGGCCCGCACGATCGTGATCGCCAGCGGCGCCCGCTATCGGCGGCTCGAGGTCGAGAACCTCGACCGCTTCGAGGGCGCCTGCGTCCACTACTGGGCCTCGCCCCTGGAGGCCAAGCTCTGCGCCGGGCAGGAAGTGGCCCTGGTGGGAGCCGGCAACTCGGCGGGTCAGGCGGCCGTCTACCTGGCCAGCCAGGTCGAGAAGGTCTGGATGATCGTGCGGGGCGAGAGTCTCGCGGCGACCATGTCGCGCTATCTGATCGAGCGGATCGAGAGCACGCCGAACATCCAGGTGGTGGTCAGGAGCCAGATCGTCGACCTGGAGGGCGGCGACGAGAAGGACGGCGGAAGCCAGTTGAAGGCCGTGCGCTGGCGGGGGCCCGACGGACTGGAGACGACCCAGGCGGTCAGTCACCTCTTCCTGTTCATCGGCGCGGCGCCCAACACCGCCTGGCTGACCCAATGCGAGGTCGAGCTGGACAACCACGGCTTCGTGCGCACCGGCGCCGACCTCGCCCCGGGCCACCCGCTGCTGCAGACCAGCCGCAAGGGCGTGTTCGCGATCGGCGACGCCCGGGCCGGCTCGGTCAAGCGGGTCGGCGCCGCCATCGGCGAAGGCGCTCAGGCCGTCGCCGCCATCCACGCCTATCTGGCCGACGCATAAAGGAGCCCCGCGATGACCTGCATGCACGGCGACGCCATCCGCCTGGTCACGCCCGGCTCCAAGGGCTGCGAGGAGTGCCTGAAGGCCGGCGGCTGGTGGGTCCATCTGCGCCTGTGCCGGACCTGCGGTCACGTCGGCTGCTGCGACGACAGCCCCAGCAAGCACGCCACCGCCCATTTCCGCGCCACCAAGCACCCGATCATCGAGGGCTACGACCCGCCGGAAGGCTGGGGCTGGTGCTTCGTCGACGAGGAGTTCGTCGAGCTGCCGGATCAAACCGAGCAGGTGGGGCCGATCCCGCGCTTCGTGCAGGGCTGAGGCTGGAGCCTACCGCTCCAAGGCGCCCTTGCCGGCGATGATCCTGTCGCGGAACTTCTCGATCCGCGCCACGCGGGTCGCCGGCTGCTTGGCCTGGTTGAGGGCGAACATGTAGCTCTTCTGGCGCCCCGGCGTCAGGGCGTGGAAGGCCTCGGCTAGCTCCGGGTCCGCGTCCAGAGCGTCGGTCAGTTCGTCCGGCATGTCGATCTCGCGGACGTCCTTCGCGGGTCTGGTTCCCGCTTCGGCGTGACTCATCAGCTGTCGCAGATAGGCCCGGATCACCGGCTCCTTCTCCCCCACCTGCTCCACGGCGGTGAAGCGGATCATGCCCGGCGTCTGGCTGTTGGGCCCTTGCGGCTCAAGCACGCCTTCGCTGTCGACCAGCAGGCTCGGGTTCAGGAAGCTGAGCCGGAAATCGCCCCGAAACGCGCCGAAGAGCGCGATGTTGCGCCCGGCGTGCATGTAGCAGGGGTGGGCCCATTTCACCGTCTCCTCCAGCCCCATGTCCAGGCAGATCCGGCGCAGGGCGTTCAGCCCGTCGATCCAGGGCCGGGTCGAGCAGTCGGGCGTCGCGAACCGGGCGCACCGGCCGCAACCCTTGGTGAAGAAGTCTTCGGGATCGGTGATCATCGCCATGCCCCTCTCCTTCCACCTTTCCGCCGCAAAGCAAAAGGCCCCGGAGATCGCTCTCCGGGGCCTTCGCTTAGATCAGCTGTCGCTGGGATCGATCGATTACTCGACGATCTTGGCCCGCCAGAAGCGCATGCGCTTCTGGCCGCTAAGCATGGTCGTGAAAATCGTTATTCAACGATTTTCGCGACGACGCCGGCGCCGACGGTGCGGCCGCCTTCGCGGATGGCGAAACGCAGCTTTTCTTCCATGGCGATCGGGGTGATCAGCTCGACGTCCAGCTCGGCGTTGTCGCCCGGCATGATCATTTCCACGCCTTCGCGCAGCTTGATGATCCCGGTCACGTCCGTCGTGCGGAAGTAGAACTGCGGACGGTAGTTGGTGAAGAACGGGGTGTGACGGCCGCCTTCTTCCTTGGTCAGGATGTAGGCTTCGGCCACGAACTTGGTGTGCGGGGTGATCGAACCCGGCTTGCACAGCACTTGGCCGCGCTCGACGTCTTCACGCTTGGTGCCGCGCAGCAGCACGCCCACGTTGTCGCCGGCTTGACCTTGGTCCAGCAGCTTGCGGAACATTTCGACGCCCGTGCAGGTCGTC
>NZ_DATFAV010000023.1:0-7885 GCF_035254145.1 Caulobacter sp. | reverse complement strand
GAGGGCGGTCCTTGACTGACCTGGACAGTCCGGCACGCTGCTGCCTCCAAGAGATGTAAGGTTGGGTCCGACCCTAGGCGGGTCGACGGGGGGCGATATGCAGGATGAAATTAGGCCGGAACCATACTGCGGCGAAATTATACTGGAGGATAGCGACTTCCTTAGGCGCTTACCCATACTTCTAGATCCACGACAGCGTCTAATATTTGAAGCGCTTGTCCATATATCGGATTGCATAGCGGCCTCATTTTTTACAATGCACCAAACAGCGACGCTAGCTGCTCGCATGGAAGGAGCTCTACCGACACTACATCGCGCTCAAATATCAAATGCAGCATGGTCAATAATAGACGATTTTTATGCTATCAAAAAATTGATTGAACTGATCAACCAAGAAACAATAGGACCAGAAACAGCAAAACTTTTAGGATATCTGGAGCCATCCGCAAAGATTCGTAACGGAATGGACCATTTAGATACGTCAATCGGACGAAACTCGCCAGGCAATCTACTGAAATCAAAAGGATCTCGTCGGGCGGTATTTGGTTCCGTCTCCTTTTTCCATATAGACAGCTCTGACCTAGATAATAATGATATAAAGCTTAGATGGATAAGCATTTCGGCTGGGCCACTAGGCGGAAAAAATAAATTTCCCTTCACCTTTCCAGTTGGCGAAAAGCTCGCTGCGCCAATTGATAGGTTCCAGCTAAGCGCGTTTAATTACGACGTTGATATAAGTAATTGCATCGCCCTTTATAGAGACTGGCTCAGAATAACGAGCAAAATGGCAGAAGCAGAAATTAGGCTTATGCTTGAAGAAAAACACCCAAACGATGTAGATAGACTAATAAATGAGATCGCCCCATCCAATGTCATTCACGTAGTTAAGTTCGACTACAAAGGGCCAGGTGCGACCTCCGACATGGAAAAGGCGGAGCCTCCCGGCCCCGCCCCCTCCAAGTCCAGCTAACTCAACAGCAGAGCAAACCTACTCCGCCGCCGCTTTCGCCGAGTAGCCCAGGATCGCCTTGGTCTCCAGGAACTCGCCGAACGCGTGATCCCCCCACTCTCTCCCGTTGCCGCTCATCTTGTAGCCGCCGAACGGGGCCATCAGGTCGGGGGCGGCGCCGTTCAGGTTGACCTGGCCGGCGCGCAGCTGGCTGGCCACCTTGCGGACCGTGTCCTGGTCGCCGCCCGAGACATAGGCCGCCAGGCCGTACTCGGTGTCGTTGCCGACGGTGACGGCTTCCTCGACCGTGTCGTAGCCCAGGATCGAGACCACCGGGCCGAAGATCTCTTCCTTGGCGATGGTCATGTCGTTGGTGACGTTGGCGAAGACGGTGGGCTTCACATAGTAGCCCTTGTCCAGGCCCTCGGGCTTGCCGACGCCGCCGGTGACCAGGGTGGCGCCTTCGTCAATGCCCTTCTGGATCAGGCCCTGGATCTTGTTCCACTGGGTCTCGGAGACCACCGGACCCATCTTGTAGTTGCCGTTCGGGTCGCCGACCGTGTGGCTCTCGGCGGCGGCCTTGGCGATGGCGATGACCTCGTCCATGCGCTTGCCGGGGACCAGCATCCGGGTCGGGGCGTTGCACGACTGGCCCGAGTTCAGCATCACCGAGGCGACGCCCCCGGCCACCGCGCGCGGGAAGTCGGCGTCGTCGAGGATGATGTTGGGGCTCTTGCCGCCCAGCTCCTGGTGGACGCGCTTGACGGTCGGGGCGGCGTTCTTGGCCACCTCGATGCCGGCCCGGGTCGAGCCGGTGAACGAGACCATGTCGACTTCGGGATGGCTGCTGAGCGCCGCGCCGACCGTGGGGCCGTCGCCGTTGACCAGGTTGAACACCCCGGCCGGGACGCCGGCGGCGTGCAGGATCTCGGTCCAGACGTAGCCGCTGAACGGCGCGATTTCCGACGGCTTCAGCACCATGGTGCAGCCGGTGGCCAGCGCCGGGCCGACCTTGCAGGCGATCTGGTTCACCGGCCAGTTCCACGGCGTGATGAAGGCGCAGACGCCGATCGGCTCCTTGACGATGCGGGTCGTGCCGCGGTCTTCCTCGAACTTGTAGTCCTTCAGCACCGCCAGCGCCGTCTGGACGTGGCCGATGCCCATGGCCGCCTGGGCGCGCTGGGCCAGCCAGGCCGGGGCGCCCATCTCCTCGGTGATGGCCTTCGCCATGTCCTCGAAGCGCTTCTGGTACTCGGCGATGATCCGCTCGAGGAGGTCGATGCGCTCCTCGCGGCTGGTCAGGGAATAGGTGGCGAACGCCTTGCGGGCGGCGCGGACGGCCTTGTCGACGTCGGCCGCCGAGCCCATCGAGATCACGCCGGCGACGGCTTCGGTGGCCGGGTTGATGACGTCCAGCCGCTTGGGCGTGACCGGATCGACCCAGGCGCCATCGATGTAGAACTTGGTGTACTCGCGCATGCCGTTCTCCTGCCCGTGTGTTCGACCCGCTCTGGTTGGCCCCATGACAATGGGAAGTCGGCGGGCGGTTTCAAACAACCATTTAATGTGATCGGCGTTCAGGTGGGAAGGGGGCGCGAGTGGATTCCCTCTCTCTTTGAGAGAGGGAGGGGCCCGCCGCCGCAGGCGGTGGGAGGGTGAGTGGTTTCACCCCTCGCCGGAGAAGCCCGAGCGTCCTGACGCATCACCTTCTTCGGAAAGACCTTTACCTCTCACCCTCCCACGCTTCGCGTGGGCCCCTCCCTCTCTCACAGAGAGAGGGATTCATGCGCGCGTCCTCACCACATCGGATCGCTCTCATCCCCCTGCAGCGCCTCGGCGATCCGCCGCCGCGTGGCCCGCGTGGTCTCCTCGGGCAGGTCGTGGACGTGGAACCACCCCACCTCGTGGATCTCGCCCGCCGCGTTCGAGGCGCAGGCCTCCCAGGCCTCGACGCGATAGACCAGGACGTGGTCGCCCGGATGCAGAACCTCGTTGCTGTGGGCCGAAACCAGGCGCGGGCGCGAGAGGGCGCGGACCCCGGCCTCCTCGGCCAGTTCGCGGGCCACGGCGGTCTCGGCCGTCTCGCCGCGCTCGACCCCGCCGCCGGGCAGGTACCAGCCGTGGACATAGGTGTGCTGCAGCAGGAGCACCCGGCCCTCGTCGTCGGTGACCACCGCCCGCACGCCCAGGGTCAACCCCCGCTTGAAGCGGAAGAAGGCGTAGACCAGGGGCCGGGTGAAGGGTTCGATGCGGCGTCGCCAGAGCATGGTCCCCGTTCTACCCCGCCTTGCGCTTGCGGTCAGGCCCGCGCGCGGCTAAAGCCGAGCCGAACATTGTCCTTTTTCGGAGCCGCGCCATGCTCGCGATCCTCGTCATCGCCATCTTCCTGGGCGTCATCTGCGTGCTGAACGCCGCCGAGTTCGGCCGCATCGACTAGGATGACCGCCCCGGCGCGCGGCGCGGCCCTGGTCACCGGCGCGGGGCGTCGGATCGGCCGGGCCCTGGCTCTTGAAGCCGCCCTCGCCGGCTACGACGTCGCCATCCACCACCGCGCCTCGGCCGACGAGGCCGAAGAGACGGCGGATGAAGTGCGCGCCCTGGGTCGCCGCGCCGTCCTGCTGCGCGCCGAGCTGGCCAATGAGCCCGCCACGCGCGGCCTGATCGAAGAGGCCGCCCAGGCCCTCGGCCCCGTCACCCTGCTGGTCAACAGCGCCTCGGCCTTCGAGGACGACCGCGTCGGGTCGCTGTCCCGCCAGACCTGGGACCTGCATCTGGACACCAACCTGCGCGCGCCGGTCGTGCTGGCCGAGGCCTTCGCCGCCAGCCTGCCGGCCGATCGCCAGGGCCTGGTGGTCAATATCGTCGACCAGCGCGTCTGGCGGCCCAACCCGCAGTTCTTCAGCTACACGCTCAGCAAGGCCGGCCTGTGGTGGGCGACCCAGACCCTGGCGCAGGCCCTGGCGCCGCGCATCCGGGTCAACGCCATCGGCCCGGGCCCGACCCTGCCCTCGACCCACCAGGGCCCCGGCGAGTTCGAGGCCGAGGCCGCCGGGACCCTGTTGCAGCGCCGCGCCACGCCGGACGAGGTCGCCGCCGCCCTGCGCTATCTCATTGACGCGCCGTCGGTCACGGGCCAGATGATCGCCGTGGACGGCGGCCAGCACCTGGGCTGGAAAACGCCCGACATCGTCTCGCCCTAGGAGACCACGCTTGGCCGCAGCCCCCCTCGCAGACACCGAAGCCGCTTCCGTTGGGGCCCAAGACCTGGCGCGGATCATCGTGACCAAGGTCTTCGTCCGCGGCCTGAAGGTCGACGCTCAGATCGGCGTCTACGACCACGAGCACGGCCGGATGCAGCCCCTGGTGCTCGACGTCGAGCTGGACGTGGCCGCCAGCCACTGCGAGCGCCTGCCCGACACGGTGAACTACGAGATGGTCGGCGAGGCCGCCCGCGCCATCGCCGCCGAGGGTCATGTCGACCTCGTCGAGACCTTCGCCGAACGCCTGGCCCAGGCCTGTTTTTCCGATCCGCGCGTCACCCGCGCCCGGGTGCGGGTCGAAAAGCCCCTGGCCCTGGCCCCTCACGCCGCCGCCGCCGGCGTCGAGATCACCGCCGTCCGCGCCTAGAGCGCGTTAAGGAAAGCCCATGAGCGTCCGCCACAGCGCCCGGCTCTCTCCGTTCCAGCCCGAGACGGTCTGGACCCTGGAGGCCGGGACCCTGGTGGAGACGCGCGGCCGGATCGAGCGTCGCTTTCCGCTCTCGGGTCTGACCCGCTACCGCCTGGCGGTCGCGCGTGATGGGCGGCGGCGCACGCTGCTGGTCACCTTCGGCCGGCGGCGACTGGTCATCGTCTCGCAGAGCTATGTCGGCCCGGGGCGGTTCGAGGACCGGCTGGCCGGCTTTTCGACCCTGGCCCGGGCCGTCGCCGCCGTCGGCGCCGACCTCTCGCCCCGCGCTCGGTTCGGCGTCGCCCGGCTGGAGGCGCGGGCCGCCCTGACCTGGATGATCGGCCTGACCGCCTTCGGCGCGGCCGCCGCCCTGCTGTTCTCCCTGACCGCCGGCATGGCGTCCGTGGGCGTCGACCTGGCCGCCCGGATGGTCTTCGTCCTGCTGCTGCTGCTGGCCGTCCTGCCCTGGATCGGCGCCGGCGCGGCCTTCGACCCACAGGATCCGCCCAGCGACCTGCTGCCGTGAGATCCCCCCGTTTCGCGGGAGGGCGGTCGCATTTGCCATATGTGCCCGCCTTCCTGGGCCTTGTGCCCAGGACCCATGCGGGCGGCAAGCGCCGATCTTGAAGTGAGCTGAAGCTGAAAGGCCCAGGCCGCCGGTCCGACTTACCGGTTCCGGAGAGATGGGTCCTGGGCACAAGGCCCAGGAAGGCGGGATATATCTTCTCGGATCATGAGCGGTCTTCCGCCACCGCCAAGGTGACAAAGGCGTCATGACGCCACCTTCATTTGCATCCGGCCGCCGACGGCGCGATCGTTGAGCCAACGACGATATCTCTAGGCTCAACACCGTGTCAGACCCCTCGATAGACCCCTCCGTCCCGCCCCGGCTGCAGGACGACAAGACCCTGCCCGGCATCGTCTACGCCCTGATGATCGCCGGGGTGGCGACCGGCGGCGTCACCTGCGCGATCGGCGTGATCCTGGCCTATGTCAGCCGCAAGGGCGCGCCCGAGTGGCTGGCCAGCCACTATGAGTTCCAGATCCGGACCTTCTGGCTGGCCCTGTTGTTTTCGATCGTCTCGGCCCTTCTGACCGTGGTCGGGATCGGCGTCGTGCTGCTGGTCGCCGTCGGCCTCTGGGTCGTGGTGCGCGGCATCGTCGGCCTGTCGAACCTGTTGAAGAACCAACCCTATCCCACGCCCAAGAACTGGATGCTCTGATCATGACCGACGTCGCCCCCGTGGCCGAAGAGGACAAGGTCCTGCCCGCCGTGGTCTACGGCCTCTATCTGCTGGGCTTCACCAACGGCCTGACCTTCGTGGTCGGCCTGATCGTCGCCTATGTCGGCCGCGACGCCGCCGGGCCGATCAACCGAAGCCACTTCGAGTTCAACATCCGCAGCTTCTGGCTGGCGATCGCCGGCTTCCTGATCGGCGGGGCCCTGCTGCTGCTCGGCATCCCGCTGAGCCTGCTGCTGATCGGCATTCCGATGATGATCGCCGGCGGCCTGATCCTGACCGCGATCAGCGTCTGGTTCGTCGCCCGCTGCGTCATGGGGATCTACTATCTGGTCCGGGGCGAGGCCTATCCGCGCCCGCTCACCTGGCTGATTTAGAGGCGCCCAGGTCGCCCGGCGCCCGCTGACGGGTCGCCGGGCCGCCGGAACGCCCTCGGATCGCCGAGACGGCTCGACGGCGGGCCCCTCGCCGGCCGATGAGAGCCGCCTGGCGGAAGGCGTCTGGGGAGACGCTGCTTTCGCTCGGCCGGCCGGATCATCTTGGGGCTGATCCCGCGAGGTCGGGAACGTGGCGGCGGGCCCAAGGCTCGCCTGGGGAGACGGGCCACGCTCTCGCTCGCGAACCGGTCGGGCCAGGCCTTGCTTCCGCGGGTGCGGCGGCGGCGATCAGGCGCGGGGGCGCCCTCGCCGCCGCCCTGCCCGCCCATAGATCCAATCTATTCCGTCCAGAAGATTTATCAATTTGCTCGATTGCCAGCCGAGCCGTAAGACAGCGCATCCAATCAACGGAGCGCCCAATGTCGCTGATCAACACCGAGATCAAACCCTTCACCGCCCAGGCCTTCAAGGACGGCAAGTTCATCACGGTCAGCGATGCGGACCTGAAGGGCAAGTGGTCCATCGTCTTCTTCTATCCGGCCGACTTCACCTTCGTCTGCCCGACCGAACTGGAAGACCTGGCCGACAACTACGACACGTTCCAGAAGCTGGGCGTTGAAGTCTATTCGGTCTCGACCGACACCCACTTCTCGCACAAGGCCTGGCACGACAGCTCGCCGGCGATCGGCAAGATCAAGTACGTCATGATCGGCGACCCGTCGGGCGTGGTCACCAACAACTTCGGCGTCATGCGCGAAGGCCAGGGCCTGGCCGATCGCGGCACCTTCCTGGTCGACCCGCAAGGCGTCATCCAGTTCACCGAAGTGACCGCCGAAGGCATCGGCCGCAACGCCGCCGAACTGCTGCGCAAGGTCAAGGCCGCCCAGTACGTGGCCAGCCACCCGGGCGAAGTCTGCCCGGCCAAGTGGGAAGAGGGTGAGAAGACCCTGGCCCCCTCGCTCGACCTCGTCGGCAAGATCTAAGATGCGGCGCGTGGCAGCCAAAAGTGTTCGCGGTTTTGGCGCCCGCCACGGGCCCCTCTAAAAGAGCTACCCGCGCCGCCGCTCGCCCCCAGCGGTCGGCGGCGCACCTCTCGATCGCTCGCCGCGTTCGATGCCCTCCCCGACAATCGAACGCCCCGTTTCACTCCCCAACCCACCAGGGAGCCCCTCATGCTGGACGCCGGTCTGAAGACCCAGCTGACCACCTATCTGCAGAACCTGCGCCAGCCGATCGAACTGGTCGCCTCGCTGGACGACTCCGCCGGCTCGGCCGAGATGAAGGCGCTGCTGGAAGACATCGTCGCCACCTCGGACAAGGTCAGCCTGAACCTGGGCGGCGACAACGAACGCAAGCCGTCGTTCGCCATCACCCGCGCCTCGGGTGACGCGGACGTGCGCTTCGCCGGCCTGCCGCTGGGCCACGAGTTCACCTCGCTGGTACTGGCCCTGCTGCACGTCGGCGGCCACCCGCCGCGCCTCGACGCCGAGGTGATCGAGCGGATCAAGGCGCTGGACGGCGACTACCGCTTCGAGACCTATTTCTCGCAATCGTGCCAGAACTGCCCGGACGTGGTGCAGGCCCTGAACACGATGAGCGCCCTGAACCCGCGCATCCATCACGTCGCCATCGACGGCGCCTTCTTCAAG
>NZ_DATFAV010000022.1:0-22020 GCF_035254145.1 Caulobacter sp. | reverse complement strand
CCCAGAAGCAAGGTCGCCGACACGGCCGCGACCGCGACCGAGGCGGCGATCAATCTCGACCAGGAAGGCCTGGCGACGGGCTCGGGCCCGGCCTGCCTGGCGGCGCGCGTCATGGCGGCGATCAGGTCGTTGTCCTCGTCGAAGACCTCCCACATCCGTCGAGCCCTGTCCCAGGCGTCGCGATTGTCGTCGCTCTCGGCCAGCCAGGCCGCGAACGCCTCGCGCTCGGGGGACTGTTCGATGTCTTCGCAGGCCAGCCAGCGCGCCGCGGCCTGGGCGGGGGTCAGGGTCGCGCGCGTCATCGGACGCCTCCCGCGTGGGCCATCAAGTGCTCGATGGCGCGAACCATGTGCTTTTCGACGGCGCTCACCGAAAGGCCTAGCTGCGTCGCGATGGCCTGGTGGCGAAGACCGTCGATCCGGCGGAGCAGGAAGATGGTCCGCGTGCGTTCCGGCATGGTCATCAGGGCCGCCGCGGCCGCGTTCAGGGCCTGCTTGCCGGCGTAGATGCGAGCGGGATCGAAGTCCTGCTCCCCACGGAGATCGGGGTCCAGCGCGACATGCTCGTCGGCGTGCCTGACCGTGCGGCGTCGATAGCGGTCGGCCAGGACGCTGGCGGCGATCTGGAAGATATAGGCGCTGGCGTGGTCGGCGTTGTCGGGCGTGCCGCGCACCGTCAGGCGCAGGAAGACCTCCTGCACCAGGTCCTCGACCTCTCCCGGATTGCGGACCCGACGGCGAAAATAGACGGCCAGGGGGCCGCGCATCGCCGCGGCCTGGCGGGCGAAAGCATCGGCGCGCGCGGCCGTGTCCGAGGCGTTGGTCATGAGCTGCTCTCGCGCCATTCCCATCAGAGACTCCGTCTCCTGTCCAACGACCACGAGCGTCGGCTTTCGAGGAGGCAGAACGCACGCCCCGCCGAAGTCCTCACCGGAAAAATTCTTTCGCGGGAACAAGACGGCTCGCCGGGCGCTCAACTTCGAATATCCATCTGAATATTTTGAACTTCCTCCGTTCCCTGAAGGTCGTGGCCCACACCGAGCGGAAAGGGGATCGATGAGGAAATTCCCGCCACCTGCGTAACGCCAATCAGGCGGTCCTAGGTGACCGCGCCGATGGAGATGACGATCATGGACAAGGTGAGCGTTGCGCTGGCGGGCTCCGCCCTATCCGAGGCCTCGCGATTGGCGCCTTGGCAGGAGCGCAAGGTGGCGAGACATATCGCCGAGCATCTGGACCAATCCATCACCATCCGCGACCTGGCCGAGATCGTCGGCCTTAGCCCGAACTACTTCTCGCGGCGCTTCAAGGGCAGCTTTGGCGTCTCGCCGCGCGCCTACGTGATCCGCGGCCGGCTCGAACGCGCCCAAATCCTGATGAGGCAGACCCGCTCGTCGCTCTGCCAGATCGCGCTCGCCACCGGCTTTTGCGACCAGGCGCACATGTCGCGTCTGTTTCACGCCGTCGTGGGCGACACGCCCCAACGCTGGCGGCGCGAGCAGGCCTCGGCGGCCGGTCTCTAGTCGGGCTGGCGCCAGCCGGCGCGGCGAACGACGGCGCCGGGTCGCGCGCCCGTCGGTCGGTCCTTGTCGAACACGGCGACCCCGTTCACCCAGACGGTGCTGACCCCGGTGGCCAGGGCGTTGGGGTGATCCAGATCGGAACGGTCGGCGACGCGCGCGGGGTCGAACAGCACCAGGTCCGCGTACTGTCCGGGCGCGATCGTTCCCCGGTCGGCCAGGCCGAGCTGGGCGGCCGTCTGGGCCGACATCTTGTGGACGGCCTGCTCCAGGGTGAGCAGGCGTTTTTCCCGCACATAGACGCGCAGGATCTTGGCGAACGCCCCGAACCCGCGGGGATGCAGGCCATGGGTCATGCCGTCGGAGCAGATCACCGAATTCTTCCACGCGATGAAGGCGGCGATGTCGGGCTCGGCCATGGCCGCCCCGATCACGGCGTCCACTCGCTCAACCTCCGGATGGGCCGCGCCGTAGGCCTCCGATTGGCGCGTCAGGGCCAGATAGGTCTCGACGGGATCGGCGTGGCGCTCGGCCGCGATCTGGGCGATCGATTTGCCGACCAGCGAAGGGTCTGGCGCGAACACGGCGATCCGCAGGCCCTCCGGCGTCGTCAGTTTGGTCAGGGCGAACCGCGCGGCGGCCCGGTCCTCGAAGTTGCGCTCCGGTAGCAGGACCGACAGATTGCTCTGCCAATAGCTGTAGGGATAGACGTCGGCGGTTATGTCCACGCCCTGGGCGCGGGCGGCGTCCAGCTTGGCCAGGATCGCGGGGGCCTGCCCCCAGCGGTCCACGATGCCGATCTTCAGGTGCGAGATCTGCACGGGCAGCCGGGCCTCGCGGCCGATGGCGATGATCTCGTCGATCGCCGCGTCCAGCCTGACATCCTCGCTGCGCAGGTGGCTGATGTAGCGCCCACCGCCCTCGCCGGCCGTCTTGGCCAAGGCGACCACCTCATCCGAAGTGGCGTAGATTCCCGGGTCGTATTCCAGTCCGGTGGACAGACCCAGCGAGCCCGCGCGCAGGTCCTCGGCCAGCTCGTCCCGCATGCGCGCGATCTCGGCCTGGGTGGCCGGGCGCTTGTAATCCTGCCCCATGGCTCGCGCGCGCAAGCTGCCGTGCCCGGTGTAGGAGGCGACGTTGACCGCCAGCGGCGACCGCGCCAATTGCTCGAAATAGGCGTTCAGCGGAAGCGCCGACTCCCCGTCCTGTCCAACCACGATGGTGGTGACGCCCTGCGCGGTCAGGACGGCCATGTCCGGCGTCTTGTCGGCCGATCGGTCGTGGTGGCTATGGGCGTCGATGAAGCCGGGCGCCAGGGTCAGTCCCTTGGCGTCGACGACGGCGTCTCCCGGCGCGGGCGCGAGCTGGCCGACGGCGACGATGCGATCCTTGTCGATCCGCACGCTGACCGCCCGAGCTGGCGTTCCGGAGCCGTCGATCACCTTGGCGTGGACGATCAGGGTCGAAGCCAGGGCGCTGGATCCCAGCAGGCAGGCCATGGCGACGCCGAGCGTCGATCGGAACAGGTGGGATGTCATGGGCCCCGCGGTCTGGTTGCGCGATGAGGAGTCTAGCGCGCGGTCGCGAAGGTTTCCGCTGTTTCCGCCGCCCAGGACGCGAGGAGCTCTCCCCTGTCCCAACGCTCGCGCTTACCCTTTCCGCCCCCGTTGCGCTAAGCGTGGGAAGACGATCAGCAAGGACGGCCCATGACGGACCCGCGCAAGGACCTCGACCGCATCGACATCAAGATCCTGGCCCTGCTGCATGTCCAGGGCCGGGTGACCAAGGCCGCGATGGGCGACCAGGTGGGGTTGTCGGCCTCGCGCTGCTGGGAGCGCATGAAGAGGCTGGAGAAGGCCAAGATCATCCGGGGCTATCACGCCGAGATCGATCTTGGTCGCCTGGCCAAACTCTCGACCTTCGTCGTCCAGATCAAGCTGACCGACTATTCCTACGCCAAGGCCAAGGTCTTCGAGAGCGGGATCGCCGGCTTGCCGAACGTCATCGGCTGCCAGGCCGTGCTGGGCGGCGTCGACTATCTGCTCACGGTCGCCGCCTTCGGGATCGAACACTACCAGGCCATCATGGAGCAGATGCTCGACACGCTTAATGTCTCGTTCGACTACGTCACCCTGCCGGTGACCAAGAAGCTCAAGAGCGAGGCGAACTTCGACCTGGCGGCGCTGCTGGCCACGGCCGGGGACTTCGAAACCTGACCCCCGCCTATCCCCACAGCTCGGGCCCATTGGGCCTCAGCCAGCCATCCTGATAGCCGAAACCGCCATCGACATCGCGGACCAGCTGCATCGGGCAATCCAGGTCGACGATCTCGCAACTCTGCGCCAGCAGCAGCGCCGGGGCGACGCCAAGCGAGGTTCCCTCCATACAGCCGACCATCAGCCGCAGGCCGCGTTCGCGCGCCGCCCGCGCGAGCGCCAGCGCCTCGGTGAGCCCACCGCACTTGTCCAGCTTGATGTTGCAGAAGGCGTAGCGACCGACGACGCGGTCCAGGTCCGCGCGATCGTCGAAAGTCTCGTCGGCGCATAGCGGCACCGCGCCGCGATAGTCGAGCAACTCGTCGTCACGGCCGACTGGCAACGGTTGCTCGAGCAATTCGACCCCCAGGGCGGCCATGCGGGACGCGCGATCGTTCAGCTGCGCCAGCGTCCAGCCTTGGTTGGCGTCGGCGATCAACCGGGCGACGGGAGCGGCCGCGCGGATGGCCTCCAGGCGCGCCATGTCGTCGTCGTCGCCCAGCTTGATCTTCAAGGCGCCATAGCGATCGGCCCATCGCGCCGCCTTGGCGCCCATGGCGGCGGGGGTGTCCATGCCCAGGGTGACGAAGGTCTCGATGGGGCGGAGCGGAGCCACGCCCGCCCTTGCGGCGGCGGTCGTTCCAGAGCGCTTGGCCTCCAGGTCCCACAGCGCGCAATCGACGGCGTTTCGCGCGCCGCCGGCCGGTAGGCGCCGCGCCAGCGTGGCGCGATCCAGGATCTCACCCCGATCCAGCCGCTTGGCCAGATCCCGCAGCTGAAGCAGCATCTCGTCGGGCGTATCGCCACGATAGTCGACGCCGGCCGCCTCGCCGCGTCCGATCATGCCGTTCGCCTCGATCCGGACTTCGACGACAAGGGCCTCGGTGTAGGTCTTCCGCGCGATGACGAACGGTTCGATCAGGGCGTGGACCTTGCCCCGCGCCGTCAGCCGCATCAGGCCGCGTCCCGTCGGGCGGGGCCGCCCAGGAGCGCGTCCACGATCGGCGCCACGCTGGCGCGGACCGGATCGCAGCACGGCAGCCCCAACTGCTCGGCGGCGTCGTTCAGATAGGCCGCTGCCGCCTCGGGCGAGAGACGCGAGGTGTTGACGCTGACGCCGACGGCGCGAACGGCGGGGTTGGTCAGCCTGGCCAACCGGAGATTCAGATCGATCGCCTCGGCCAGGCTGGGCGTCGGAAAGCGCTCCAGTCCGTCGATCGCGGTCCGGGTCGCGTCATGGCAGACGACGATCGCGTCCGGCTGGCTGCCATGCAGCAGGCCCAGCGTGACCCCGGCGTAGGCGGGATGGAACAGCGAGCCCTGGCCCTCGATGACGTCCCAATGATCCACGGCCGCCGACGGGCTGAGAGCCTCGGCGGCGCCGGCCACGAAATCGGAGACGATCGCGTCGATCGGCGCGCCGGATCCGGCGATGAAGATGCCGGTCTGGCCCGTGGCGCGAAAATCGGCGTTCACGCCCCTCGCCTTGAGCTCCTTCGTCAGGGCCAAGGCCGCGTACATCTTGCCGACCGCGCAGTCCGTGCCGACGGTGAGCAGACGTTGGCCGGTACGCTTGACGCCTTCGGCGACCACGTTGAACCGGGGATCGGCCTCGCGCGCCTCGAACAGTCGCCGTCCCAGGCGCTCGGCGGTCTCCCGCACGCGGGGCAGGCTGGCCAGGCGGGTGTGCAGCCCGGAGACCAGATCCAGACCGGCCTCCAGCGCCTCGACCAGCACGTCCTCCCAATGCGATGGAATGAACCCGCCCGCGTTGGCGACGCCGATCAGCAGCGAGCGCGCTCCAGCGGCCTTGGCGGCGGCCGGAGACATGTCGGCCAGGCCAAGATCCACCTCGCTTCCCTTCAGGCGAAGCTGGCCGACGCAGGCGTCGGGACGCCAGTAGGCCACGCCGAGAGCGGTCTTGGCGCTGACGCGGTCGACGTCGGCGAGGAACATCAGGCAGGGATAGGGAAGGTCCACGGCAGGCTCTCGTGTTGCGCGTTGGGATGCTGGATTGGCGGCGTGGCCGCCCTACTCCGCGGCGAACGCGCGGGCGCTTGGACGCTGGCGGTCCGGCAGGAGGCGCGAGGCGCTGGCCGCGCGAACACCCCGCAGCGTGGTGATCCGAGCGATCAGGGCGTCCAATCGGTCGGCCTGGGGCGCCTCGACGATCGCCACCAGATCATAGTCGCCCGTGATCCGATGCAGCGCCGTCAGTTCGGCGATCCCCGCCAAGGCGTCTTCCACATCGGCCGCGTCGCGAAGCGCCAGGCGCAGCATCACGTGCGCGCGGTGAAGATCAGAACGCCCCGCATCGGCCGCGAGGCCCAGGAAGCCGGGTCCGGTATGAATCTGCTCGAGGCTCAAGGCTGGTCTCCGCGAGGACGTGGCGGAGACTTTATGGCGGCGAGCGCCCAAGAAACGGACGACTTGCCCGGGGTTGGCGAGAGAAATCCTCGCCGCCGCGCTTCAGCGCAGAACCTTCGTCGCCAGCAGGATCGACGAGGTCGTTCGTTCGATGCCCTCGATGGCTCCGATGCGATCGATCAGCGTGTTCAGCTCGCCGACGGTTTCAGCCTCGACGACGGCGATCAGGTCGTATTCGCCGCTGATCGCATGCAGCGCCGAAAGCTCCGGTATGGCCGCCAAGGCTTCTTCGATGGTCTTAGCGTGCTTCAACAGGGTCTTGATCATCACCTGGGCGCGGATCAGTCGGCGATCATAGGGATCGCCAAGTCGCAGGGTGTAACCCCTGATGACCCCCTCCTCCTCCAGTCGGCTGAGGCGGGCGTAGACATTGGCGCGGGAGAGGCCCAGGTCGCTCGCCAGCTTGGTCACCGGCTGACGGGAATCCTCCCGCAGCATGGCCAGCAGGCGGCGGTCGATGTCGCCAAGGCTTCGGTCATCCGATTTCGTCACGCCCTGCCCCCCTTGTTGGCGTTCGCGTCAGCGCGGCGAAGGCTCGTCAGCATAGATCGCCGTGCGCGGCGTGGGCGCCGTGGAAGAGATCGCTCCACGATACATGCCCAGGTCGTTCATGCCGAACGCCGCCCGTCCCTGGCCGTCGATGGCGATCAGGCCGCCGTCGCCGCCTATCTTGGTGATCGAGGCCATGGTTCCGTCGGCGGCCTGCTGGATGGTCTCGCCCTTCCAGGCGAGGCGATCGCAAAGCTGGCGCGCGGCGGACTCCCGGATGAAGTACTCGCCCGAGCCCGTGGCCGACACCGCGCAGACTCCGTCGCGGGCGTAGGTTCCCGCGCCGATGATCGGGCTGTCACCGACCCGGCCCCACCGTTTGCCGGTCATGCCTCCGGTCGAGGTGGCGGCCGCGACGTGACCGGCCTGATCCAGGGCGACCGCGCCGACCGTGCCGAACAGGTGGGTAGGATCCAGCATGGCGTGCTGGTCCTTGCGCCAGGCCAACAACTGCTTCCAGCGTTCCTCGGTATAGAAATATTCTGGAGACGCCTGTTCCAGGCCCATCTCCTTGGAGAACTGATCCGCGCCCTCGCGGGCCAGAAGGACGTGCGGCGACTTCTCCATGACCGCGCGGGCCAGGCTGATCGGATTGCGCGTGCGTGTCACGCCAGCGACGGACCCGGCTTTCAGCGTGGCCCCATCCATGATCGCCGCGTCCAGTTCGTTGCGGCCCTCGGCGGTGAAGACCGCGCCCTTGCCGGCGTTGAACAGGGGATTGTCCTCAAGCACCCGGACGGCGGCCTCGACGGCGTCCAGGCTGGAGCCGCCAGCCTTCAGGACCTTGGCGCCCGCCTCCAGCGCGGCGTCCAGTCCGGCGCGGTAGGCCTTGTCCTTCTCGGGCGTCAGCTCGCCGCGTTCCAGTACGCCCGCGCCCCCATGTACGGCCAGCGACCATTGGGCCGGGCTCTCGGCCGCCCTTGCGGGCGCCGCCAGAACGAGGCCGGAAAGGGCGGCGAGAGCGAAGCGGCGAAGGTTCTGAAGCGTCATCTTGATCTCGATCGGAACGGACGGTCGTCTTTATCGGTCGCTGCGGATCAGCGTTCCCTTGTCGACCCGCGCGGTGATGGTGAAGTCGGGCTTGGTGACCTGGAACGTCTTGAAGTCGATCGTGCTTTTTGGCCCCAGGCCCACGATCGGGAACGAGGCGTAGGTCAGCGGCTGTCCGGCGACGATGGTGGCCGGCTTCTTCAGGGGGCGCACCAGCCAGGCGTGGCCGGGGCCGTAGTAGCGGCCGACCCCGTCCCCATCGATCAGCATCGCGCCGGCCTCGTCGACGCCCAGGCCAGTGATCGCGGTGTCGTTCTCCTCCTGGATCAGGCGGCCGACGAAGGTGACGAGCCGGCCCTGGCGGTCGCGCTTGTCGAAGTGGGTGTCGGTGACGACCTTCGACAGGTACGGCAGGTGCAGGAAGTCGCGCACCAGGGTGACGCTGGGCCCAGTGGGATTTTTCAACGCGTCCGGCGAGGTCAGGCTGATGGAGTCCAGGCAGCCGTAGACATAGCCGCCCAGCACCGCCAAGCCCGCGCTGGTGCCACCGATCGGCTTGCCCGCCTTGACGTGGGCGTCGAGCGCCTTGTTGAGCGCCGTGCCCTTCCAGGCGCGCACATAGTTGCTCTGGTCGCCGCCGCCGAAAAAGATGCCGTCGGCGCGGGCGATCACGGCCAATAGCTTGGGATCCTCGCCGGCGTCCTCGTCGTGGATCACCAGGGTCTCGACAGAAGCGACGCCACCGACGTCGTTATAGATCTCGTCCTGGAGCTCACGGGCGCCGCGAGCCCGCAGCACCACGATGTGGCCGCCGCCGGACTGCTTGACGAACGCCCGGAAGGCCTCGATCGGCCAGTCGCCGCCACCGAACAGCCCCAGCAGCGGCCCGGTCTTTCCTGGCGTCGGCGCGTTTACGTCGCCGATCACATAGTATTCGTAGCCAGGCCCGACAGCGTCAGGCCCCGCTGGCGTGGCCGCGTGCGCGAAGCTCGCGCTCGTGATCAGCGCGGCCATGGCTATAACCGAAGCAAATCGAACCATCCGGCTCCCCCCGTTCGATCCGAGCCTAACCGCTCGGTGAATTTTAGCGACCAGTCGCCGGTCGTTTCGCCCCGGGATCGTCACCTTGCTTGGTATCGGGGCGTAACGGGCAAATTGCTGCACGCTTCAAGCAATATGTCCAAGAATTTTGACAATCTGTCATTTCTGATTTCCAATTTGGGAAAGCCGCGGCCCAAATGGTCCATTCTCGGAGCAGCGCCGAGGAACGAATGGCCCAGTCAAGGGCGGTCGGCGTACAAAAGGGGGCTACCTATGAAGACGCATCTTCTCCGCGCGAGCGCTTTGGCCGGAGCGGCCGGTCTTCTGATCGTCGGGCCAGCCATGGCGCAGACGACCCCAGTCACGGCCCCGGCTTCGGCCCCAGCTTCGGCCGACGACGCCGTCGAAGCGCTGGTGGTCACCGGGTCGCGCATCCCCCGCATCGCGACGGAGGGCCCCGCCCCCGTCACGGTCATCACCGGCGAAAGCATCAAGGCCGCCGGCTTCAACAGCGTTCCGGACGTCATGCGCGCCCTGACCCAGAACGGCGGCGAGACCCAGACCCAGCAGTCGTCCAGCGGCATGGATTGGACGCCCGGCGCCCAGCAGGTCGATCTGCGCGGCCTGGGTCCCAACCACACGCTGGTGCTGGTCAACGGCCGCCGCATCGCCGACTTCCCCCTGCCCTACAACGGCAAGAGCGCCTTCACTGACACCTCGTCGATCCCGCTGGGCATGATCGACCGAATCGAAGTGCTGAGCGGCAGCGCCTCGGCGGTGTACGGTTCGGACGCCATTTCGGGCGTGGTGAACTTCAACCTGAAGAAGAAGGTGGACGGCACGACCGTCGACGCGACCTTCGGCGGCTATGAGCACGGCGGCGGCGCCAGCCAGCGCGTGAACATCTCGAGCGGCTATTCGAAGGACAACTTCGACCTGGTGATCGGCGGCGAGTTCGTCAATCAACGTCCGGTCTGGGCCTATGATCGCGACATCCAGGACAGCACCAAGGACAGCCCGACCAAGCGCACGGCGATCGCGCGCCGCGACTTTCTGCGGATGGATCCGTCCGAGGACGTCTATGTCGATCCGGGCGCCAGCACCTGCAAGGCGCTGTCGAAGCTGAACGAAGGATCGGTCGAATACGTTAGCCGCCCGGGCTGGGGTCCAGACGGCGATCCCGGCTTTTACTGCGGCAGCTATAGCTCGATCGGCTACGGCACGATCGTCAGTGAGCGCAAGAGCGCCAATGTCGTGGCCTCGCTCAACTACGCGCCGCGCGACACCCTCTCGTTCTTCGCCGACATCTCGGCGGGCTACAGCCGCACCCGGCAGTTCCAGGACGTGCTGAATTGGGAGTATCAGGACGCCAACGGCAGCGAAGACGGCATCTTCTACAACCAGTTCTCCGGCGGCCTTGATCTGTGGCACCGCAATTTCACGCCCGAGGAGATGGGCGGGCTGAACAAGGGCTACATCAAGAACGTCTCCAAGACCTTCAGCATCACGCCTGGGGTGAAGGGCTCGCTGGGCGGCGGCTGGGACTACGAGGCCTTCTACAATTTCAGCCAGTACCGCTCGTCGATCAGCTGGCCCAAGGTGGTGACTTCCAAGGCCACCGCTCTGTTCCTGGGCTCCCAGCTGGGCGTGGACGCCGACAGCGGCTATCCGATCTTCAACGCCGACCCGGCGCGCCTCTATAAGCCCCTGACGACGGCCGAGTTCGACTCGATCACCGCGCGCACGACCTACAAGCCGGTCGCGCGCCAGCAGGGGGTGTCGTTCCAGGTCAACCAGGCCGAACTCTTCCGTCTGCCGGCCGGCCCGGTCGGCTTCGCGGCGGTGGCCGAATACGGTCATCAGTCCTACAAGCTGGGCCTCGATCCGCTGGCCACGGTGAACTATTACTACAACCTGCGCGATGCCGACGGTTCGGGCTCCCGCGACCACTGGGGCGCCGGCTACGAGTTCCGCGCTCCGCTGCTGAGCAGCGTCGAACTGTCCACCGCCGGCCGCTACGACAGCTACAAGTACGACGGCAACACGATCGACAAGTTCACCTACAACGGCGGCGTCGAATGGCGTCCGGTCAAGACCCTGCTGGTCCGCGCCGCCTATGGCACCGGCTTCCGCGCGCCGGACCTGCACTACGTGTTCGCCAAGGAAGGTATCAGCCACCCCTCGGGCACCGACTACTACCGTTGCCGCACCGAGGAGCCGGGCGAGGACATCGGCGACTGCAGCTACGCGGACGAGGGCCTGGTCAAGGTTCGTCTGGGCAACGCCAAGCTGAAACCGGAGACCTCCAAGTCGTTCAACTACGGCGCGGTCTGGTCGCCCGTCCGCAACTTCGACATTTCGGTCGACTACTTCCGCGTCCAGCTGGACAACGCCGTGCTGGACATGAGCTTGGACAGCGTCCTGCGCCAGGAAGCCGACTGCCGGATCGGCAAGACCTCCGCCGGAACCGCGGTCAGCGCCGCCTCGCCGACCTGCGTCGACGCCCTGGCGCGCGTGAAGCGCAATCCCCTCACCGCCGCGATCAATCCGGGCGCCATCGCCAGCGTGACGATCAACCCGATCAACGTGGCGACCGAACGGACCACCGGCGTCGACGTCGCGGCCCACTATCGCTGGCCGACCGACAGCCTCGGCACGTTCGACTTCAGCGTGGCGCACACCTGGGTGCACAATCACACCAGCCGCCAGTACCCTGGCGATCCCATCGAAAACCAGCTGGCCTTCGACAGCGGCTACGACATCCCGCGCACCAAGAGCAGCGCGGCGATCAACTGGCGCCTGAACGGCCTCAGCGTCGGCCTGCACGGCCAGCGCCTCGACCGGGTCCCCAACTACGCCGAGGACGGCTGGACGAAGGCGACCTACATGCTCAACGGCACGGTCCAGTACGAGATCAACGACCGCACGCGTGTCAGCCTCGCCGTCGACAACCTGCTCGACAAGAACCCGCCCCGCGACCCGACCTATTCGGGCTATCCGTACTATGACACCTCGTGGTTCTCCTCGACCGGCCGCAGCTACTACCTGCAGCTGACCCACAAGTTCGGCGGCGCCAGCGGTCTCTGATCGCAAGGCGGGCGGCGCTCGAACGATCCTGCATCGTAGTGAGCGTCGCCTGCCGTCCAGCCAACGCTGGCTTCAATCACCAATGATCCAGTCGATCACGTCGCCCTCGAAGGCGTCGGCGCCCCGGCCTATGGCGCGGATCGATCGGCTCATGGCGCCGCCGCGCCCCAGGATGTCGTCGGCCAGGGCGATCATCAGGGCGTTTGGGGTGGCGCCAGGGCTAGCGGCGCGCAGGACCGCCGCCAGGGCTTCTTCCTCGCCCGCCGACGTGGCCGCGCAGGCCAGGATGTAGGCGGCCGCGGGAGAGCGACTGACTCCGGCGAAGCAGTGGATCAGCAGGGTGGCGGCGGGGGGCAGCCTTTGTCCCAGACCGATGATCTCCCGTATCGACGAGGCGGTCGGTTCGATCAAGCCAGGGCGAGGCTCGACGATGTCGTTGAAGCGGAGAACGGTCGCGGGTCTTGGAAAGGTCGCGATCGGGGTCTCCGGCGCGACCAGGGCCAGGATGTGATCCACGGGTTCACGCGCCAGCAGGCTCTCGACCGCCGAGGCCGGACCGACGAGCAGCCTCACGCCAGCGCCGCCACGCCGAGCATGAAGCCGACCTCGAACACCTGCTCGATCGCCCCGAGCACGTCGCCGGTGTGCCCGCCGATCAGGCGTTGGGCCGTCTTCGCCATCGCGAGACCCGCCAAGCCGCCGACGGCCACGCCTACCAGTACGGCGGAGGGCGAAAGCAGCACGAGCGGCCAGGCCGCGATCAGCAGACCCGCGACCACCTCGGTCGTGCGCACGCCTTGTGGCGTCGGCTTCCATTTGCCCGCCTCACCGGCCGGGGCGTAGGGCGTCAGGCGCATGGCGACCAGGGCCGCGGCGCGGCCGGCCCCGTAGGCGGCGATCAGCGTCAGGACACCAGCCTGCGCCGACAGGCTCGACAGCGCCCCGACCTTGAGCGCAAGCGCCAGGACCAGGGCGCAGACGCCATAGGTTCCGACGCGGCTGTCCTTCATGATCTCCAGGCGTCGTTCGGTGGTCTGGCCGCCGCCCAGGCCGTCGGCGGTGTCGGCCAGTCCGTCTTCGTGGAAGGCGCCGGTGACGATCAGGCCCACGCCGATCGCCAAAAGCGCGGCCAGGGTCGGACTCCAGACCTGATAGGCGGCGAAGAACACGACCGCCGAGAGCGCGCCCACGCCCTGCCCGACCAGCGGAAAATAGCGCGCCGAACGGGTGATCCAGTCGGGCTGGAAGCCGTTCAGCGCCGGTGTCGGGACCCGCGTCAGAAACTGGACCGCGCAGACGAGCAACTGGGCCTGGCGCCGCAACCAGCTCATGTCAGAGCCGCCCGCTCAGCACATCGTCCAGACTGGCCACCTGGTTCAACAGCCGCGAGGCCGCGCGCGCCAGGGGAAGAGCCAGCAAGGCGCCGGTTCCCTCGCCAAGGCGCAGGTCCAGCGCCAGCAGCGGCTCGGCCTGCAGCGCCTGCAGCATCCGCTGATGTCCTTGTTCGGCGGAGCGGTGGCAAAACACGCAATAGCCCTCGACCGCGGGGACCAGCCTGATCGCCGCCAGGGCGGCGGCCGAGGTGATAAAGCCATCAACGAGAACGGGAAGTCCCGCGGACGCCGCGCCGATGATCGCGCCGCTCATCATCGCGATCTCCAGGCCGCCGAACTCGGTCAGGACGTCCAAGGGATCGGTCGCAACACTTCGGGCCGCCGCCCGCTGGAGGGTGGCGAGCTTGCGCGCCAGGCCGGCGTCGTCATGACCCGCGCCCCGACCCACGCAGTCTTCCAAGGGCGCGGGAGCCAAGCGATGCATGATCAGGGCCGCCGAGGCGCTATTGCCGATGCCCATCTCGCCCAGGGCCAGGATCTCGAAGCCCTCCCCGGCCGCGTCGCGAGCGATCCGGGCCCCAACCTCCAACGCCTTGACGGTTTCTTCCCGGGACAGGGCGGCCTCGGCGGCGGCGTTGCGCGTTCCGCGCCGGACCTTCTCGTCCAGCAAGGCCGGGTGCGCCGGCAGATCGCCGTCCACGCCCGCGTCGACCACCCGAAGTTGCGCGCCGACCGCCTGGGCGAAGGCGTTGGCCGCGGCCTTGCCGGCCAGGAAGGTGGCGACCATGGCCTGGGTCACGCTCGATGGATAGGACGAAACTCCCTCCTGGTTCAGGCCGTGATCGCCGGCGAAAACGAGCAGCAGGGCGCGATCGAACGACGGGGGACTGCCGTTGGCGATCAGGCCAAGCTGGACGGCCAGATCCTCGATCCGCCCCAGGGCGCCAAGCGGCTTGGCCTTGCCGTCGAGACGCGCGCGAAGCTCGGGCATGGTGGAGGCGTCGACCGGCGACACATGAGGCAGGTTCGCGTGGGGCGGGTTCATGGGTGTTTCTCCAGGCCGGCGATGGCGGCGAGCGCGGGAATGTCGAAGGCCGCCTCCAGCGCGGCCGCGATTTCGTCGAGGGCCTGGTCGACGCGCGCCGACTGGTCGACCAGATCGGAAACCGCGCCCAGGTCGGCGAGAAGCTCCGCCCTCGCCTCGCCGCGATCGAACAAGCCGTGGACATAGCAGCCGCGAACGCGACCATTCGCGGACATCGCGCCATCCATGCCGCCATCGTCGAACGTCAGCATCGGTCTCGCACCGCCGATGGTGCGGCCGACGTGCATCTCGTAGCCGTCGAAGCGGGCGCCGCCCGCCAGCCGTCCCGTCACCGGGCGCAGGGTCTTCTGGCCGGTCATGGCGGTTTCGACGTCCAGCAGGCCGAGCCCCTCGACCGTCCCGGGCGCGCCCTCGACGCCGTCCGGATCGGAGACGCGACGGCCCAGCATCTGGAAGCCGCCGCAGACGCCCAGGACCCGGCCGCCGCGCCGGACGTGGGCCGCCAGGTCGACGTCCCAGCCCTGGGCGCGCAGGAAGGCCAGGTCCGCCAGGGTCGCCTTGGTTCCCGGCAGGATCACGAGGTCGGCGTCCCCCGGCAGCGCTTGTCCGGGCGGCACGAAGGCGAACGCCACGCCCGGCTCGGTCCGCAGGGCGTCGAACTCGTCGAAATTGGCGATGCGCGACAACATCGGCACGACGATGCGCGCCTTGCGTTCGGCGGTAGGCTCCAGGTGATCCAGGACCACGGCGTCCTCGGCGGGCAGTCGTCGCGCGGCCGCCAGCCAGGGCGCCATGCCAAGGTCGCGCCATCCCGTCAGGTCCGTGATGATCCGGCGACCGTCTTGGAACAGGTCGGGATCGCCCCGGAACTTGTTGATCAGAAACCCGCGCACCATCGATCGATCGCCATCGTCGAGAACCGCGTGGGCGCCGACCAGGGCGGCGATCACGTGGCCGCGATCGATGTCGCCGACCAGCACCACCGGCACGCCCGCTTCTCGCGCGAAGCCCATGTTGGCGATGTCCCCGGCGCGAAGATTGATCTCGGCGGGGCTGCCGGCGCCCTCGACGATGACCAGGTCGCTCTCCGCCTGCAGTCGCCGGAAGCTCTCCATGACGACGCCGAGGAGATCGCCCTTGCGCGCTTGGTAGCCCTTGGCCTTCCAGGTTCCCGCCATCTGGCCGCGCACGATCAGCTGGGCGCCGACGTCGCTCTGCGGCTTCAGCAGGACCGGGTTCATGTCGACGGTCGGCGGGGTGCGGCAGGCGACCGCCTGCAGGGCCTGCGCCCGGCCAATCTCGCCGCCGTCGCCAGTGACGGCGGCGTTGTTGGACATGTTCTGTGGCTTGAACGGACGCACCGTCAGGCCCCGATTGGCGAACAGCCGGCAAAGTCCGGCGACCAGAACCGACTTGCCGACGTCGGATCCGCAACCCTGGATCATCAGCGCAGCCATGCGAAACCTCCTAGCGCCAGGACGGTCCAGAGGATCGCGCAGGCCATCATGTAGATGCTCAGGGCGCGCGACAGGTCCGAAGGTCGCGGCGTCCTCCCCTCGCCCAACACCGGTCGCTGGACAAGGCCGCCGTCGTACCAGGCCGGGCCGCCGAGGCGGACGCCCAGGGCGCCGGCCATCGCCGCCTCGGGCCAACCGGCGTTGGGCGAGGCGTGCTTGCCCGCGTCGCGCGCCATCGCCGTCCAGCCGCCGCGTCCAGCCAGGGCGATCAGCGCGCCGGCCAGGCGGGCGGGCGCCAGGTTCAGCAGGTCGTCGAAACGCGCCGACGCCCAGCCGAAGGCGCGCCAGCGGGGCTCGCGATGACCGATCAGGCTGTCGGCGGTGTTGACCGCCTTGTAGATGAAAAGGCCCGGCAGGCCGCCCGCCACGAACCAGAACACCGGCGCGACCACTCCGTCGTTGAAGCTCTCGGCCAGGCTCTCGATCGCCGCGCGGGCGACGCCGCTTTCGTCGAGGCGTTCGACGTCACGCCCCACGATCATGCCGACCGCCTTTCTGGCCTCCTGGAGATCGCCAGTTTCGAGCGGCAGGGCCACGGCGGCGACATGGTCCAGCAGGCTGCGCTGCGCCAGTCCCATCGCGCCCACCAGGGCGACGAGATAGGGGCCGCCAAGCCGCTGGATCAGCCAGCCCGCCAGACCGCTGACGCCAATGATCATCGCCAGGGTCGCAACGCCAAGGAGGCGACGCGCGGATTCGCTCCGCCCGGGTCGGTTCAGCGCCATCTCCAGGCGCGAGATCAGCGCTCCGATCCAGGCGACGGGATGGGGCACGCGCCAGCGCCACGCTTCTGGATTGCCCACGGCGACCTCGAGCGCCGCCGCGGCCAGCACGATCCACGGGCTAATCGGCACGGCGCAGGATCTCGATCAAGGGTCCGCCCTCGCCCGCGTGGTTGCGCGCCACCACGCCATAGACCTGGGCGAGGGTTCGCGGCGCCAGAGCCTCGGCGGGGCCGCCGTCGACGACGATCTGGCCCTCGTGCAGCATCACCACGCGGTCGGCGAAGCGCGCGGCCAGGCTCAGGTCGTGCAGCGTGACGACGACGCCCTTTCCTCGCCGATGCGCGAGATCGCGGAACAGGTCCAGGGCGTCCAGCGCGTGGCCAGGGTCGAGCCCGGTCAGCGGCTCGTCGGCCAGCAGCCAGTCGGTCTGGCCCGCGAGCGCGCGAGCGATCAGGGCCCTGGCGCGTTCGCCGCCGGACAGGCGCGTGACGGGCCTTTCGGCGAACGCTTCCAGCCCAGCGGTCGCGATGGCGTCGTCGATCGCCGATGCGTCCGCGGCGCTGGCCCCAAACGCGCCGAGATAGGGCGTTCGGCCCAGTCCAATGAAGGTTCGCACATCGATATCCCA
The DNA here is from genome assembly GCF_035254145.1 of Caulobacter sp. Taxonomy (GTDB): domain Bacteria; phylum Pseudomonadota; class Alphaproteobacteria; order Caulobacterales; family Caulobacteraceae; genus Caulobacter. Next base: position 4,903 of record NZ_DATFAV010000022.1, on the reverse strand, counting down.
GGCGATCTCCGGCGTCTGGGCCAGGAAGGCGATGCGGCGCGCCCGCTGGCGAGGCGACGTATCCGCGACGGCCGCGCCCTCCAGCGAGACCTTCCCACCGTCCGGGCGCATCAGGCCGGCCAGACACGCCAGGAGCGTCGACTTGCCCGCGCCATTGGGGCCGACGATCGCCACCAGTTCGCCTCTGCCAAAGCAAGTGTTGACGTCCCGGAGCACCTGCCTGCCACCCAGGCTCACGCTGACGGTCTCGGCGCGCAGGTCCGGGGTCATGCCAGCCTCCGGCGCAGGCCGATCAGCATCCACAGGAAGAACGGACCGCCCAGCGCCGCCATCGCCACGCTGAGCTTGATCTCGTTGGCGGCCGGGGTCATGCGAACCAGGATGTCGGCGGCCAGGGTCAGGACCGCGCCGCCCAGCAGCGACGGGACCAGCAGCGCCCCAGGCCTCGATCCCACCCAGGGCCGCAGGAGGTGTGGGACGACCAGCCCGACGAAGCCGATGACGCCGGTGACGGCGACACTGGAGCCGACCGCCAGGGCCACGCCGATCGCCAGCAGCAGCCGCGTGCGGTCCAGCCTGACGCCCAGCGATCGGGCGCCCTGCTCGCCCAGGGTCAGGGCGTCGAAGGATCGGCCCAGGGTCAGCAGAAGCATACAGCCTCCGACGACCCCCGGTGCGGCCAGGCGGACTTCCTCGACGCTCCGATCGGCCAGCGAGCCCATCAGCCAGTTGACGATCTCGTTCACCGCCCAGGGGTTGGGCGCCAGGTTCAGGGCCAGCGCGATGCCGGCGGAGCACACCGTCTGGACGATGAAGCCCGCCAGGATGAAGGTGACGATGCTGGAGGTGACGCCCGCGAGGCCGAGCAGGGCCGCGACGCCCAGGCCCGCTCCGGCCATGGCGGCGGCCGGCAGCAGCCAGGCCTTCTCCCCCGCCGCGCCAAAGTAGAGGGTCAGCACCGCCCCCAGCGCCGCCGTGGACGACACGCCCAGCGCGCCAGGATCGGCCAGGGGATTGCGCGTGTAGCCCTGCAGCGCCGCGCCGCTCAGGCCCAGGGCGCCGCCAACCAGGATCGCCAGGATGGTGCGCGGAAGCCGAAGCCCGAAGACGATGGCCCAGCGCGGATCCGCGCCGTGCGAGATCCAGGCGCTCCAGGGCGCCCAGACCCGTCCAGCGCAAAGGCTCAGTCCGAAGAGGACCACCAGCAGTCCGACCAGCAGGCCGCGGACCGCCCAGGGCGACCGGATGCTCATGTCAAATCCCCCAGCACCTGGGCGCGCGCCAGGGCCATGGCCGCGGCGGTGTCGATCAGCACCGGACCTCCGCAATAGAGAAGGCGCTCGGAAAAGCGGGCCTGCTTCATCCGGTCTCGAACCGCGCCCAGGGCCGGATGGGTCATGACCCGATCGGCCCAGCTGCGCGCGCCGGACGAGGCTTCGCCGACCAGGAGCACCTCCGGCGGATCGGCCAGCACCTGCTCGAGCGGCACGTTGCCCCAGGTCTTCAGCCCGTAGCGCCGGGCGGCGTTGTCGAAGCCTGCCCGGGTCATCACCTCGTCGACGAGGGTATGGGGACCGGCGGCGAAGCCGTTCGGCTGATAGATCAGGGCGCTCAGCCGACGCGCGCCCGGTCTCGGCGTCGCCGCCGCGAGCGCCGCCTGGATGCGGGCGACCAGGACCTCGCCCCGGTCGACGCGGCCGATGAGCCGGGCGACCCTCCGCACCTGCCCCAGGCTTTCGTCGACGGTCTTGGGCACGGCGAAGCGCTCCACCGGCACCTGTAGCCGCTTAAGCGCATTGCGGGTCGCCAGCGCCGAATGCTGACTGGCCAGCACGAGATCCGGGCGCAGCGCGATGATTTCCTCGGCGCTCTCCCAGGTGAAGGGCAAGGTCCGGGCCTGGGCGGCGACCGTCGAGCCTTCCGGCTCGCGCGCATAGTGGCTGAGCGCGGCGATCTGGGCGCGATCGGCCAGGTGGACCAGCATGGCGTCGAGGCAGGAATTCAGCGACGCGATCCGCTGGGGCGCATGCAAGGCGGGCTTGGCCGCGCCCAGGGCCAGCACGCCGCCCATCATCGCCCGACGGCTAGCCTCCATGACGCACCGCCTGCAAGGCCAGACGCAGGCGATCAAGGTCCTGGCGCGCCGGGACGCCGAACCGAAGCCGCGTCGGATGTTCGGCGAAAGGCCGGGTCAGCACGCCCTGGCCGCAAAGCCGCGTGAAGAGCTGATGAGCGTCCGGCGCCTCGACCCAGCGGAAGAGATCGCAGCCGCCCAGCACGGTCAGACCCGCCGCGCTCAGGACCGCGTCCACGTTGCGCACTTGAGCCGCCAGGCAGGCGGCCGTGGCCGACCGCCAGGCCTCGTCGGCGTAGGCGCCAAGACCCAGGGCCAGGGCGTCGGCGCAGATTGGCCAATCGCCGAGCGTTGCGCGAAGTTTTCGGGACAAGCCATTGTCACAGATAACGAATCCGAGCCGCGCTCCGGGAAGGCCATAGAACTTCCCGAACGAACGAAGGACGATCAGGCGCTCGATCTCCAGGTTCGCGACGCTGAGATGGGGCGTGCTCTCGACGAACGCTTCGTCGACGATCGTCCAACGGCCCCGCGTCGATCGCGTGCGGACCAGGTCCGCGAGGGTCTCGCGCGGCGTCTGGCGACCGTCCGGATTGTTCGGATTGACCAGGACGAGGACCTCGGCCTCGACGGCGCGCCGGTCGTCGATCGAAGCCACCATTAGCGGGTCGCGGTCGGCCCAGGCCTGGGCGTGGCCTCCATAGATCGGCGCGACCAGGGCGACGCTTCCCTGTCCCAGTAGAAGAGGCAGCAGCCGCAGGGCCGCATCGGCCCCGCTCACGGCGATCACCCGATCGCTGTCGGCGACGCCGAAGGCGCGTCCGGCGACCGCCTCCAGCGCCGCCAGGGCGTCAGGATCGGGCAGAGACCGCAGCGCCCGGTCGGACGCGCGCGCGCCTGGCCAGGGCTCGGGATTGATCCCGGTCGAAAGATCGAGCCAGGGCTCGCGCACGTCCGGATAGACGGCCATCGCCTCGCGGAGACGGCCGCCGTGCCGGAAGGCGCCGACGGGAAATATCGACGCCATGACCGATCCTAGAACCGCGCCCGCAGGCCCAGGAACGCGCCGCGTCCGGGCGTGCCGTAGTTCAGGATGGTCTGGTAGTCCTTGTCGAACGCGTTCTCCACGCGACCGAACAGCTCGAGCTTGTCGCTGAGCGGGTACGACGCGCGCAGGTCGACCACCGTGTAGGCCGCCACGACCTGGGTGTTGGCGTCGTTGTTGTAGGTCTTGCCCACGCGGCGCGCCGCGACCGTGGTCGACAGGCCTACCGGCCAGCGATAGGTCGCCGACAGGTTGCCCATGTTCTTCGGGCGGCGGGTCAACTGCTTGCCCTTGTTGGCGCCGGAGTCGGTTTCAGCGTCGGTATAGGTGTAGTTGCCGGTGATCGTCAGGTTCGGGACGGGCTTGAGTTCACCAATCAGTTCAAGGCCTTGCGCCTTAGTCTTCAGGACATTGTCGTAATAGCCGTACCGGAAGGCGCCGCCCGGGGCGCACAGCGGCTCGCTGGCGCTGGAGCACGAGTAGAACCGGATCTCGTTGTCGGCCTCCCGATGGAACCAAGTGGCCGAGGCGCGCGCCTTGCCGCCCAGGAAGCGCTGCTCGACGCCGGCGTCCCAGCTGTCGAACTTCTCCGGCGACAGGTTCAGGTTGCCGTATTCGCTGAACAGCTCGTAGAGACCGGGAGCTCGGAAGCCCTGGCCGAAGCTGGCGCGAAGGACGGTGTTCCCCTCGTTCAGCGCCCAGGCCGCCGAGGCCTGCCCGAGGGTGTGGCCGCCATAGGTGTCGTGGTCCTCGTAGCGCAGACCCGCGGTCAGGGTGAGGCCTGGAACGACCTCGGCCTGCAACTGGCCATAGACGCTGTCGACGCCGACCTTGCCGGTCGCGAACGCGGGGTTGGGCTTACTGACGCTGGGCGAGCGCGTACGCATGCGCGCGTGCTCGCTCTCGGCGCCGAAGGTGGCGCTGAACGTGTCGGTGACCGCGAACACGCCCTGGTATTCCCAGCGCTTGTTCTTGCCGGCCGCGTCGAAGGTCAGCGGCACGGCGGGACGGGCCGGGTTGATGTTCTCGCGGTCGGTGTCGGTGTAGGCGTAGCCGAGGCGGTTGTTCCAGCGACCGTCCAGCAGGGCGACGTTTAGGCCGCTATAGACGACCAGTTCTTCGGTGCGGCCAAACTCGGGGCTGTCGACGTTGAAGCCGTCGAAATCGTTCTTGCCCTTCGACCAGACCGAGCGGACCTCGGCCGAGACGTTGTCGGACAACGCCACGCGGAAGCGGCCGGAGAGGCCGGAATTCTGATAGCCGTCCTTCTCCTTGCCTGGCTTGTAGGCCGAGAAGCCGTCGGTGGTGTAGTAGCCGCCGGCCACGCGCCAGGTCATCTTATCTCCCGCCCCGCCGACGCCGGCCCGCAGATAGCCGGTCTTGCGCGCGCCGGCCTCGGCGTCGATGGAGCTGGTGAAGGGCGTGGTCGGATCGGCGGTCACGATGTTGACCACGCCGCCGATCGCCTGGCTGCCCCACAAGGTCGACTGGGCGCCGCGCAGGACCTCGATGCGCGAGATGTCGCCAGCCAAGAGATTGCCGCTGTTGAAGGCGCCCTGGGTCGACGAGGGATCGTTGAGCTTGACCCCATCGATCAGCACCACGGTGTGCTGGGTCTCGGCGCCGCGGATGTAGAGGCTGGTCGCGGTCCCCGGCCCGCCATTGCGCGTGAAGCTCACGCCGGGGGCCTGGGCCAGCAGTTCGACGACGGAGATCGCCTGGCTCGCTTCGATGGCGGCCTGGGTCAGGACGGTGACCGAAGCCCCGACCTTCTCGATCGGCTG
>NZ_DATFAV010000021.1:0-2164 GCF_035254145.1 Caulobacter sp. | reverse complement strand
GCCGCACATGCCGCCCTCGGCCACCGGCGTCCTGGGCGACTGGGCCGGCGGCATTCCGGAGCCGGGCGTCGGCGCGCCGCATCCCGTCAAGGCGATCAGGGCGAGACACGCGAGCAGGCGGCGCATGGACGATCTCCGATGGACAAGCTGATCAATTGAACGCGCGGACCGTCCTGGCGGCGCCGCGCAACGATTTTGCCGTCGATCGCGCCCGCCGGACATCGTCCGACTTGATAAGCTGATCCTTTTCGTCTGTCCTTCCAGCCTCTTCGAGAGTCGGGGTTTTTCATGATCGGATGGCGTTACGCGGCGACCGCCGCGAGCCTGCTGGCGCTTGGCCTCTCGGCCTGCGCGACGACCGGGACCAGCAGTCCCTCCAAGCCGGCGCCGAAGCCCGCCGAGAAGGCCGAGGTCAAGCCGCTGCCCAAGGGCCTGGACGGCGAGGCGTCGAGCGGCTTTCCGTCGACCTACAAGCCCTTCCCGTCGCGCCCGACGGCCTTCGTCGGCGCGACGGTGCTGACGGCCACCGGCCAGCAGATCGAGAATGGCGTGGTCATCGCCTCGGGCGGCAAGATCATCGCCGTCGGCGGCCCCGACACGCCGATCCCGGCCGACGTCGCCAAGGTCGACTCCACCGGCAAATGGATCACGCCCGGCGTCATCGACGCCCACAGCCACCTGGGGGTCTATCCCTCGCCCGGCGTCCAGGTCCGCTCGGACGGCAACGAGGCCACCGACCCGAACACCGCCCAGGTCTGGGCCGAGCATTCGGTCTGGCCGCAGGATCCCGGCTTCAATCGGGCCCGGGCTGGCGGGGTCACCACGCTGCAGATCCTCCCCGGCTCTGCCAATCTGTTCGGTGGCCGTTCGGTGACGCTGAAGAACGTGCCGTCCCTGACCACCCAGGGCATGAAGTTCCCCGACGCGCCCTATGGCCTGAAAATGGCCTGCGGCGAGAACCCGAAGCGGGTCTATGGCGGCAAGAGCCGCTCGCCCTCCACCGCGATGGGCAATGTCTTCGGCTATCGCAAGGCCTGGATCGACGCGGCCGACTACGCCCGCAAGTGGGACGACTTCCGCGCCAAACAGCAGAAGGGCGAGAAGGCCGATCCGCCCAAGCGCGACCTGCAACTGGAAACCCTGGCCGGCGTCCTCAAGGGCGAGATCCTGGTGCAGAACCACTGCTACCGGGCCGACGAAGAGGCCACGATGATCGATATCGCCAAGGAGTTTGGCTACAAGATCACGATGTTCCACCACGCGATCGAGAGCTACAAGATCGCGCCCCTACTGGCCAAGGAAGGCGTCTGCTCGGCCACCTGGGCCTCGTGGACCGGCTTCAAGATGGAAAGCCTGGACGGCATCGACGCCAACGCCGCGATCCTCTGGAAGAACGGCGCCTGCGTGGTCATCCACTCCGACGATCCGATCATGACCCAGCGGCTGAACCAGGAGGCCGCCATCGCCATGGCCGCCGGCGCCAAGCTGGGCATCGACATCCCGCGCGCCGAGGCCATCAAGTGGATCACGGCCAATCCGGCCAAGGCCATGGGCATCGGCGACAAGACCGGCAGTCTCGAGGCCGGCAAGGCCGCCGACCTGGTGGTCTGGAGCCGTGACCCGTTCAGCGTCTACGCCCAGGCCGAGAAGGTCTTCATCGATGGCGCGCTGATCTACGACCGCAAGGACGCGCGCTTCCAGCCCAAGTCCGATTTCGAGCTCGGCCAACCCGGCCAGGGAGCGTTCAACTGATGATCCGGTCCCTTCTCCTGACCAGCGCGGCCTGCGCGCTCGCCCTCCCCTTGGCTCTCCCCGCCGCGGCCGAGACCATCGCCATCGTCAACGCTCGCATCGAGCCCGTCTCCAGCGCCGCGATCCCCAACGGGAGCCTGGTGATCAAGGACGGCAAGATCGCCGCCATCGGCGCCGGCGTGGCCGTGCCGGCCGGCGCCCGCGTCATCGACGCCAAGGGCGGCGTCGTCACGCCCGGTCTGGTCGCCCCCTCGTCGAACCTCGGCGCCTCCGAGATCGGCGGCGTGCGAGAAACCCGCGACGACGGCACCGGCAATGCGCTCAGCGCCGCCTTCGACATCGCCTACGGCGTCAATCCGGCCTCGCCGATGATCGGCCTGGCCCGCGATGGCGGGATCACAAGCTCGGCGGT
>NZ_DATFAV010000020.1:0-4460 GCF_035254145.1 Caulobacter sp. | reverse complement strand
CGCCCCGCCACCGGAACCGCGCTTTCCGCCAAGTCCTGGCCGACCGAAGCGCCGCTGCGGATGCTGATGAACAATCTGCATCCCGACGTCGCCGAGCGGCCCGAGGAGTTGGTCGTCTACGGCGGCATCGGCCGCGCGGCGCGCGACTGGGAGAGCTTCGACAAGATCGTCGAGACCCTCCGGCGGCTCGACGACGACCAGACCCTGCTGGTGCAGTCCGGCAAGCCGGTCGGCGTCTTCCGCACCCACGCCGACGCGCCTCGGGTGCTGATCGCCAACTCCAACCTCGTGCCCCGCTGGGCCACCTGGGAGCACTTCAACGAGCTCGATAGACGAGGCCTGGCCATGTACGGCCAGATGACCGCCGGCTCGTGGATCTATATCGGCGCCCAGGGCATCGTGCAGGGCACCTACGAGACCTTCGTCGAGATGGGCCGGCAGCACTATGCGGGCGACCTATCCGGCAAGTGGCTGCTGACGGCGGGCCTGGGCGGCATGGGCGGGGCCCAGCCGCTGGCGGCGGTGATGGCCGGGGCCTCGTGCCTGGCCGTCGAGCGCCAGCCCTCGCGGATCGAGATGCGCCTGCGCACCGGCTATCTCGACAAGTCCACAGACAACGTCGACGAAGCCCTGGCCTGGATCGAAGAGGCATGCGCCGCGAAGACTCCGATCTCGGTCGGCCTGCTGGGCAACGCCGCCGAGCTGCTGCCCGAGCTCTACGGGCGCGGCGTCCGGCCCGACCTGCTGACCGACCAGACCAGCGCCCACGATCCGGTCAACGGCTACATCCCGGCCAGCTGGAGCCTGGACCAGTGGAACGGGGCCCGCGAGCGCGATCCGGCCGGTGTCGCCAAGGCGGCTCGTGCTTCGATGGCCATCCACGTGCGCGCCATGCTGGACTTCCAGAAGGCCGGCGTCCCGACCGTCGACTACGGCAACAACATCCGCCAGATGGCGCTGGAGGAAGGCGTGGCCAACGCCTTCGATATCCCGGGCTTCGTGCCAGCCTATATCCGGCCGCTGTTCTGCCGGGGGATCGGCCCGTTCCGCTGGGCGGCGCTGTCGGGGGATCCCGAGGACATCGCCCGCACCGACGCCAAGGTGAAGGCGCTGATCCCGGACAATCCGCACCTGCACAACTGGCTCGACATGGCCGCCCGCAAGATACAGTTCCAGGGCCTGCCGGCGCGGATCTGCTGGGTGGGCCTGGGCGACCGCCACCGCCTGGGCCTGGCCTTCAACGAGATGGTCGCCAAGGGCGAGCTGAAGGCCCCGATCGTCATCGGCCGCGACCACCTGGACAGCGGCTCGGTCGCCTCGCCCAACCGCGAGACGGAGGGCATGAAGGACGGCTCGGACGCGGTGTCGGACTGGCCGCTGCTGAACGCCCTGCTCAACACCGCCTCGGGCGCGACCTGGGTGTCGCTGCATCACGGCGGCGGGGTCGGCATGGGCTTCTCGCAGCACGCGGGCATGGTGATCGTCTGCGACGGCACCGAAGCGGCGGCCAAGCGGATCGAGCGCGTGCTGTGGAACGATCCGGCGACGGGCGTGATGCGGCACGCGGATGCGGGCTACGAGATCGCGATCGACTGCGCGCGGGAGAAGGGGCTGGACCTGCCGGGGATTCTGTAAAGGCCAAGGATCCTCCCCCGCGTCGCGGGGGAGGTGGCCCAGAGGGCCGGAGGGGGCCAGCTCGGCCTCGCTCCAGCTAGCCCCCTCAGTCGCTCCGCGAGAGCTCCCCCGCTAGCGGGGGAGCATCTCCGCCGCCTCGGCCGGGCTCTTCTTGCCGCTATCCCGATCCACCGCATAGTTCGCCGTCTGCATCGCCTTGACGTCGATGCTACCGCCCAGCGGCCTCAGCGCCTCGATCAGCCGCCGGTCCCCTGCCCGCTTCGGCGAGACCAGGATCACCGCGTCGTAGGGCGGCAGGGCGCCCTTCGGATCACTCAGCAGCACCAGGTCATCCGCCGCGATCCGGCCGTCGGACGAGAAGGCCGAGATCACGTCGGCCTCGCGACTTTCCAGGGCGCGATACATGAACGTCGGCTGGAACTGGCGTTTGCTCTTGAATCGCAGGCCGTAGGCCTTCTCCACCGCCGCCCATTCCGGCCGCGAGAAGAACTCCAGGTCGCCGCCCATGGTCAGCTGCGGCGCCTTAGTCGCTAGGTCGGCCAGGGTCTTCACACTCAGCGCCTCGGCGCGGTCACGCCGCATGGCCAGGGCGTAGGCGTTCTCGAAGCCGAGGGGAGCCAACAGCACCACGCCGTCGCGGGCCTTGAGCTCGGCGCGCAGGCCGTTCAACACCGCCTGGCGGCCGGGATTGTCCCGACGGTTCAGGATGTTGGCCCACAGCGTCCCCGAATAATCGACATAGGCGTCGATCTCTCCCGCCGCGAGGGCGCGGTAGGCGACGGCCGAGCCAAGGTTCACGCGCCGCTGCACGCTCGCGCCCTGCGCCTCCAGCCGCCCCGCCATCAGCTCCACCAGGATGTACTGCTCGGAGAAGTTCTTGGCCCCGATGACATAGGCCGGCCGGTCTTGCGACAGGGCCGCCCCGGCCAGGGGCGCCAGGGCCGCCAGGAGACCGATCACTAGTCCCACGCCGCCGGCCCACAGCCGCTTGCCGTCCCGCCGCGCCACGCCGCCTTCGATCAGACCCAGCAGGCCGTCGACCACCAGGGCCAGGCCCGCCGAGGCCGCGCAGCCGACCAGCACCGCCACCCAGTCCTCGGTCTGGAGCCCGGAGAAGATGTAGTCGCCCAGCGAGGTCTGACCGACGGGCGTGGAGAGCGTCGCCGCCCCGATGGTCCAGACGGCCGCCGTACGCACGCCGGCCATGATCACTGGCGCGGCCAAGGGAAGTTCGACCCGCCACAGCCGTTGGCGGTCGGTCATGCCGACGCCGCGCGCGGCCTCGACCACGGCCGGGTCGACCCCGGAGACGCCCGCCGCCGCGTTCCGGAGGATCGGCAGCATCGAATAGAGGGTCAGGGCCAGCAGCGACGGCAGGAAGCCCAGGGCCGGAAAGCCATGGCCCAGCACCTTGGCCGCCAGACCCGAGAGCAGCAGCAGCACCGGATAGAACAGCGCCAGCAAGGCCAGGCTCGGGATGGTCTGGACGAGGCCCGCCGTGGCCAGGGCGATCCACTTCAAGCGCGGGCTGCGCGCCGCGGCGATCCCCAGCGGCAGGGCTATGGTCAGGCCCAGCGCCAGGGCCGCGGCCGAGAGGGCGACATGCCAACCGAGACGCTCGGGCAGGAGGGCCAGCGCGGCGTGAAGACGATCAGCCACGGGCCAGCTCCGCGAGGCGCTCGGCCTGCTGGCGCGGGGCCGCGATCAGCTCGGCGACGACCGGATCGTCGTGGCCAGCCAGCAATTCCCGGGGCGAGGCTTTCGCCAGCACCTGGCCGCCCGCCATCACCACGACCTCGTCGGCCAGCAGCAGCGCCTCGCCGACGTCATGCGTCACCATCACGGTGGTCAGCCCCAGGGCCTCGTGCAGCCGCCGGACGTCGTCGGCCAGGGCGACGCGGGTCACCGGGTCCAAGGCGCCGAACGGCTCGTCCATCAGCAGGATCGACGGCCGCGCCGCCAGGGCTCGCGCCACGCCCACCCGCTGGCGTTGACCGCCTGACAGCCGCGACGGGGGGCGGCCCGCGACCTCGCGCGGCAGGGCCACGAGGTCGAGAAGTTCGTCCACCCGCACGGCGATCTCGGCGGCCGGCCAGCCCAGCAGCTCCGGCGTGATCCCGATGTTCTGGGCGACGGTCATGTGCGGGAAAAGGCCGATCTCCTGGAAGACATAGCCAACGCCTCGCCGCAGCTCCGGTCCCGGCCGGGCGGCGACGTCCGCGCCCTCGATCAGCACCCGACCGGTCGTCGGGGCCTGGAGCCCGTTCATCAGCTTCAGCAGCGTGGTCTTGCCCGCGCCGGAGCCGCCGACCAGGGCCACGAAGCGGCCCTTGGCGATCGTCAGGGTGGTCGGCGCCAAGACCATCTGGCCGCCGTAGGTCTTGCTGGCCCGGTCAAGGACGATGGCGTCGGTCATGCGGGCTCCGGGCGGCTCGGGAATCGACCTTCGCCCGTTCCAAGCCCGGAATCAAAGCCTGGGGTGCGACAAGGCGGCGCGCGACAGGTCGCCCGGTTCGCGCAGGCCGAGTCAATCTCGACCATGGGCTCATGGTTAAGGAGCGTCTCATGCCTGTCGCGTCGCAAGCCCGTCCCTTCGATCCCCGCGCCCGCCGACCGCGCCAATGGCCGCTCGGCTTCGCGGTGCTGCTGGCGGCGGTGCTGAACGCGATCGTGTGGGGCGGCCTGTTCTCGGTGGCCCGGGCGTTCCTGCGTTTGTGAGCGTAGCGTACCGCTTTCTTTCTCCCCCTAAGCAAACTCAAGGCCGCGCCCGATCCGGACGCGGCCTTTTTTTGTGGGAGCACCGTCGCCCCAACAACCCCGCCCTC
>NZ_DATFAV010000019.1:0-9363 GCF_035254145.1 Caulobacter sp. | reverse complement strand
CCTGGCGGCCGACCAGAGGCCAGGGTGGCTGAGGCAGGCCTTCGAAGGGCGGTGGGACGAAGTCGTCGGCGACTTGAACTATCTCGACTGGGCGAGAGGCGTGGCGGCCGCGCTTGGCGAGCATCGAGGAGCCGCGGTGTTCAGCCACTTCGTGGCGCTGAACGCGGCCGTGGCGACGGCCACCGGCGACCCATCGGTTATCGTCTTCCGGCCGGATCATTGCTCTCGGACGGTCTTCGAGGTCGAGGGCGGCCGCTTGATCCTGGTGGAGAAAGGGCGCGAAGCTCAGAGCCAAGTGCTTTGAAGGAGTCGCCGTGGCGCGAGAGATCTTGTCCGTCGCCCAAATGACCGCGGCCGATCGCGCCGCCGTGGCGAGTGGGACGCCCACGCAGGTCCTGATGGAGCGCGCCGGAGCGGCGGTGGCCGACGCGGTTCGCGCCCGCTACGACCGCCGGCCGGTGGTGATCTGGTGCGGACCCGGCGACAATGGCGGCGATGGCTATGTCGCCGCGCGCCATCTGAAACGGCGGGGTTGGCCTGTCGTCGTCGAGGCGGCCTATCCGCCGTCCACCGAAGCCGCGCGCTGGGCCGCGTCCCGCTGGAAGGGCGAGGTGCGTCCGCTGTCGTCACAGCCCGCGCCCGACGCTCTCTATATAGACGCCCTGTTCGGCGCGGGTCTTTCGCGGCCCTTGGAAGGCGAGGTGGCGAGGTTGGCGCGCGTCTGCGGCGACCTGACCCTGGACATCGTGGCCGTGGACACGCCGTCGGGGATTCACGGAGACACCGGCCGCTCCCTCGGCGGGGTCGCCTTCCGCGCCGACGTGACCGTGACCTTCCATCGCCGCAAGCCGGCCCATGTCCTGGCCGAAGGGCGGAAATCCTGTGGCGAAATCGTACTCGCCGATATCGGGCTAGGCCCGGTTGAGGGTGTCGGTCTGTTCGAGGACGATCCTAGCCTCTGGCGCGCGCGCTTTCCCTGGCCGGCGTTCGACGTCCACAAGCACAGCCGCGGGCGCCTCAAGGTCGTCAGCGGCGAGGCCTGGAACACAGGAGCTGCTCGCCTCTCGGCCCGTGGCGCGCTTCGGATCGGCGCGGGCGCGGTGACGGTCCTGTCTCCGCCCGGCGCTCTCGCCGTCAACGCGGCGCACTTGGAGGCGGTGATGCTGGCGCCGTTCGAGTCGGACGCGGATCTAGCCGTCGCGGCCGAGGAGGCCGACGTCGTCATCATCGGCCCCGCCGCCGGGGTGGGGGAGGCGACCGCCCGTAATTTGCAGGCCCTGGCCCGCACGGGCGCGGCCCTGGTGGTCGACGCCGACGCCCTGACCAGCTTCCGACACGATCCCGAAGCCCTGTTTGCGTGCCTCGACCGCGACGACGTGCTGACCCCGCATCCTGGGGAGTTCGAGCGCGTCTTTCCGGGGTTGCTGGCGCGAGGACCCGAGCGGATCACCGCGGCCCGCGAGGCGGCGCGCACGGCCGGCGCCGTCGTGCTGTTGAAAGGGGCGGACACCGTGGTCGCCGCGCCCGACGGACGGGCCTCGGTTCTCCTGAACGGGACGCCATGGCTGGCCACGGCGGGTTCGGGCGACGTGCTCGCCGGGTTCATCGGCGGATTGATCGCCCAGGGCATGGAGAGCTTCGAGGCCGCCTGCGCGGGGGCGTGGATCCATGCCGAATGCGGCCGTCGGCACGGCCCGGGTCTGATCGCCGAGGACCTTCCGGGCCTGGCGCCGGCCGTCCTGGCCGAGCTGCACGGCGGACGCTGACCGGGCTTGCGCGCCGCGCCGCAAGTCCGTAAGCCCCGTCGCACGCGGATGTGGCGAAACTGGTAGACGCACTAGATTTAGGTTCTAGCGCCGAGAGGCGTGGAGGTTCGAGTCCTCTCATCCGCACCAGACATCTGGCGGGGCGCATCTTGTGTCCCGCCAGTTTTGACCTATCGCGCTCTTGGATGCTCGCGCACGTCGTGACATAAGGACGCTCTTTCGCCGCCCCGGCCTCGCGGGCGGCGTCGATCTTTTGGACCCCAGGGCGGAGATCGGGCGCTTGGCGCCTCGACCCGAGAATTAAGAATGTCGATGCAGATCGTTGAAAAGTCGGGCGAAGGCCTCAGCCGCGTTTTTGGCGTCACGGTGCCCGCGAGTGAACTGGCCACGCGCCTGGATGCGCGGATCGCCGAAGTCGCTCCGCAGATGAACGTGAAGGGTTTCCGCCCCGGCAAGGTGCCGACCGCTCACGTCCGTCGCATGTACGGCAAGGCCCTGATGGGCGAAGTCGTCGAGCAGGCGTTGAACGAGACGACCCAGAAGGTCCTCGAGGAAAACAAGCTGCGTCCGGCCGGTCAGCCCGAGCTGAACCCGTCGTCGGACATGGAAAAGGTCATCGCTGGCGGCGAAGACCTGGCGTTCGAACTGGCCGTCGAAGTGATGCCGGAATTCGAACCGATCGACCCGACGTCGATCGAACTGATCAAGCCGGTCTACAAGGTCACCGACGCCGAGGTCGACGAGGCCCTGGACGAGCTGGCCAAGCAGGCCCGCACCTATGAGCCGCGCACGGGCAAGAGCCTGAAGGCCAAGGACGGCGATCAACTGCTGATCGACTTCGTCGGCACGATCGACGGTGTCGAATTCGCCGGCGGCAAGGCCGAGGGCGCCGAGCTGGTCCTGGGTTCGGGTCAATTCATCCCGGGCTTCGAAGACCAGCTGGTCGGCGCCAAGCCGGGCGACGAAGTCGTCGTCAAGGTGAAGTTCCCGGAAGAATACCAAGCCAAGGACCTGGCCGGTAAGGACGCCGAGTTCGCCACCAAGGTGACCGAAGTCCGCGCCCCGGTCGACGGCAAGGCCGACGACGAGCTGGCCAAGCGCCTGGGCCTGTCGGACCTGGCCGCCCTGAAGGACCTGCTGCGCTCGAACCTGTCGGGCCGTTACGACAACAGCTCGCGCTTCAAGCTGAAGCGCGCTCTGCTGGACGTCCTGGACACCAAGCACGACTTCCCGCTGCCGCCGCGCATGGTGGAAGCCGAGTTCGCCGGCATCTGGCAACAGGTCGAGGCCGACAAGGCCCGTGGCGGCCTGCCGCCCGAAGACGCCGAGAAGTCGGAAGACACGCTCAAGGAAGAGTACCGCAAGATCGCCGAGCGCCGCGTGCGTCTGGGTCTGGTGCTCGCAGAAATCGGTCGGAAGAACGATGTCGTCGTCACCGATCAGGAACTGACCGACGCCATCATGCGCGAAGCTCGCCAATACGGCGCGCAAGCCCAGCAGGTGTTCGACATGTACCGCCAGCGAGCCGACCTTCAGGCCGCTCTCCGCGCCCCGATCTACGAGGACAAGGTCGTCGACCTGATCTTCGGCAAGGCCAAGGTCGAGGAAAAGGAAGTCTCCAAGGACGAGCTCCTGGAAGAAGACGACCTGCCGGAAGGCTACGGCGGCTAAGGCCCGATTAGGTCGAGATGATCAAGGCGCGGTCCGCGAGGGTCGCGCCTTTTTCGTATCGGCGCGAGGATGCCCGCTCCTTGCAACCTGTTAAGCGCCACGCGATATGCGTTGGCGAAGGCGCGCGGGGGCTGATTCGTTTTCGCGCCAGAGACACACGAAAAGGGTGATCCCCAATGATGTACGATCCGGTTTCGACGGCGATGAACCTGGTTCCGATGGTGGTTGAGCAGACCAGCCGCGGCGAGCGGGCGTTCGACATCTTCTCGCGACTGCTGAAGGAACGGATCATCTTCCTGACCGGTCCCGTCGAGGACGGCATGGCCAGCCTGATCTGCGCCCAGCTTCTCTTCCTGGAGTCGGAGAACCCCAAGAAGGAAATCGCCATGTACATCAACTCGCCGGGCGGCGTGGTGACGGCTGGCCTCGCGATCTACGACACCATGCAATACATCAAGAGCCCGGTCTCGACGGTGTGCATGGGCATGGCCGCCTCGATGGGCAGCCTTCTGCTCGCCGCCGGCGCCGCCGGCCAGCGTATCGCCCTGCCGAACGCCCGCATCATGGTGCACCAGCCCTCGGGCGGCTTCCGCGGCCAAGCCTCGGACATCGAGCGCCACGCCGAGGACATCATCAAGACCAAGCGCCGCCTGAACGAGATCTACGTCAAGCACTGCGGCCGCACCTATGAAGAGGTCGAGCGCACCCTGGACCGCGACCACTTCATGAGCTCGGAAGAGGCCAAGGCCTGGGGCCTGGTCGATCACGTCTACGACACGCGCGAAGCGGCCGAGGCCGGCGCCGAATAGGGCGAAGCTTCACTGAAACGAGAAAGCCGCCGACCTCCGGGTCGGCGGCTTTTTTGTCGCGAGGCGCCCTGCGGCAAATCCGCTCAGGTCGCCGGTTTGCCTCGGAAGACGCGGTAGCCCTTCTCGCCGGCGATCGCGAGCATGTCGGTGTCGCCCGAGGTGTCGCCATAGGCCGCCGTCAGGTGGACGTCGGCGCCGAACACTTCGCGCAGGCGGACGACCTTTTCCTTGGCCCGGCAGTTGTTCCCGTCGAGCCCGCCCAGGATGCGGCCGTCCTCCGAGCAGATCAGGCGCGTGCCGATCAGCATGTCAGCGCCCAAGCCTCGGGCGAATGGCGCGACGGTGATCTCGGGGGAAGCCGTCACGATGACCATCTTGGCGCCCTTGGCCCGCCACGCGCGCCAGACGGCTACGGCGTCCGGGCGCAACAGGGATGGCGCATAGGCCTCGGCGAAGGCCCTGGCGTCGTTCTCGATCTGCTCGACCGTCGCGCCCTTCAAGAACTCGCGGACCGCGGCGGCCTTGAGTTTCGCGCGGTTGCGGTCGAACACATAGGCGATCAGCGAGGGGGTCAGGCGAATGACGCCGCGCGTCCACTTGCGACCCGCGCGCCACTTCAGAAAGGCGTTGAAACTGTCCTTGACGGTCAAGGTGCCGTCGAAGTCGAAAGCCACCAGGCCCGGCTCATGGCCCATGTCGCCGGTCATCGGGCGCGAAGCGCTCAACCCCTTGGACATCAAAGAACGCTTCGCCATCGACCTTCCCACAGAGCGCGCTCGACGCGCTCGACCGTCTCGATTCCCGACTTCGTAATACGGGGTTCCACAGGCCGCTGTAAGGGCCAAGACGCTGGACGCTTGCGCCCGAGCGCCAATCGCCCAATTTAGATGACGAGGTCATGACGCGATCCGCCGCGTTCGAGCGTTTGAGGCGTGAAAGGCGCCGGCAAGGCTTGTGAAGCAGGCGCGGATCGGGGAATGTCAAGGATTAGACAACTCCCGGCGTATATCCTGCTCGCTTCGGTGGCGGCATATGCGCTCGGAGGGGCGTCTCGGCGTTAAGCTGTAAGTCGCCATAGTGTGAGAAGCGATCATGACGAAAGCCGCGAGCGGCGACACCAAGAGCACCCTGTACTGTTCTTTCTGCGGAAAGAGCCAACATGAGGTGCGCAAGCTCATCGCGGGACCGACGGTGTTCATTTGTGATGAATGCGTCGAACTCTGCATGGACATCATCCGCGAAGAGCACAAGATCGCCTTCGTGAAGTCCAAGGACGGCGTGCCGACGCCGCGCGAGATCTGCGAAGTCCTGGACGATTACGTGATTGGGCAAGGCCACGCGAAGAAGGTTCTCGCGGTGGCGGTGCACAACCACTACAAGCGCCTCAATCACGCTTCGAAGAACAACGACGTCGAACTGGCCAAGTCGAACATCCTGCTGGTCGGTCCGACCGGTACGGGTAAGACGCTGCTGGCCCAGACGCTGGCTCGAATCATCGACGTGCCGTTCACGATGGCCGACGCCACGACGCTGACCGAAGCCGGTTACGTCGGCGAAGACGTCGAGAACATCGTGCTGAAGTTGCTGCAAGCCGCCGACTACAACGTCGAGCGCGCCCAGCGCGGCATCGTCTATATCGACGAAATCGACAAGATCAGCCGCAAGTCCGACAATCCCTCGATCACCCGCGACGTGTCGGGCGAGGGCGTGCAGCAGGCCCTGCTGAAGATCATGGAAGGCACCGTCGCCTCCGTGCCGCCGCAAGGCGGGCGCAAGCATCCGCAGCAGGAGTTCCTGCAGGTCGACACGACGAACATCCTGTTCATCTGCGGCGGCGCGTTCGCAGGGCTCGAGAAGATCATCTCGGCGCGCGGCGCGGCCAAGTCGATCGGCTTCGGCGCCAAGGTGACCGATCCGGAAGAGCGTCGCACGGGCGAGATCCTGCGCAATGTCGAACCCGACGACCTGCAGCGCTTCGGCCTGATCCCGGAATTCATCGGCCGTCTGCCGGTGGTCGCGACCCTGGAGGATCTCGACGAGACCGCCCTGGTCAAGATCCTGACCGAACCGAAGAACGCCTTCGTCAAGCAATACCAGCGCCTGTTCGAGATGGAGAACATCGGCCTGACCTTCACCGAGGACGCCCTGCACGGCGTCGCCAAGAAGGCCATCGCCCGCAAGACCGGCGCGCGCGGCCTGCGTTCGATCATGGAGGGCATCCTGCTGGAGACCATGTTCGAACTGCCCAACTACGAGGGCGTCGAGGAGGTGGTGGTCAACGCCGAGGTCGTCGAGGGCCGGGCCCAGCCGCTGCTGATCTACGCGGAAAAGAAGGGCGGCGCGGCTTCGGCCTAACGCCAACCGCCGCTACGAAAATCAGGCGCGCCTTCCTGTGGGAGGCGCGCTTTTTTCGTGGATAAGCTGACGTCGTACAGCTGTTGGACCAACCGTGCGGCTTCGGCGCCACGCATAGCTTGAGCGATGGAAGACACGTAACACGCCCCGCATTGGGCTAATTTTCCCTCACGGAGCGAATGGGGGGCATAAGCGCTTTAACTTGGCCTGAACTGCGCGACCTGTCGCCGCTGTGAGGCGAGTACGCTTGAACCGTGTTGTAAAACGTCCACATAAATAACGACATTCCGTCCAGTCCAGGGCGGACGGGCCGATCGACTCAGGCGCATCGTCTGAAGTTACGGCGGCCCGCGTGGCCAGGCGCCGTGTGCGCCGCGGCCGGGAGTATTGAGAACATGTCCGAACTACGTACGCTTCCTGTCTTGCCCCTGCGGGACATCGTTGTGTTCCCGCACATGGTGGTGCCGCTCTTCGTGGGCCGCGACAAATCCGTGCGCGCCCTCGAGGAAGTGATGCGCGGCGACAAGCAGATCCTGCTCGTGACGCAGAAGAACTCGGCGGACGATGATCCGGCGCCGGGCGACATCTTCGACGTCGGCGTGCTGGCCACCGTGCTGCAGCTGCTGAAGCTGCCCGACGGCACCGTCAAGGTGCTGGTCGAGGGCAAGGGCCGCGCGGCTGTCGTGAAGTTCACCGACCAGGAGTCCTTCTACGAAGCCCAGATCGGCGAGGTCAGCGAGGACGAAGGCGCCGGCCCGGAGGCCGAAGCCCTGTCGCGCGCGGTCGTCGAGCAATTCGAAAACTACGTCAAACTGAACAAGAAGGTGCCGCCGGAGGCCCTGGCGTCGATCCCGCAGATCGCCGAGCCGGGCAAGCTGGCCGACAGCATCGCCGCGCACCTTTCGGTGAAGATCGGCGACAAGCAGAACCTGCTGGAAATCTTCGACGTCGTGAAGCGCCTGGAAAAGGTCTTCGCCCTGATGGAGGGCGAAATCTCGGTGCTGCAGGTCGAGAAGAAGATCCGCTCGCGCGTGAAGCGCCAGATGGAGAAGACCCAGCGCGAGTATTATCTGAACGAGCAGATGAAGGCGATCCAGCGCGAGCTGGGCGATCCCGACGACGCGCGTGACGAACTGATCGACCTCGAAAAGCGCATCAAGAAGACCAAGCTGTCCAAGGAAGCGCGCGCCAAGGCCGAGAGCGAGCTGAAGAAGCTGCGCAACATGAGCCCGATGTCGGCCGAGAGCACCGTGGTCCGGAACTATCTGGACTGGCTGCTGTCGATTCCGTGGGGCAAGGCCAAGACCAAGAAGATCGACCTGGCGGAGGCCGAGGAGATCCTCGACGCCGACCACTACGGTCTGGAAAAGGTCAAGGAACGGATCCTCGAGTATCTGGCCGTCCAGGCCCGGACCAACTCGCTGAAGGGCCCGATCCTGTGCCTGGTCGGCCCTCCCGGCGTCGGCAAGACCTCGCTGGGCAAGTCGCTGGCCAAGGCCACGGGCCGCGAGTTCGTGCGCATGAGCCTCGGCGGCGTGCGTGACGAGGCCGAGATCCGCGGTCACCGCCGCACCTACATCGGCTCGATGCCCGGCAAGGTCGTCCAGTCGATGAAGAAGGCCAAGACCACCAACGCCTTCGTCCTGCTGGACGAGATCGACAAGATGGGCAGCGACTACCGCGGCGACCCCGCCTCGGCGCTGCTTGAGGTGCTGGATCCGGCGCAGAACTCGACGTTCGGCGACCACTACCTGGAGGTCGACTACGACCTGTCGCAGGTGATGTTCGTCACGACGGCCAACAGCCTGAACATGCCCCAGCCGCTGCTGGACCGCATGGAGATCATCCGCATCCCCGGCTACACCGAGGATGAGAAGCTGGAGATCGCCAAGCGGCACATCCTGCCGAAGCTGGCCAAGGATCACGGCCTGAAGCCGGCCGAGTTCATCGTTCCGGACAAGGCTATCCGCGACCTGATCCGCTACTACACCCGGGAAGCCGGCGTGCGGTCGCTGGAGCGGGAACTGGGCGCCCTGGCGCGCAAGACGGTGCGTGATCTGGCCCGTGAAAAGGTCGCCTCGATCACCATCGACGACGAGCGTCTGGCCAAGTACGCGGGCGTCAAGAAGTACCGCTACGGCGAGACCGACGAGGTCGATCAGGTCGGCATCGTCACCGGTCTGGCCTGGACGGAGTTCGGCGGCGACATCCTGACCATCGAAGCCGTGAAGATGCCGGGCAAGGGTCGCATGCAGATCACCGGCAACCTCAAGGACGTGATGAAGGAGTCGATCGCGGCGGCCAACAGCTACGTCCGCTCGCGAGCGCTGCAGTTCGGCATCAAGCCGCCGGTCTTCGAGAAGACCGACGTGCACATCCACGTGCCGGACGGCGCCACGCCCAAGGATGGTCCGTCCGCCGGCGCGGCCATGGGTCTGGCCATCGTCTCGGTGCTGACCGGCATCCCGATCCGCAAGGATATCGCCATGACCGGCGAGATCACTCTACGCGGCCGGGTCACCGCCATCGGCGGCCTGAAGGAGAAGCTGCTCGCGGCCCTGCGCTCCGGCGTCAAGACCGTGCTGATCCCGCAGGAGAACGAGAAGGACCTCGTGGACGTGCCGCAAAGCGTCAAGGACGGACTGGAAATCATCCCGGTCTCGACCATGGACGAGGTGCTCAAGCACGCGCTCACCGGTCCCCTGACGCCCGTCGAATGGAACGAGGCGGAAGAGCCGATTGCTGCGGGTGCGAAGAAGGAC
>NZ_DATFAV010000018.1:0-19470 GCF_035254145.1 Caulobacter sp. | reverse complement strand
GTGGCGACGAGCAGGGGCTTTCGGGCGTCGTCGTCACGCTTGCCGATTTGGCTACCCTCGATTTGGCTTCCCCGATTTGGCTTCCCCCGATTTGGCTGGCGCCCCTAGCCAAGGCCCACCCTCTTCGCGAATATGATCACTGATCACCGATCCATGAGAGATCGGCGACGCGGAGGAGAGAACACCATGGTCGGACGTCTGGACGGCAAGATCGCCGTCGTCACCGGAGGCTGCTCGGGCATCGGGCTCGGAACGGTCGAACTGTTCGTCGCCGAGGGCGCGCGGGTCGTCGCCGCCGACCTGCAGGCCGAGAAGGGCGCGATGCTGGAAAAGCGGTTTCCGGACCGCGTGCGCTTCTCCCGCTGCGACGTGACCTCCGAAGCCGAGGTCGCCGCGACGATCGACCTGGCCGCCAGCGCCTTCGGGGGGCTGGACATCCTCTTCAACAACGCCGGTCACGGCGGCACCCCCGCCGGCGTCGAGGAGCTGACCGCCGACGGCTGGGACAAGACCTTCGCCCTGCTGGTGCGCGGCCCGGCCCTCGGCATGAAGCACGCCACGCCGCTGATGGCCCAGCGCGGCGGCGGCTCGATCATCAACACCGCCTCGATCGCGGGCCTGCAGGCCGGTTTCGGCCCCCTGGCCTATTCGACCGCCAAGGCGGCGGTGATCCACATGAGCCGCTGCGCGGCCGCCGAGCTGTCGCCCCGCAAGATCCGGGTCAACGCGATCTGCCCGGGCCTGATCGCCACCTCGATCTTCGGCGCCTCGATGGGCCTGTCGCGCGAGGTCGCCGACCAGATGGCCGCCCAGGTCGCCCAGATCGGCCCCAAGATCCAGCCGATCCCGAAGTCGGGCCTGCCCGAGGACATCGCCCGCGCCGCCCTCTACCTGGCCAGCGACGACTCCGAATTCGTGACCGGGACCCACATCGTGGTCGACGGCGGCATCACCGTCGGGCCGCGCAGCGCCTGGGACGTCAACACGCCCTCGCCGATCCTGGCGGCGATGGGCATCACGCCCGAGCAGGCCGAGCAGATGCGCGCGGCCCTGATCGCCTCCGGCGGGGCGGGGTGAGCCTCACTCCGAACCTGCGCGGCGCGCTGTGGATGCTGGCCTCGGCCATCGGCTTCACGGCGATGACGACCCTGATCAAGTTCCTCGGCCCGGGGTATCCGGCGGCGCTGCAGACCTTCTACCGCCAGTTGGCGGGGGTGATCGTGCTGCTGCCGCTGATCGCCCGCGACTGGCGCGCGGCGTTCCGCACCACGCGGCCGGGGATCCTGATCTTCCGATCCAGCGCCGGGGTTCTGGCGCTGATCATGGGCTTCTACGCCTATCAGAAGCTGCCCCTGGCCGACGCCAACGCCCTTTCGTTCACCCGGACCCTGTGGCTGGTGCCGCTGGCGGCCTTCGTGCTGCGCGAGCCGATCGGACCCTTGCGGATCGGCGCGGCGCTGGTCGGCTTCGTGGGCGTCTTGATCATGCTGCGCCCTGGAGCCGGTGGGGTCGGCGCGTGGATCGGCTGGCCCCAGGCCTGCGCCTTGATCTCGGCCTTCCTGTTCGCCCTGACCATCACCGGCATGAAGGTCATGACCCGCGACCACAGCCCGTTCGTGCTGCTGGTCTACGCGGCGGTGCTGGGCGTGATCTTCGCGATCCCGCCGGCTCTCTTCGTCTGGCGCTGGCCGACCTGGCCCGACCTTGGCCTGCTGGCGGCGATGGGGGTGATCGGCACGCTCACTCAGGGGGCCTATATCAAGGGCATGGAGGCGGGCGAGGCCGCGGTCATGGCGCCGATCGACTACACGCGGCTGGTCTTCGCCGTGGGCGCCGGCCTGCTGCTGTTCCATGAGGTCCCGCACCGGGCCACCCTCGTCGGCGCGGCGATCGTCGTGATCTCGACCCTGTTCATCTCCTGGCGCGAACACCAGCTGGCCCAGCGGGTTCCGATCCAGCCCGCATAGGATGCGCGCCCCGTTCGCGGGCGTCTTCGGGCCCGGCCGTCGGCGGAACGGACGCAAGCGTGACCCGTCCCTTTCCGACAAGCCTTGCCCAGGCCTGGAACTGCGTATTCCATTGGGCGTTGGGCGTGAGCCGAGCGGAGCCGTTGCGCCGCTGCGGGCGTCGATGGGGCGTGGACCTGGGTGCTAAGACGAACGGCCATCAAGTTCGTTACGGCGGCCGACCGCCGCGAGGTGCGTTACGCCCTGGCCGTGACGGCCGTCCTGGCCGCCGCCGCCGCGCGGGCGCTCGCGGTTTCGGTCACCGACGTCCCGATCAATTTCCCAACCTTCTTCGTGGCGGTCCTCGTCGGGGCCATGGTCGGAGGGCTCGGCCCCGGCCTCCTGGCCGTGGGGCTCAGCGCCATCATCGCCTGGCGCTTCTGGATGGCGGACGGCGGCTGGACGCTGCACGCCCGTGAAAGCGTCCAGCTTGGCATGTTCGTCCTCTGTGGCGGATTGATCGTGGTGCTGGTCGAGGCCATGCGGATCGCCGTGCGCTCCGGCCTGGCGGCCGAGGAACGGTTCCGTTCGGCCCAGGAGGTGTCGCTGGACGCCTTCGTGATCCTGGAGCCGGTGCGCGAAGGCGAACACGTGGTCGATTTCCGCTGGACCTACGCCAATCCGATGGCGGACTCGATGCGGCCGGCCGGCGCCGCGACCCTGGTGGGCCGGCGGGTGCTGGAGGTCTTTCCCGACGAGACGGGACGCGAGATGGTCGACCGGCTGACGCGTCTGCTGAAGGCCGGCGGCCCCGACGATATCGACGTCCGGCGCGAGATCGACGGCGAGGAGCGATGGATCCGCTCCAGCGGCGTGCGTCTCGGCGGCGACCTGGCGGTGACCTTCCGGGACGTGACCCATGAGCGGCGCGCCGCGGCGGCCCTGCGCAGCAGCGAGGAGCTGTTCAGGAGCCTGGCCAACTCCGCTCCCGTGCTGATCTGGGCGACCACCGCCCGAGGCGAAGTCGACTGGTTCAACCAGGCCTGGCTCGATTTTCGCGGCCGGTCCATGGAGCAGGAGATGGGTTCGGGCTGGTTGCAAGGCGTCCATCCCGACGATCGCGAGGCCAGCATCGCGACGGCCAATGCGGCGGCCGCCCGCCGCGAGCCGTTCAACCTGGCCTTCCGCTTGAAGCGCGCCGACGGCGCCTGGCGTTGGGTCAATAGCGCCGGCGCGCCTCGCTTCGACGAGACGGGCGCCTATCGCGGCTATATCGGCAGCTGCTTCGACTTCACCGAGACGGTCGAGGCGCGCAAGGACCTGGAAGATCGCGTGGCCGAACGGACGGCGGCCCTGGAGGCCAGCATGGCCGAGACCGCCAGCGCCCAGGCCGCCCTGGCCCAGGTCCAGCGACTGGAGACGGTCGGGCGTCTGACCGGCGGGGTGGCTCACGATTTCAACAACCTGCTGACCGTGATCGTCGGCGGGCTGGACATGATCCTGCGTCGCCCCGACGACACCGCCCGCGTGACCCGGCTGGCCGAGGCGGCCCTGGCGGCCGGCCGGCGGGGCGAACGGCTGACGCGGCAGCTTCTGGCCTTTTCGCGAAGCCAGGAGCTGAGACTGGAGGTGGTCGATATCGGCGCCCTGCTGGACCAGGCCGAACCTCTGCTCCGTCGCGCCGTGGGCGAGGCGATAAACCTTACCGTCCGCCGCAGTCCCGGAGCGGTTGGCTCGCGCGTCGACGCCGCCCAGTTCGAGGCCGCCCTGCTGAACCTCGTCGTCAACGCCACGGACGCCACGCCGGACGGCGGCGAGATCGCCATCACGGTCGACCCGGTGACCCTGGCCGAGGGCGAAGTCGCCGACACCGCGCCCGGCCGCTACGTGCGGGTCGCCGTGCGCGACACCGGCGCGGGCATGTCGCCCGAGGTGCTGGCCAGGGTCTTCGAGCCGTTTTTCACGACCAAGGAGGTGGGAAAGGGCACGGGCCTTGGCCTGGCCCAGGTCTACGGCTTCCTGCGCCAATGCGGCGGGGGCGTGAGCATCGATAGCGTCGAGGGCCAGGGCACGACGGTGGCGCTCTACCTGCCGGCCACCGACGAGGCCGCGACGCCGGCGGCCGTCCGTCCGGCGACGCCGGCCCGCGAGCGCCTGCGGGGCGTGCGCGTGCTGCTGGCGGAGGACGACGCCGCGGTCCGCGACATCGCCGCCGGCCTGCTGCGGGATCTGGGCTGCGAGGTCATCACGGCCGAAACCGGCGTCGCCGCGCTCGAAATCCTGGAGAGCGGCGCGACCTTCGACCTGCTGATGTCCGACATCGTCATGCCCGGCGGCGTCTCGGGCGTGGATCTGGCCCGCGCGGCGGCCGAGCGGCGTCCCCAGCTGGCCGTGCTGCTGACCACCGGCTACGCGGGATCTCGCATGGACATGGCGCCCGCCGACCTGCCCTGGCCCGTCCTGCGCAAGCCGTTCCAGATCGACCAGTTGGCCGAGGTGGCCGCGAGCCTGCTGGGCGAGGCGCGGCGACCGGGAAAAAAGGCCTCGCCGCGCAAACGCGGGGTCAGCGCCGCCGACGGCTGAGGCCGCCCAGGAGACCGCGCATGAGCTCGCGGCCCGCCTGGGAGGCGACGGTGCGCACCAGCGTCACGGCGAAGGCCTCGGTCATGGTCTGGCGGCTGGACGCGCGAGGCCGGCTGGCGCGCGCCTCCCGCTCGCGGACCTTGGCCTCGGCCTCGGCGCGGCGGGCGGCTTCCTGCTCGGCGCGTTCGGCGTCGGCCTCGCGCTCGGCCTTCAGGGCGCGGCTCTGCAGGATTTCGTAGGCGGAATCGCGGTCCTGGGCCTGGTCATAGACGCCGGCGACGGGGCTCTTGGCCTGAAGCGCCGCGCGCTCCTGCGGGGCGAGCGGGCCCAGGCGCGAGGCGGGCGGACGGATCAGGGTCCGCTGGACGATCCGGGGCGCGCCCTTCTCGTCCAGGGTCGAGACCAGGGCCTCGCCCACGCCCAGCGCCTGGATGGCCTCGGCGGTGTCGAACGCGGGATTGACGCGGAACGATTGGGCGGCGGCTTTCAGCCCCTTCTGGTCGGCCGGGGTGTAGGCGCGCAGGGCGTGCTGGACGCGCGCCCCCAACTGGCCCAGCACCGCATCGGGAATGTCGGCCGGGTTCTGGGTCACGAAATAGACGCCGACACCCTTGGAGCGGATCAGGCGCACCACCTGTTCGATCTTCTCCAACAGCGCCTTGGGGGCGTCGTTGAACAGCAGGTGGGCCTCGTCGAAGAAGAAGACCAGCTTGGGCTTTTCCGGATCGCCGACCTCGGGCAGCGTCTCGAACAGCTCCGACAGCAGCCAGAGCAGGAAGGTCGAGTACAGCTTGGGCGACTGGATCAGCCGGTCGGCGGCCAGCAGGTTGACGTAGCCGCGTCCGGCCGCGTCGGTGCGCATCAGGTCGGAAAGGTCCAGGGCCGGCTCGCCGAAGAAGTGCTCGGCGCCCTGGGTCTGCAGGGTCAGCAGCTTGCGCTGGATGGTCCCGACCGTGGCCGCGGAGACGTTGCCGTACTGCGTGCCGATCTCGTCGGCGTGGTCGGCCACGTATTTGAGCGCCGCCTGCAGGTCCTTGAGGTCCAGCAGCAGAAGCCCGTCCTGGTCGGCGACATGGAAGGCGATGGTCAGCACCCCTTCCTGGACGTCGTTCAGCTCCAGCAGCCGCGACAGCAGAAGCGGCCCCATCTCGGAGATGGTCGTGCGGATCGGGTGTCCCTTCTCGCCGAACAGATCCCAGAAGACCACGGGCGGCGCGCCCGGCGTCAGGGGCAGGTCCATCGAGGCGGCCCGGGCCAGCATCTTCTCGTTGGGCGTTCCCGGCATGGCCAGGCCCGACAGATCGCCCTTCACGTCGGCCGCGAACACCGGCACGCCGGCGTCGGAAAACGCCTGGGCCAGAATCTGCAAGGTGACGGTCTTGCCGGTGCCGGTGGCGCCAGCGACGACGCCGTGGCGATTCGACCGGTCCAGCCGTTGAGTCACCGGACCTTGTCCCAATCCGACCAGGATCTCGTTCTCGTCGATCGACAGCGGCATGGGCAATCTCCGTGTAAGCGCCTTCACCCTAGCCGGGCCCTTGCGCGTCGCCAATCGCAGCGGGCAATGTCGACCCGTTCCAGGAGTTCCCCCGATGCCCGCGCCCGCCCCGCCTCCCGTCACCACACGCAACGCCGTGGTGTTCCTGGCCGTGATCGCCGGCGGCGCGGCGCTGTACTGGATGCAGGACATCCTGACGCCCCTGGCCTTGGCGGTCTTCCTGGCGGTTCTGGTCGACAGTTTCGCGCGGGTGCTGATCTCTCGCCTCCCCGGCTTCCCGCGGCGCGCGGCCCTGCCCGCGGCGCTGGTGATCTCGGTCCTGCTGTTCGGCGTTTCGTTCTGGGTGGTGATCGACAACGGCCGAGGCTTCTTCGACCAGTTGAAGGACTACGCCCCGCGTCTGAACGACATCATCGCCAAGGTGGCCCACGCGGTCGGCATCCATGTCGCGCCGACCATCGGCGGCCTGGTCAACGAACTGAACCCCCAGCGCTACATCGGCCAGGCCGCGCAGTCGTTCGGCAACTTCGCCTCGAGCGCGCTGCTGGTCCTGATCTATCTGGGCTTCATCATCGCCTCGCGGCGGGGCTTCGCGCGCAAGATCGTCTCGCTGTTTCCGCATCACGCCGAGCGCGAACAGAACATGAAGCTGTTCCAGCGGATCCGGGACGGCGTCGAGCAGTACCTCTGGATCCAGACGGTGACGGGCCTGATGATCGCCGTCGCGGCCTGGGTGGTGATGATGCTGGTGCGGCTGGACAACGCCTTTTTCTGGGCTTTCCTGATCTTCCTGGCCGCCTATATCCCGATCCTGGGCGGGGCGATCGGCTGCTTCCTGCCGCCGCTGTTCGCCCTGGTGCAGTTCCCCGACAGCCTGTGGCCGGCGATCATTCTCTTCGCCGCCCTGCAGGGAATCTTCTTCTTCGTCGGCAATGTCATCCTGCCCCGCATGCAGGGCGACAGCCTGAACATGGACCCGACGGTGGTGCTGCTGTCGCTGGCCGTCTGGGGCGCGCTCTGGGGCGTGCCGGGCATGTTCCTGTCCACGCCCCTGACCGTGGCCGTCATGCTGATCCTGGCCCAGTTCGAGGGGTCGCGCTGGATCGCCATCCTGCTGTCCGAGGACGGGGACCCGCAAGGCGAACGCCTGGAAGCGGTCAAGCCCCGGCGCGGAACGCCGGCGCGAAAGAAATGAGTCCGGCCCTTAAACTCCGGAACGCGTCCCCTATCTATAGGCGGTCCGGCTTCCCCCACCCGGACACCCCCGCCGATCGTGGCCGGCAAGGCCGCCGCGATCGAAGCGGAAAACGCCCGCGCCACCCCGAGCGGGCCCGCGCCGTCGGCTTCCCCCCAGCCGGCGGCGCTTCCGTTCGCGCGTCATGCGCGCTTCATGTCGGGCGGCACGAATTCATTCAGAATTCCGATGTAGCGGTTGAAGTACCGCCCGAAAGGGCTAGGTTGCCGCCAAAAATCGCGAGGAAGTCCTATGGTCGGTGAAAAAAGTGTCCTCAATTCTTCTGAGGCGCCGATCGGCCCGCTCGTAAGCGCTTTCGCCAAGGCTCTGGGCCTTTCGCCGGACACCCTGCCCCCCGCCGCGCGCGACTTCGCCGCCCAGGCTCAGGACGACTGGTCCGCCGAGGAGCTTCCGGACCTGGACGCCGCCGACCTGGCTCGCGCCCTCGCCGATTTCTGGCGCTTCGGCGAAAGCGCCAAGGACCTTTCCGAACCCGCCATCCGCCTGCGCCGCGCCGAGGGCGGGGCCACCGTCTCCGACCTGCTGGAGATCGTCCAGCCCGACCGCCCCTTCCTGGTCGACAGCATCATGGGCGAGGTGACCGAGGCCGGCTTCTCGGTCCGGGCGATGTTCCACCCGGTCTCCGACTGCGGCGGCGTCCGGCGCTCGATGATCCAGGTCTGGCTGAAGCCCGTTGGCGAGGACCGCGAGGCGGCCCTGGTCCGCAGCGTCCGCGAGGCCCTCGGCGACGTCGACATGGCGGTGCAGGACTTCGACGCCATGCGCGCCCTGATGCGGCGCACCATCGACGAACTCAAGAGCGCCCCGGCCCCCGTCTCGGCCGAGGAGAAGGCCGAGGATCTGGCCTTCCTCGACTGGCTCGAGGGCGATCACTTCGTGTTCCTGGGGGCCCGGGTCTACGACTATCCGCGCACCGGCGACGGCGGTTACGCCGCCGAGGAGCCGCTGTACCAGCCCGAGGGCAGCCTGGGCGTCCTGCGCGACCAGGCTCGCACGGTCCTGCGTCGCGAGAGCGAGCCGGCGGTGCTGTCGGCTCAGGTCCGCACGCGCATCGAAATGGGCGCGCCGATCGTGGTGGCCAAGTCGAACCTGCGCTCGCGCGTCCACCGCCGCGGCTACATGGACTATGTCGGGGTGCGCCGCTACGGCGCCGACGGCAAGGCCTCGGGCGAGGTCCGCTTCGTGGGCCTGTTCACCGCCGAGGCCTACGAGACCCCGGCCCGCGACGTGCCGCTGATCCGCCGCAAGGTCGCCCACCTGCTGGATCGCGCCGGCAAGGATCCCGACAGCCACAACGGCAAGCGCCTGCGCAACATCCTCGAGACCTGGCCGCGCGACGAGCTGTTCCAGACCGACGAGGACCAGCTGCTGGCCATGGCGCTGGGCGTGCTGCACCTGTTCGACCGGCCGCGCGTGAAGCTGTTCGCCCGCCGCGACCCGTTCGACCGCTTCATCTCGGTGTTGCTGTTCGTGCCCCGCGAGCGCTACGATTCCGGCGTCCGCGAGCGGGCCGGCCAGATCCTGTCCGAAGCCTTCAACGGCCGGGTGTCAGCCTACTATCCCAGCTTCTCCGACGCGCCGCTGGCGCGGGTGCACTACATCCTTGGCGTCACGCCCGGCGCCCACGGCGAGCCCGACCTCGCCGCGGTCGAGGCCGCCATCGCCGAGACCGCCCGCACCTGGGAGGACCGCTTCGAGGCGGTGATCCGCGAGGGCCAGGCCGGCCGCGTCGCCCAGATCCTGGCCCGCTACGCCGGCGCCTTCCCGCCCGGCTACCGCGACCAGTACGACGCCGACGAGGCCCTGGCCGACATCCAGGTGATCGACGACCTGGCCGAGGGCGAGGCCGTGCGCGTGCGCGCCTTCCGCCGCGACGGCGACAGCCCGATCACCTTCCGCTTCAAGCTCTATCGCCCCGGCGCGGCCGCGCCGCTGGCGGACGTGCTGCCGATCCTCGAGCACATGGGTCTGAAGGCCCTGATCGAGGAGGGCTTCAAGGTCGCGCCGACCGGCGAGTCCGGGAGCCGCGAGCCGGTCTGGGTGCACGAGTTCGTCCTGCGCGACGAGGCCGGCGAGCACCTGGTGTTCGGCGACGTCAAGCAGGCCTTCGAGGCCGCCTTCGTCGCCATCTGGACCGGCCGCGCCGAGAGCGACGGCTTCAACCGCCTGGTGCTGGAGCTGGGCATCGGCTGGCGCGAGGCCGCGCTGATCCGCGCCCTGGCCCGCTATCGCCAGCAGTCGGGCCTGGATCCCAGCCAGGGCGTCCAGGAGCAGGCGCTGTCCGACCATCCGGGCGTGGCGCGTCTGATCCTCGACCTCTTCCAGACCAAGTTCGACCCCGCCGTCCGCGCCGAGCTCAAGGCTCGCGAGGAGCAGGCCAAGGCCGTGGAGGCCAAGATCGTCGAGGCGCTGCAGGCCGTCGAAAGCCTGGACGCAGACCGCGTGCTGCGCCGCCTGGCCGCCCTGGTGGGCGCGATCCAGCGCACCAACTTCTACCAGCCGGCCGCCGACGGCGGGCCCAAGCCCTATATCAGCTTCAAGATCGCCTCGCGCGAGCTGGAAGATCTGCCCGCGCCCAAGCCCTATCGCGAGATCTACGTCTCGGCGCCGCACGTCGAGGGCGTGCACCTGCGCTTCGGCCCGGTCGCCCGCGGCGGCCTGCGCTGGTCGGATCGCCGCGACGACTTCCGCACCGAGGTGCTCGGCCTGGTGAAGGCCCAGCAGGTCAAGAACGCGGTGATCGTGCCGGTCGGCAGCAAGGGCGGCTTCTATCCCAAGCAGCTGCCGCGCGGCGGCGACCGCGACGCGATCCAGGCCGAGGCGATCCGCGCCTACAAGACCTTCCTGTCGGGCCTGCTGGACCTGACCGACAACATCGACGCCGACAACCAGGTCGTGCCGCCGCCGTCGGTGGTCGTCCATGACGGCCATGACCCCTATCTGGTCGTCGCCGCCGACAAGGGCACGGCGACCTTCTCCGACATCGCCAACGGCGTGGCCGAGGACTACGGCTTCTGGCTCGGCGACGCCTTCGCCTCGGGCGGTTCGGTCGGCTACGACCACAAGGTCATGGGCATCACCGCCCGCGGCGCCTGGGAAGCGGTCAAGCGCCACTTCCGGGAGCTGGGCAAGGACATCCAGACCGAGACCTTCACCGTGGTCGGCGTCGGCGACATGTCCGGCGACGTGTTCGGCAACGGCATGCTGCTGTCCAAGCAGACCAAGCTGCTGGCCGCCTTCGACCACCGCCACATCTTCCTGGACCCGAACCCGGATCCGGCGGTCTCGTGGGCCGAGCGCGACCGGATGTTCAAGCTGCCGCGCTCGTCCTGGGAGGATTACGACAAGTCGAAGATCTCGCAGGGCGGCGGCGTCTTCGCCCGCGGCCTGAAGAGCATCCCGCTGTCGCCGGAAGTCCGCGCCATGCTGGACCTGAAGGCCGAGGCCGTCTCGCCGGCCGAGCTGATGACCGCGATCCTGAAGGCGCGGGCCGAACTGCTCTATCTGGGCGGCATCGGCACCTATGTGAAGGCGAGGGGCGAGAGCAACGCCGACGCCGGCGACAAGGCCAATGACGCGATCCGCATCAACGGCTCGGACCTGCGGGTCAAGGTGGTCGGCGAGGGCGCCAACCTAGGCCTGACCCAGGCCGGCCGCGTCGAGTTCGCCCAAATGGGCGCGGGAGGCGGCGGCGGTCACATCAATACCGACGCCATCGACAACTCAGCCGGCGTCGACAGCTCCGACCACGAGGTCAACATCAAGATCCTGACCGGCATACTGGAGCGCTCGGGCGAGCTGACGCGGCCCGATCGCAACACCTTGCTGGCCTCGATGACCGACGACGTCGGCCACCACGTGCTGGAGCACAATTACGACCAGACGCTCGCCCTGACCCTGCTGGAGAGCGACGCGGTCAGCGAGGTCGACGCCCAGATCCGCTACATGGTCGACCTGGAGCATCGCGGCCGCCTCGACCGCCGCGTCGAGGGCCTGCCGACCAATACCACGCTGCTAGAGCGCAAGGCCGCCGGCAAGGGCCTGACCCGGCCCGAACTGGCGGTGCTGCTGGCCTACGGCAAGCTTGACCTGCTCGACGAGATCGTCGCCTCCCAGGCCCCGGACGATCCGTGGTTCGAGGCCACGCTGAAGGGCTACTTCCCCAAGGCGCTCGATAAGTACGCCGACGCCATGCAGAAGCACCGTCTGAAGCGCGAGATCATCGCCACGGTGGTCGGCAACCAGATGGTCAACATGTGCGGCCCGACCTTCGCCAGCCGCCTGAAGGCCGCCGCCGGCGCCGACGCGGCCGCGGTGGTCACCGGCTTCACGGCGGCCCGCGAGATCCTCGGGATCGACGCCCTGTGGGACCAGGTCGGCGCCCTGGACAACAAGGCCTCGGCCGACGGCCAGACCGCGCTCTACAAGGCCCTGGCCTACGCCCTGCGCAGCCTGAGCTTCTGGCTGGCCCGCCGCGTCGTCCGTGACAAGTCCAGCGTCAAGGCCCTGGTCGAGGCCTACGGCCCGTCGGTGGCGGCGCTGAGGGCCCTGACGCCCGGCATCCTGTCGTCGTTCGAACAGAAGGCGGTGGCCAAGCGGGTGAAGACCTATGTCGCCGACGGCGCCCCCGAGGCCCTGGCCCAGGCGGTCGCGGCCCTGCAGCCGCTGACCACGGCGGCCGATCTGGTCGACCTGGCCAACGCCTCCAGCTGGAGCGTCGAGAACGTCGCGCGGCTCTATCACCAGGTCGGGGCGGCCTTCGGCTTCGATCGCCTGCGGGCGGCCGCCGGCGCCTTCGTCGGCGGCGACAGCTTCGAGCGCCTGGCGGTCCGCCGCCTGATCGAGGACATGCTGACCGAGCAGACCTCGATCACCCAGCAGGTCCTGAAGTTCGCCGCCAACGCCCAGGCCGGCGAGGACGAGGCCGGCGCCAAGGCCGCGATCAGCTCGTGGGCGGCGCTGCGCGGCGATCGCCCCCGGACGGTCAAGCGCACGATCGACGAGATCGAGCAGGCCGGCGGCGGCTGGACCTTCGCCAAGCTGACCATCGCCAACGCCGCGCTGCGGGAACTGACGGCGGCCTAAGCCTCCAGGTTGCGCCTCGCGTCGCGGCCGGGCAGGCTGCGGCGCGAAGGCCACCGAAGGGGCGGGGATGACCAAGGACCGGATCGTTCTGCTGGACTCGCTGCGCGGCCTCGGGGTGCTGGGCATCCTGTTGTGCAACGCGCCGGACTTCGCCACGCCGCCCCAGTTGGCCGAATCGGCGAAGCTCTGGCCGCATGGAACCGGCGTCGCGACCCTGACGGTCTGGGTCGTGACCCAGTGGCTGTTCCAGCGCAAGTTCGTGACCCTGTTCGCCATGCTGTTCGGCGTCTCGATCTTCCTGGTCGGCGGCGAGCGGTCCGACGCCGAGCGCGGCGCGATCCTTCGCCGTCGCCTCCTCTGGATGGTCGCCTTCGGCCTGCTGCACGGCTTCGTCATCTGGTACGGCGACGTGCTGCTGAGCTACGCCCTGGCCGGCTTCGCGGTGATGCTGGCGCGGTCCTGGCCGGCGCGAAAGCTGATCCGCACGGGTCTGGCCATCTGGATCGTCATCAGCCTGCTGGCCCTGGTGGGCCTCTCCCTCGCCGCCTTCGCGCCCAAGGACGGGCAGCAGGCGCTGGAGACCGCTCAAGCGCTGGCCAAGGCCAAGGCGGCGGAAGTCGAGTACGGCGGAAGCTTCCTCCAGTCCCTGATCCAGAACGCCAAGGACCGCCTGGCCTTCCTGTCCGGCGAGCCGCTGATCTTCGTGATGACCTCGGCCCTGATGCTGATCGGCCTGGGCGTCTTCAAGGCCGGGGTGCTGACCGGGGAAGCGTCCGACCGGGTCTATCGACGACTGCTCGTTTGGGGCGTGCTGGCCTCGGCCCTGATCGGCGGCCTGTTCGTCGCCCAGGCGATGATGGGCCTGCCCAGGGGGCTGGGCATGGTCGCGGTCGGGATCCAGTGGATCCTCGCTCCGCCGACCACCCTGGCCTATGTCAGCCTGATGGTCTTCGCGGCCCGCTCCAAGGCCTGGTCGGTGGTCCCGAGGGTCCTGGCCCCCGTCGGCCAAATGGCGTTCACCAACTATCTGGCCCAGTCGCTGATCATGACCGCCATCTTCTACGGCGGGCGCGGCCTTGGCCTACACGGTCAGGTCGACCGGCCGGGCCTGGCGGCCATCACCGTGGCGATCTGGATCGTCCAGATCCTGTGGTCGCGCTGGTGGCTGGCCCGCTTCGAGATGGGGCCGCTGGAGTGGGTCTGGCGCCGGCTCTATCGCGGCCCGGCGCCGATCCGCCGACCCAGGCTCGCGCCGGTCGCGCCTTAAGAACCGATCGACATTCAAAGCAGGGTTCTTGAATTCAAAAACCTGCCTTCCTGGGCCTCGTGCCCAGGACCCATGCTGACGGCAGGCTGCGATTGCGCCGTGACCCGAAGCTGAACAGCCCGGAACTCAGGCCAGATTCGGCGGCGGCGGGACGATGGGTCCTGGGCGCAAGGCCCAGGAAGGCGGGAATTATGCGCCGCTTTGCATATTTCGATCCGCCTTAAGCGCAGGCTCCTAGAGCCCCGGCGAAATAGGTTCGCACCTGCGCGAACAGATCCGGCCGGTAGCGGGCGCGGGGATCGTTGGCCCGGTCGTCGTCGAAGGCGTGGGTGGCGTCGGCGTAGAAGACCCGGTCGACCGGCAGGCCGTCGCGCGCCAGGCGGTCCAGCGCCTTGCCGGGCGCCTTCCAGCCGACCACCTGGTCCTTGCCGCCCAGCACCGACCAGACCCGCGGCCCACGGTCGCCCCAGCCCCGGGCCGAGGTCAGGGAAGGATAACCGGCATAGGGATAGACCAGCAGGGCGCCGCGCACGCGCTGGCGCAGCTTGGCCGCGTCGGCGTCGGCCAGGGTGGTGGCGCGGGCCGCCCCCTCGCCGATCGCGTAGGCGTCCATGATCGTCCAGCCGCCATGGCTCCAGCCGGCCAGAAAGACGCGGCCGGCGTCAGCCCAGCCCTGCCTCTCCAGCCAGGCCAGCATGGCGAAGATGTCGGCCGAGCGCTTGAGCCCGTGCAGCGCCACGCCGGTGCAGACGAACAGCTTGGCGTCGAGGCTGGAGTAGCCGCGCGGCCGGAACGAGTCGACCACCACCGCCGCCCAGCCGGCCTGGACGGCGGTCCGGGCGTAGTCCTCGAGAAACGGCGTCTTGCCGCCGCAGCCGTGCAGGATCAGCGCCACCGGGAAGGGCCCCAGGCCCGCCGGCTTGAACACCCGGGAGTGTCGGGCGACCTCAACTGCCCAATCCGCGCTCAGCATGCGGTCCGGCCTTTCCTCACTCATCCCGCGAAAGCGGGGACCCAAGCGGACGATACCCCTCGGCTTAGGCCCCCGCTTTCGCGGGGGCGAGCGGTGAGGGATAAGCTAGTGCCTAAACACTCGCACGCCGGTGAAGGCCATTGTGAGGCCAAGCTTGTCGGCCGCCTCGATCACTTCCGGATCGCGCATCGAACCGCCCGGCTGGATGATCGCCGTCGCCCCTGCTTCGGCGGCCTGGATCAGGCCGTCGGCGAACGGGAAGAAGGCTTCCGAGGCGCAGGCGCAACCTTTCAGGTCGAGGCCGAAGTCGGCGGCGCGCAGGGCCGCGATCCGGGCGCTGTCCTTGCGGTTCATCTGGCCGGCCCCGACGCCCAGGGTCTGGCCGGCGCGGGCGTAGACGATGGCGTTGGACTTGACGTGTTTGCCCACCGTGAAGGCGAACAGCATGTCGCGGATCTCTTCCTCGGTCGGCTGGCGCTTGGTCACGATCTTCAGGTCGGAGGCCTTGATGCGGGCGTCGTCGCGAGATTGAACCAGGAAGCCGCCGGCCACGCTCTTGAAGGTGTCGCCGGTCGACAGCGGATCGGGCAGGCCGCCGGTCACCAGCAGGCGCAGGTTCTTCTTGGCGGCGAAGACGGCCACGGCGTCCTCGTCGGCCTCGGGGGCGATCACCACCTCGGTGAAGATCTCGACCATGGCTTCGGCCGCCTCGCGGGTCAGACGCGAGTTGACCGCCACGATGCCGCCGAAGGCCGAGGTCGGGTCGCAGGCCAGGGCCCGCTCATAGGCCTCGCGCTGCGAAGCGCCGACGGCCACGCCGCACGGGTTGGCGTGCTTGATGATCGCCACGGCCGGGCCTTGGGCCGGGTCGAACTCGGCGATCAGCTCGAAGGCCGCGTCGGTGTCGTTGATGTTGTTGTAGCTGAGCTCCTTGCCCTGCAGCTGCCTGGCCGTGGCCACGCCCGGACGCGGATTGGGGAAGGTGTAGAAGGCCGCCTTCTGGTGCGGGTTCTCGCCATAGCGCATGGTCTGGCGCAACTCGCCGGCGATGCTCTTGCGGGCCGGGAAGTCCTGGCCCAGAGCCTGGGCGAACCAGGCCGAGATCGCCGCGTCATAGGCCGCCGTGCGGGCGTAGGCGCGGGCCGCCAGCGTCTGGCGCAAAGCGAGGGTGGTCCCGCCGGCCTTCAGGGCGTCCAGCACTTCGGCCAGATCGGCCGGATCGGTGCAGACGGCGACATAGCCGTGGTTCTTGGCCGCCGAACGGATCATGGCCGGGCCGCCGATGTCGATGTTCTCGACGCACTCGGCGTAGCTGCCGCCCTTCGCGACGGTCGCCTCGAACGGATAGAGGTTCACATAGAGGATATCGATGCCGCCGATGCCGTGGTCGGCCATGGCCTTGGCGTGTTCTGGCGCATCCCGGACGCCGAGCAGGCCGCCGTGCACCACCGGGTGCAAGGTCTTGACCCGGCCGTCCATCATCTCGGGGAAGCCCGTCAGGTCGGAGACGTCCTTGACCGGGATCCCGGCCGCGGCGATCGCGGCCTTGGTGCCGCCGGTCGAGACCAGCTCGACGCCCGCCTCGTGCAGCGTCTTGGCGGCCTCCACGAGGCCGGTCTTGTCGGAGACCGACAGCAGGGCGCGCTTGGGGGCGACGAGATCGGGGGCGGACGGATAGTCGGGGGCTGCGGGCACGGCGGGCTCCTCTGGCAGGTTCAGAACGGGAGCCCAGGCGCGCGGCGGACTTGCGAGCAGCAAAAGCGGACGCCGGTTTTGCGTTCGCTCGCAAGTTTCCTTGGGAGCGCGCCTTCTAATGAAAGCGCGCCCGTATCGAGCTCCCCGGTGGTCGCCCACCTTCAACGCCAGTCACTCGAACGCCGCGGAAAATACGGGGGCGGACGAGGGAGTCAATGCAGGGACCGGTCGAGCCCTTCCCCGCTGGAGGGCGCTAGCGCGAAGCGCCGGAGGGGGAAGGCGCCGAGCCTCCCCCTCCGTCGCCGCTTACTTCTTCACCCAGCCGCCATCCAGCGGCTTCCAGTACTGGCCGGGGGCCAGGCGGCTGTAGAGCTGCTTGGCGGTGGCCTGGCCGGCGGCCTCGGGGGTCACGCCGGTCTTGGCGGCGATGTCCTTGTAGGCGGCGGCGCGGCCGGTGTTGATCTCCGCCACGGCGGCGCGCAGGGCCGCGTCGCCGCCGGACACCACGCCCAGATAGCCGTCGGCCTGCTCGCCGACCGTGCCGGAGGCCTTGCCGGCGTCCACGGCGGCCTTGGCGGCGGCCGATTGGGCGAGCGCCAGATTGGCGCCGGCGGCGGTCATCGCCAGGCCCAGCGCCAGAACCGTCATCGTCTTGCGGATCATGTCGGTTCCTCCTCTTAGAACAGGTTGGGGTTCTGCTGGATCAGCGTCTGGACTTCCTTGTCCAGTCGCACGCGCACGTCGGCGTCCAGCTTGGCGTAGATGTTGATCGGGTCGACCTTCACGCGGACGGTGGGCGTGCAGGCGGCCGCGCCGAGCGCTCCCGTCGCGACGAGGGCCAGCAAGAGGGCGCGCTTTTTCATGCGTCTAGTCTCCAGTTCGTCTTCAGGATGACCGGTCACGGTTGAACCGGACCTGAACGGGTTTTGGCCTCTGGCGCCTGACGCTCGAACCAGGTGCGCCAGTCCGCCAGAAGCTCGTCGAAGTTCAGCGACGTGTCGAGGGTGAGATCCACCGGCGTCTTGGCCGGCAGGGCGATGCGCTTGTTGAAGGCGCGGCCGCGGATCAGGTCGATGATCCCGACCTTGGCCTTCTCGGCGACCTTTGGATCGTGCCGGCCCTTGATGTGGAACAGCACGCCCAGGCGGCCCTTGTCGGTGCTGTTGACCCCCGCCTCCATCTGGTCGAACGCCAGGTTCTCCATGGCCTGATAGGCGAAGTCCTGGATGGCGTTGACCTGCCCGCCATTGGCGGGCGGCGGAGCGCCGGGGCTGTCGTTGGGGCTGGCGGCGACGGTGGACAGGGCCGCGCGGGAGATCTCCAGCCGCCCGGGCTGGATGGCGCTGATCTTGCCCTCGTGGAAGCGCAGGCCCTCCGGCCCGTAGGTGAACGGCAGGCGGCCGTCGACCACGGCCTGGATCCTGACCTTGTCGGCCAGGGTCGAGGCGGCGATCAGCTCGCCCAGGTCCAGGTGCTGGATGACGATGACGCCGCTCATGGTCTTGTCCGCCGCCAGCGGCACGTCGATCGGCTCGATCGAGACCCGGCCCTTG
This sequence comes from Caulobacter sp., assembly GCF_035254145.1. GTDB lineage: Bacteria > Pseudomonadota > Alphaproteobacteria > Caulobacterales > Caulobacteraceae > Caulobacter. Next base: position 1,615 of record NZ_DATFAV010000018.1, on the reverse strand, counting down.
GCCGCCTCGAACGTCGCCTTGGAGACGTGCAGCATGTCGGCGCCCAGCTGAAACACCGACTCGACCGCCGTCAGCGGCACGAGGGAGTCGATCTTCACGACCCTGAGCGTCTGCCCCGGGCGGGTGGTCAGCGGCGCGAGACTGTCGAAGTCGACCGCGCCGTCCAGGGTCGCCACGAGCCCGATCGGGCTGGTGAAGTCGATCCTGTCGGCCACGAGCCGGCCGCGGCTGGTCGCGCCCCCGTTGTTCGGATTTTCGGCGTCCCAGGCGAAGACGCCGGTGAAGCTGGCCGGTCCCTTGGCGTCACGGGCGAAGGCGGCCATCGGCGACAGGTCGGCCGGCTGCAGGCCGTCCTTGGCGAAGGTGAGCTTGCTGGCGTCGATGTCGGCCTGGCCCTTGCCGGTCGCCACCACGTGGCGCAGGCGGATCTCGCCCAGCGGCGCGCCGACCGGCGTCGCGGCCTGGAAGGTCCCGGTCCAGAGGCCGCCCGACAGGGCCAGCCCCCCCTTTGCGAGAATGGCGTTGAAGCGCCGCTCGGGCGCGGCGTCGGTCGCCGCCCCGCCATCGACGCGGATGCTGGCGCGGTCGAAGCCGCCTGTCCCGCCGAAGCTGGCCTCGCCCTTGAGGTCCCGCAGCCTGGCCTGGGCCACGGCCAGCTCGCCCTCGCCGTCCTGGAAGCGCAGCGCCGCGCTCCAGCCGCCCGCCCCGGCGGCGACCAGCGGCGCCTTGGCCGGACAGAGCGTGGCCTTGATCCCCGTGACGGGGTTGTCGCCCAGGGCGTAGGCCTTGGCGGTGACGGGGACGCACTTGGAGGTCGTCAGGGTGAAGCGGCCGCCGGCCAGCCGGACCTGGCCGTCCACCTGGCCGGAGACGCCCTGGATCGGCGGCAGGTCGAAATTCTCGGTCGCCAGCGACAGCGGCGAGGTCAGGACCCCGCCCGTCATCCGCCATCCCGGCGCCAGCGCCTTGATCGACGGCAGGCCGCCGCCGGACAGCGCCGCCTCCAGGCCGCCGCGCGCGCCTTCCGGTCCCGCGTCCAGCAGCGCGCCCTTGGGCGCGGACACCGTCAGCAAGACGCCGTTGGGGGCCGACAGCCGCGCGGCTTGACCGAGACTGGCCCGGGTCCGGCCGCCCTTCACGTCCAGCCCGACGGCGGGCAGGGAAAGATCGAAGGTCCGCAGGGCCTGGGCCAGAGGCTTGCCGTAGGCGGGATTGGGAACCAGGGCCGCCAGCCGTTCGGCGTCCGGGCCCGAGATCCCGCTGTGGCCGCCGGCCGAGCCGTTCAGGGCCAGGGCGAGGCCGCCAGGTCCCTGGTCGACGCGCCCCTGGGCGGCCAGCCGCGCGTCCGCCAGGGCCAGGGCCCCGCCGGCCAGGCGCGCGGCGCTGGCCTCGAGCGTCAGCGGGCCGTTCACCGCCGCGCCCTTGGCGTCCAGCACCAGGGCCAGATTCGACGAGGCGGCCCTGGCCTTGAGGCCGCCCGCCGCCACGCCGCCCGCCAGGGCCTGGCTCGCGCCGAGATCGGCCTGGGCCGCGCCGCGCGCCGTGGTCCGTCCCGCGCGATGGTCCAGGACGATCCGCGTCGCGTCCAGGGCCAGGCTCGCGGTCCGGGCGTCCA
>NZ_DATFAV010000017.1:0-9076 GCF_035254145.1 Caulobacter sp. | reverse complement strand
TCTCGCTGGGCTGACGCGAGCCGTCGCCGCCGGCGATGGTGGTGGCGCCGTAGGGGCTGCCGCCGGTGACTTCGTCCAGGGTCATCTGGCCGGCATGACCGTAGTCCATGCCCACGATCACCATACCGAAGTGCAGCAGGTTGGTGATGATCGAGAACAGGGTGGTCTCCTGGCCGCCGTGCTGGGTGGCGGTCGAGGTGAAGGCCCCGCCGACCTTGCCGTGCAGGGCGCCACGGGCCCACAGGCCGCCGGCCTGGTCGAGGAAGGCCGCCAGTTGCGAGCTCATGCGGCCAAAGCGCGTGCCCGTGCCGACGATGACGGCGTCATAGTTGGCCAGGTCCTCGACCGTGGCGACCGGAGCGTCCTGGTCGAGCTTGAAGTGGGCCTTCTGGGCGACTTCCAGCGGCGCGGTTTCGGGGACGCGCTTGATGTCGACCTGGGCGCCGGCTTCGCGAGCGCCTTCGGCGACGGCCTTGGCCATGGTTTCGATGTGGCCGTACGACGAGTAGTAGAGAACGAGAACCTTGGCCATGACGGCCTCCTTGGCTGTGATGTCGTGAAGGGAGGTCGGACGCGAAGCTAGGGTTGCTTCGCGCCCGGATATTGAATGGACCGAGCCTAGTCTTGGGCGGCGTCGACGAGGACGAGTTCGGCGTCTTCCAGGGCCGTGACGGTGATGACGTCCTCGTCCTTGATGGCGGCGCCGTCACGGGCGTTCAGCTTGACGCCGTTGACCTCGACCACGCCGACGGCCGGGACCAGATAGCCGCTGCGGTCCTTGCCCAGGGCGTAGGTGGTGCTTTCGCCCGCCTTCAGCGTCGCGCCCAGGACGCGGGCGTCGGTGCGGATCGGCAGGGCGTCGGCGTCATCGGCGAAGCCCGAGGCCAGGGTCACGAACTTGCCCGAGCGGTCGCCCTTCGGGAACGGCTTGGCGCCCCACGACGGCGCGGCGCCGAAGGTCTTGGGCTCGATCCAGATCTGGAAGATCCGGGTCGTTTCCGGCTCGAGGTTGTACTCCGAGTGGCGGATGCCCGTGCCCGCGCTCATCACCTGGACGTCGCCGGCCACGGTGCGGCCCTTGTTGCCCAGGCTGTCCTGGTGGGTGATCGCCCCGTCGCGGACATAGGTGATGATCTCCATGTCGCTGTGCGGGTGCGGCGGGAAGCCTGTGTTCGGAGCGATCTCGTCGTCGTTCCAGACCCGCAGGGCGCCCCAGTTCATGTTGCTGGGATCGTAGTAGCTGGCGAACGAGAAGTGGTGCTTGGCCTTCAGCCAACCGTGGTCGGCGCCGCCAAGTTTGTCGAACGATCTGCGGTCGATCATGGCTCTAACCTTTCTGTCCTTCGGCGCGCCGCCCCCGGCGCGTCTGTTGAGGAGAAGATAGGCGGTTGATCTGGATCATAAATAGAAACTATTGAAACTCATCGTTTCCAAAAATAAGCTATCTGGATGTCCAATCTTCCCGATCTCGAAGGCCTCGCCGTGTTCGCCAAGGTGGTGGAGCTGCGCTCGTTCGCGGCCGCCGCCGCCGAGCTGGCCATGTCCAAGGCCACGGTCTCGAAGGCCGTGACGCGACTGGAGAGCCGGCTTGGCGCGCGCCTGTTCAACCGCACTTCGCGGCGGCTGGCCCTGACGGACGCCGGCCAGTCCCTGGTCGAGCGCGCCACGCGCGTGCTGGCCGAGGCCCAGGCCGCCGAGGAGGAAGCCTCCAGCCAATCGTCGGCGCCGCGCGGCGTGGTGCGGATGGCCGCGCCGATGTCGTTGGGGATCACCACCCTGGGCCCGGTGCTGCCGGCCTTCCTGGAGGCCTATCCCGAGGTGTCGGTCGACCTGCATCTGTCGGACGCGACCATCGACCTGGTCGGGGCGGGCTTCGACCTGGCCCTGCGCGTGGCCGCCTTGCCGGACAGCTCGCTGGTGGCCCGCCGCCTGCGCGCGGTGAAGCGTCACCTGGTCGCCTCGCCGGAGTACTGGAACGCCCACGGGCGGCCGCATCATCCGGCCGATCTGGCTCAGCATCGCGGCCTGACCTATGGCCACCAGGCCGCGCCGGAGACCTGGCGGTTTCAGCGCGGCGGAGAGGAGGCGGCCGTGCAGCCCCGATCGGTGATCCGGGCCAACAATGGCGACGTCCTGCTGCCGGCCCTGCTCGCCGGCGCCGGCGTGGCCATGCTGCCGGACTTCATCGTCGCGGAGAGCCTGGCGAGCGGAGGACTGGAGGAGGTCCTGACCGACTGGACCGCGCCGCCGATCGCCCTTCACCTGGTCATGCCGCCCGGAGGACCCCGGCCCGCACGGGTGGAAGCCCTGGCGGCCTACCTCGCCAAGACCATGAGCGGCGGGGCCTAACGCCCTCTCTAGAGACTTTCGACCTGGGCCGGCGTGAAGGCGCCCACCTGCAGCGGGGTCATGGCGGCGAGGTTGGTGGTCGACAGCCAGTCCAGCTGATTGATCGTCAGACCCGGGATCTGGGAAGGCAGCAGATAGCCGACCTGGGTCGTGGTCAGGCCCGAGATCACCGAGGTCGACAGCGAGCCGACCTGGGTGGAGGTCAGGGCCTGAACCTGGGTGGCGTTCAGCTGGGCGAAGGCCGTCGAGGACAGGCTGCGCATCTGATAGGCCGACAGGCCTTTCAGGGAGGTCGCCCCCAGGGACGTCATCTGGGTCTGCGACAGGGCCGCCAGGTTCGTCACCGACAAGGCGGCCACCTGCGTCGCCGAGAAGGCGCCGATCTGGCTCGTGGCGAACTCGCCGATATCCGTCGTGTTGAGACCGGCCAATTGCGTCGCCTTCAGTCCCGAGACCTGGGTGGTCGACAGGGCCTGGACGGAGGTTGTGTCCAGGCCACTCAAGTTCGTGGACGACAGCCCCCCGACCTGGGTCGCCGAGAGGCTCCTGACCTGGGTGCTCGACAGTTCGGCGAAGTCGGTGGCGGTCAGGCCGCCGATCTGGGTGGCGGTGAGGCCAGCCAATTGAGTTGAAGTCAGGGCCGCGACCTGGCTGGAGGTCAGGGCGTTGATGTTGCTCGTCGACAGCGCGGCCATCTGGGTGGCGGTGAAGCCGGCCACCTGGGTTGGGGTCAGTTCGGCGAAGTCGGTCGTGCTCAACGCGCCCAACTGCGTGACCGTCAAGGCGGACACATAGGCGGCGCCCAGGCCGGCGACCTGTGTCGCCGAGAGACCGCCAAAGGCGTCGCTGCTGAGGCCCGCCAATTGGGTGGCGCTGAAAGCCGCGACCTGGGTGTCGGACAAGGCGCTGGTCTGGGTGCTCGAAAGCCCCCGAAGCTGCGTGGCCGAGAACAGGGAGATATCGGAGTTCAGGTCGGCAAGCTGGCTGGCGGTCAAGCTCCCGACCTGCGTCGCCGTGAATCCCTTGAGCTGGGTGACGCTCAGGGCGTCGAACTGCGAGGTGTCCAGGGCCGAGATCGCGGTGGCGGACAGGGCCGAGACCTGGGCGGCCGACAGCGCCTGCAGCTGGGTGGGCGCGATTTCGCCAAGGTCGGTGACGCTCATCGCGCCGATCTGGGTCGCCGTCAGCAGCTTCAGCTGGGTTGTTTCCAGCGAGCCGATCTGGGTGGCGTCCAGCGCCGTGAAATGGGTGGCGTCGAGCGCGCCGATCTGTGTCGCGCTCAGATTGTCCAGCCGACTGGTGTCCAGCTGGGCCAACTGGGTCGAGGTCAGGGCGTTGAGCTGGGCGCCGCTGAAGGCCGCCAACTGCTCGGCGTCGAAGACCACATTGGGGGCGAAAGCGGGGATCTGGGTCGCTGTAAGACCCTTAACCGCGGTGTTGGACAGCGCCGAGACCTGACTGGCGGTCAGACCCGTCAGCGCGGTGTTGGACAGGGCTCCGACCTGGGTGGTGTTGAGCGTCTCGAGCTTCGTGGTCGACAGGCCCTGCACGACGGTCGCCGACAAGGCGGAGACCTGTGCGGCGGAGAGGTACGAAATCGGCATGGACTCGTTGCCCCAAAAAAAAGACGCTGGCGCGAATCGCTCGCACCAAATGTAGGCCAAGGCGCACAACTCAACCATGCGACCGAAAGGTCGAGGCGTGACGCGCGCGGATTATCGCTATCGTTGTGCGTCGAGGCTAAGACTCCTCTAAATATCTAGTTGAATCCGCCGGTCATCTTTAGGCGGCCCGCATGGTCCAGAGGTCCAGGTCCGCCTCGCGGCCGATCAGCGCCAGGCCCGAGGCGATCGACTCGAACTCGCCGCCGGTCTCGATCTTTCCGGAGCCGAAGCGGCGCAGGAAGATCTCGCGCACCGCGGGCACGAACGAGCTGCCGCCGGTCAGGAACACGCGGTCGACGCCGCTCTCGGCCAGGCCGGCCATGTCCAGCGCTTCGCCGACGGCGGTTTCGATGGCCGAGAGCTCGGGCGCGATCCAGCCTTCGAAATCGGACCGCGCAACGGTCTTTTCGATCTTCACCGAGCCCGCCTCGAACCGGAACGTGGCCTCTGTGTCGCTGGACAGCGCCTCCTTCAGCGCCGAAACCGAGCGGTAGAGGGCGTAGCCATGGTTGCCGTCCAGCACCTCGATCAGGGCGGCGATCTTGTCCGGCTCCACGGCGGTGCGCTCCAGGGCCCGGATGTCGCGCATGTCCTTGGAGGCGCGCAGCAGGGCCAGCTGGTCCCAACGAGCGAAGGCGGCGTAGTAGCGCTGCGGGATCGGCAGCTTGTTGGAGAACGACCGATACTCCGAACCCTTGCCCAGCTCCGGCGAGACCAGTTGGTCGATGATCCGGTAGTCGAAGGCGTCGCCGGCCACGCCGACGCCCGAGCGCGACAGCGGCGTCGAGCGCAGCGTCCCGTCGGCCGCGCGCTCGAACCGCACCAGAGAAAAGTCGCTGGTGCCGCCGCCGAAGTCGGCGACTAGCACGGTGGCGTCCTGCTTCAGCTGGCGCGCGAAGAAGAAGGCCGCGCCGACCGGTTCATAGGCGTAGCGGATGTCGGAAAAGCCCAGGCGCTTGAACGCGGCTTCATAGCGGGTCAGGGCCAGGACTTCGTTCGGCGAGCTTCCGGCGAAGGTGACCGGCCGGCCGACGACGATCCGGGGCGGAAGGGCGTCCATCTGGGCGCCGGCGTGGTCGCGCAGCCGCAGCAGGAAGGCCGCCAGCAGATCCTCGAACTGGTAGCGCTTGTTGTGGATGCGGGTCTCGGTGAACGCCGCCGACGCCGCGAAGGTCTTGAACGACTGGATGAACCGGGTCTCCAGCGGATCCTCCAGATAGGCCTCGATGGCCCAGGGACCGGCCTCGACCACCCGCTCGTTGACCGCGCCCGCCGCGCCCTGGACGGTGTGGAAGCTCAGCGCCGAGCGAAAGGCGAACAGCTCGCGATTGTCGATCGAGAAGCGGACAAGCCGGGCGTGATCGTCGCCGTGCGTCAGCGAGACGACGGTGTTGGTGGTGCCAAAGTCGACGCCGATCGTCGGCGCGGTCGCGGCCGTCATGGGAGGCTCGGTTTGCTGGGGCGGGAAGGGGTCGTGCGTCGTAGCGCCTCACGCCGCCGCGTCAAGGCCGGCGCGGTTGACTTCGGGGCGGGGCTCGGCTCGAAGACATCCAGGCAAGCAGCGGGCGGACCTTGGAAAACTTCGATGTTCTGGTGATCGGCGCGGGCGCGGCCGGCATGATGTGCGCCATCGAGGCGGGCAAACGCGGGCGCTCGGTGCTCGTGATCGATCACGCCAAGGCCCCGGGCGAGAAGATCCGCATCAGCGGCGGCGGGCGCTGCAACTTCACCAACACCGGCGCGACGATCCATAATTTCCTGTCGGCCAATCCCAAGTTCGCCCTGTCGGCCCTTCGACGCTATCGGCCCAAGGACTTCGTCGCCTTGGTCGAGCGCTACGGGATCGCCTACCACGAGAAGACCCTGGGCCAGCTCTTCTGCGACGGCTCGGCCAGGCAGATCATCGACATGCTGCTGACCGAGATGAAGGCCGCCGGCGTCGTCCTGCGCCTGGAAACCAGCGTCCAGGGCGTGGCCAAGACCGCCGACGGTTTCGAGGTCACGCTTTCCTCCGGCGAGGTCGGCTGCCAGTCGCTCGTGGTGGCCAGCGGCGGCAAGTCGATCCCGAAGATGGGCGCGACGGGCCTGGGCTACGACATCGCCAGGCAGTTCGGGCTGGGGATCGTCGAGACGCGCCCGGCGCTCGTGCCGCTGACCTTCGAGGCCGGCATGCTGGCGCGGCTGACGCCGCTGTCGGGCGTGGCGCTGGACGCCGTGGTCTCCCACGGCAAGACGAAGTTCCGGGAGGGGATGCTGTTCACCCACCGGGGCCTGTCGGGCCCCTCGATCCTGCAGATCTCGTCCTATTGGCGCGAAGGCGACGAGATCCGGGTCGACATGGCCCCGGGCGTCGACGTCCTGGCGGCGCTGAAGACGGCCCGCACGGCCACGCCACGCCAGGCGGTCGCGACGGTGCTCTCGACCCTGCTGCCCAAGCGCGTGGCGCAGGTGATCGCCGAGGAGGTGGCGGCCGACAAGGGCAATATCGCCGACTGTTCGGACAAGGTGCTGGGCGCTCTGGCCGCGGCGGTCAACGCCTGGACCTTCAAGCCCGTCGGCTCGGAAGGCTATCGCACGGCGGAAGTGACCCTGGGCGGGGTCGACACCGACGACCTGGACTCCCGCACCCTGGAGGCCAAGGCGGTTCCCGGGCTCTATTTCATCGGCGAGGTGGTCGACGTCACCGGCTGGCTGGGCGGCTATAACTTCCAGTGGGCCTGGGCGTCGGGCTGGTCGGCGGGACAGGCGGTCTAAACCGCAGATCCTCCCCCAGCGGGGGAGGCGGCCGAAGGCCGGAGGGGGAAGAACGGGCTATCCGGCTACATCCCCCTCCGTTCGCTTCGCGAACACCTCCCCCGCCAGGGGGAGGATTTAAGTCACTGACCTACTTCTTCTTGAACGGTTTCCCCGCCGGCTTGCCACCGGGCTTGGCGTCGAAGCTCTTGGCCTTGAAGGGCTTGGGGCCCTTGAACGGCTTGGACGGACCGTCGTCGCGCTTGCCGGCATAGGGCTTGGCGTACGGCTTGGGGCCGGCGGCGTTGTCGCTGAAGCTCTTCTTGAAAGGCTTCTTGGGGCCATCGCCGTCCGCGCGCGGGGCGCGGGGCTTGTACTCGCGAGGCGCGTCGGCGCCCGCCTCGTGGCGCGGCTTGAAGGCGCGCTTGGGGGCGCCTTCGGAGTCCTGCGGCGAGTAGGGGCGAGGCGCGTCATTGTCGCGCTTGAAATCACGCGGCGCGTTGTTGTCCCGGGGCGCGCGGCGCGGCTTGTAATCGCTCTTGGGCTCCTCGCCACGACCATAGGGCTTGGCGGTGCTGACGCCGTCGTCGCCGAAGCTGGACGGACGCGGCGTGTGATCGCGCGAACCCGGAGCGTTGGCGCGGGGCGAGCGGGGCGCGTCCTCACGCGTCCGATCTTCGCGAGGAGGCCGTGGCTTGTACTCGCGCGGGCCGTCGTTCTCGCCGCGCGCCCCATGATCGCGAGAGGGCCGCGGCGCATATTCCCGGCGGGGACCGGCTTCGCGCGGCGCCGGCGCCGTGGTCGGGGTGATCGAGACGTCCTCGCGCACGGTCGACTGTACGGCCGCGCCGAACTTGGTCGCCGCCTCGGCCGAAATCTCGAACTTGGTGTCGTAGTCGAAGATCCGGATCGCGCCGATGTCTTTCTTGGTGATGTGGCCAAGGCGACAGATCATCGGGATCAGCCACTTGGGATCGGCGTTGCCGCGACGGCCGACGCTGATCCGGAACCACTCCGAGCCCTCCATGCTGACGCGCGGCTCTCGCTCCGGACGCTCGCCCGGCTCACCGGTGCGCAGGCGCGGGCCCGGATCAGCGCCGTGGCGCGGGTCGTCATAGATGTCCTCGGGCGAGGGCAGCTTGGCGCGGCGGGTGCGGATCAGGGCCGCGGCGATCTCGACCGGCGTGCGCTTGGCCAGCATGGCCTCGGCCAGGGCGATATCCTCCTCGGTCGAGGCTTCCGAGAAGATCGGATCCTCGAGCAGGCGCTCCTGGTCTTTCTCGCGGATCGAGTCCGCGCTGGGCGCGCCGCCCCAATCGGCCTCGACGCCAGCCGCGTACAGCAACTGCTCGGCCTTGCGGCGGCGGGTGTAGGGGACGACCAGGGCCGAGACGCCCTTCTTGCCGGCCCGGCCGGTGCGGCCCGAGCGGTGCAGCAGGGTGGCCTTGTTGATCGGCAGTTCGGCGTGGATCACCAGGCCCAGGTCGGGCAGGTCGAGACCGCGCGCGGCGACGTCGGTGGCGACGCAGACCCGGGCGTGGCCGTCGCGCAGGGCCTGCAAGGCGTCGGCGCGTTCACGCTGGCTCAGCTCACCGGAGAGACCGACCACGGCGAAGCCGCGCTCGCGCAGCTTGGCGTGCAGCGAGCGGACGCTCTCGCGGGTGTTGGCGAACACCAGGGCGCCGGGGGCTTCGAAGAAGCGCAGCAGGTTGACGACGGCGTGCTCGACCTCGTTCGGCGCCACGCGCACGGCGCGATACTCGATGTCGCGGTGCGGCTCGTTGCGGCCGATGGTGTCGATGCGGACGGCGTCGTTCTGATAGCGCTTGGCCAGCTCGACGATGTCGCGCGCCAGGGTGGCCGAGAACAGCAGGGTCCGGCGCTCGGCGGGCGCGGCGTCGAGGATGAACTCGAGATCCTCGCGGAAGCCCATGTCCAGCATCTCGTCGGCCTCGTCGAGGACGGCGACCTTCAGCTTGGAGAGATCCAGGTGGCCGCGTTCGATGTGGTCGCGCAGGCGGCCCGGGGTGCCGACGACGATGTGGGCGCCGTAGTTCAGCGCGCGTTGCTCGCGGCGGGCGTCCATGCCGCCAACGCAGTTGACGACCACGGCCTTGGCCTCGGCATAGAGCCAGGCCAGCTCGCGATTGACCTGCATGGCCAGTTCGCGGGTCGGGGCGATGACCAGGGCCAGGGGCTCGGCGGCCTGGCCGAAGGTCTCGGCCTCGCCCAGTAGGGTCGGGGCGGCGGCCAGACCGAAGGCGACGGTCTTGCCCGAGCCGGTCTGGGCGCTGACCAGTAGGTCGCGGTCGGCGGCGTCGGCGGCCAGC
>NZ_DATFAV010000016.1:0-12294 GCF_035254145.1 Caulobacter sp. | reverse complement strand
GAGGCGCTTGAGCTGCGCCGCGACCCGATCCGGGCGACTCTGGCCCTGCTGGGCAGTGTGATCCTGATGTTCATCATGGGCTACGGCATCAGCATGGACGTCAAGGACCTGCCGTTCGCCGTGCTGGACCGCGACGGGACGACCACGAGCCAGGACTACGCGCTCAACATCGCCGGCTCGCCCTATTTCGTCGAGCGACGGCCGATCTCGGACTATGGTGAACTGGATCGACGGATGCGGTCGGGCGAACTGAGCGTGGCGATCGAGATCCCGCCCGGCTTCGCCCGGGACCTGCGCCGGGGCGACACGGTGGCGCTGGGCGTGTGGATCGACGGCGCCATGCCCCAGCGCGCCGAAACCGTGCAAGGCTACGTCCAGGCGCTGCACACCCAATGGCTGAGCGACATGTCCGTTCGAGAGCTTGGGGTGCGGCCGTCGACTGGCTTGATCAACATCGAAACCCGCTATCGCTACAATCCCGACGTCAAGAGCCTGGTGGCGATCGCGCCCGCGGTCATCCCTGTGCTGCTGCTGCTGTTTCCGGCCATACTGACGGCGCTGAGCGTCGTGCGGGAAAAGGAGCTGGGCTCGATCATCAACTTCTACGTCACCCCGGTCACGGCGCTGGAATTTCTGCTGGGCAAGCAGGCGCCCTATGTGGCGCTGGCCATGTTGAACTATGCCCTGCTGGTCGTGCTGTCCCTGTCGACCTTCCGCGTGCCGATCACTGGCGACATCGTGGCCATGACCTTGGGCGCCCTGCTCTATGTCCTGTCCTCGACGGCGATCGGCTTGCTATTCTCGATCTTCATGCGCAGCCAGATCGCAGCGCTGTTCGCCACCGCCATCGGCACGATCCTGCCGGCCGTGCAGTTTTCGGGACTGATCAATCCGGTCTCGTCGCTGGAGGGAGCCGGGGCGGTCATTGGTCGCGTCTTCCCGACCAGTCATTTTGTCACCATCTGCCGCGGCGTGTTCTCCAAGGGACTGGGGTTTCCCGATCTCCAGCCGGAACTGCTGAGCCTGGCGGTCACCTTCCCGCTGCTGCTGGCCGCCTGCGTCATGTTGCTCAAGAAACAGGAACAATAGGGTGCGCGGGGCCAACATCCTGAGGTTGGGCGTCAAGGAACTGCGCAGCGTCGGGCGCGATCCGATGATGCTGGTCCTGATCGTCTTCTCCTTCTCGTTCTCCATCTATATGGCGGCGACGGGCATCCCCGAGTCCTTGCACAAGGCGCCCATCGCGATCGTCGACGAGGATCATTCCCAGCTCTCCGATCGCATGGTCGGCGCGTTCTATCCCCCTTATTTCACGCCGCCGGCCGTGGTCAGTCAGGACGCGGTCGACGGCGGCATGGATGCGGGCGAATACACCTTCGCGGTTGATATCCCCCCCGATCTTCAGCGCGACGTGGTGGCCGGCCGCCGACCGACGGTGCAGGTCAATGTCGACGCCACGCGGATGAGCCAAGCGTTCAGCGGCGCCGGCTACATCCAGCAGATCCTCGGCGCGGAGGTCCTGGAGTTCGTCCAGCGTCATCGCGGCGCGACCGCGTCGCCCGTCACTCTGGCGCTGCGCGCCCGCTTCAATCCGACCCTGGCCGAGGCGTGGTTCGGCTCGGTGATGGAGGTGATCAACAACGTCACGATGCTGTCGATCATCCTGACCGGCGCGGCCCTGATCCGCGAGCGCGAGCACGGCACGATCGAGCATCTTCTGGTCATGCCGGTCACCCCGCTGGAGATCATGGTCAGCAAGGTCTGGTCCATGGGGATGGTGGTGCTGGTGGCCTGCGGCCTGTCGTTGTTGATCATGGTTGAAGGGGTGCTGGGCGTGCCGATCGAGGGCTCGGTGGCGCTGTTTCTGTGCGGCGCCGCCCTGCACCTATTCGCCACCACCTCGATCGGCATCTTCATGGGCACCATCGCCCGTTCGATGCCGCAGTTTGGGCTGTTTCTGATGCTGGTCCTGCTGCCGCTGCAGATGCTGTCGGGCGGCATGACGCCGCGCGAAAGCATGCCGTCGTTCGTTCAGACCGTCATGCTGGCCGCGCCGACCACCCATTTCGTCAAGCTCGCCCAGGCCATCCTCTACCGAGGCGCGGGTCTGGAGGTGGTCTGGCCGCAGTTCCTGGCCATCGCAGCCATCGGCGCGGTGTTCTTTGTCGTGGCCCTGACCCGCTTTCGCAAGGCGATCGGTACGATGGCCTAGGCTGGGACGGCCCGATCAAGGCGGTGCGCGGTCGGTGCGCGGCTATCCATCTTCCGCGGTCACTCGGTTCCGGTGGGCGCCTCAACTGGAGTTATGTGATGAAGCCCTTCAACATCGCCATGGCGGCCGTCGTCGTGTTGGCTGGCCCGGCGACCCTGGCTGCGGCCGCGCCGCGCGCCCAGCCCTCGGCTACCGCGCGATTGTCGGGGGATTCGGTGGCCTTGGGTGTCGGCTATGGCTGGGGAAGGGGGGTGTTGTCCTTCCAGGGCCGCAACACGCCCTTCACGCTCACCGGCGTGACCCTGATCGAGGCTGGCGCCGATCGCGTCGAGGGTGAGGCGGAGATCTACAATCTCAAACGCGTGGAGGACTTTCCGGGTCTCTACGCCGTCGCCGGCCGGAGCGGGGCGTTCGTGACCATGGGGGGCGGGACAGCCGTTCTGCGCAACGCCAAAGGCGTCGAAATCAGGCTCCACACCCAGAGCCAGGGCCTGAAGATCGCCCTGGCCGCAGGCGGTGTGAGCATCGCCCTGCGCTGAGCTCAAGGACGCGCCCGTGACGTCCCAAGGGGGCTTTGCGGGCGCGCCAATTTTCAGGCAAGCGTTTCGAGCGCCAGGGCGACGCCCTGGCCGCCGCCGATACAGAGGGTGACGACGCCGCGCCTTAGCCTGTCACGCTTCATGGCGTGTAGCAGGCGCGTCGTCAGGATCGCCCCGGTGGCGCCGATCGGATGGCCATGGGCGATGGCGCCGCCTTCGACATTGACGATGTCCTCGGCAAGCCCAAGCTCGCGCGTGACCGCGAGCGCGATGGCGGCGAAGGCCTCGTTGATCTCGATTCGCTCGATGTCGCCGACCGTCCACCCGGCCCGCGCCAAGGCCTGCCTGACCGCAGGGACGGGGCCGATGCCGAACAGGCCGGGCTCGACCGCCGCCACGCCATAGGAGACCAGTCTGGCCATGGGCGTTAGGCCGTGGGCCTCGGCAAAGGCGCGTTCGGCGACGATCATCGCCGCCGCTCCAGTATTGAGGCCGGGCGCGTTGCCCGCCGTGATGGTTCCATCCGTCCGGAAGGCGGGCCTTAGCCTGGCCAAGCTCTCAAGCGTGGTGTCGGGACGATTGTGCTCGTCGCGCGAAAACGGCTCGGGCCCCTTTTTGCCCTTGATATCGACGGCGACAATCTCAGCATCGAATCTCCCCGCCGCCTGCGCCTGCGAAAAGCGCTGCTGCGAGCCCGCCGCCCAGCGGTCCTGATCGTCGCGGCTGATTTGATATTTCGTGACCAGATCCTCGGTGTGCCACCCCGAATGCTGATTGGAAAAGGCGTCGTTGAGTCCGTCATGGAGCATAGCGTCGTAGATCTGGGCGTCTCCCATTCGGTAGCCCCAGCGGCCGCTCGTCATCAGGTAGGGGGCGGCGTCCATGTTCTCCATGCCGCCCGCGACGCCCGCTTCGACGAAGCCAAGCAAGACCTCTTGCGCCAGGGAAACGATCGCCTGGGCCCCCGATCCGCAAACCCGGTTGACCGTCATGGCGGGAACCTCGACCGGCGCGCCGCCAAGTATGGTGGCCTGACGGGCAGGGTTCATCCTGTTGCCTGCCTGAACGACATTACCCATGACCACGCTCTGCAGGCGGTTGGGATCGAGCTTGGACCGCTTGAGCGTTTCGCGCAGAACCGTTGCGCCAAGCTCGGCGGCCGGGACGGACTTCAGGCTGCCGTTATAGGTTCCTATGGCGGTCCGGACAGGATCGCAGAGCACCACTTCTCGTCTAGCCACGTTTCACCTCTTTGCTATTGACGTCACGATCTAGAATTTCCTCCTTGCGCCAAGCAGGCCTCCCGTCGCCGCAGCTCAAGGCCACATCGCTAAGCCAGACCCCGGGCGATGCAAGCCGCCGAGATCGGAGGACTAAGGCGCTCGGCCTTGCGCGTTCAAACCCAAGGTGCTGATCGTCTGGAGGGCGATCATGCGTTCCTCGTCGGTTGCCATGACCCGCACGGCGACCTTGCTGGCCGGTGTGCTGATCAGCGCGGCGTTGGCTTGGTTGGCGGCAGGCTCGATCACGATCCCCGCCCAGGCCAGCCGCTGGCAGATCAGCGCGCGGATGGCCGGATCGTTCTCGCCGATGCCGGCCGTGAACACCAAGCCGTCGAGTCCGGCCAGCGAGGAGATCAGGCCGCCGACTTCCCGCGCCACGCGCCAGGCGAAGAGGTCGATGGCTTCGGCGGCGCGCGGATCCTGGCTCTGGTGAAGCGTGCGCATGTCGCTCGAAACGCCCGAAACGCCCAGCAGACCACTCTGGGTGTAGAGCAGCCGTTCGACCTCGGCGATGCTCATGCCTTCTTGCGACAGCAGATGCAGCACCACGCCCGGGTCGACCGCGCCGCAGCGTGTGCCCATCACCAGACCATCCAGCGCGGTGAAGCCCATCGTGGTGTCCAGGCTTTTGCCGTCGTGCATCGCGCACAGGCTGGCGCCATTGCCAAGATGGGCCATGATCACCCGGCCGCGGGCAAGGTCCGGATCGATCTGGCCAAGCGTACGGGCGATATAGTCGTAGGACAGGCCGTGGAAGCCGTAGCGGCGCACCCCTTTGTCATGCAGCGCGCGGGGCAGGGCGAACCGCGTGGCGATCTCGGGCATCTGATGGTGAAAGGCGGTGTCGAAGCAGGCCACCTGCGGCAGTTCCGGCGCCAGGGTCTGGATGGCGCGGATGGCGGCCAGGTTGTGCGGCTGGTGCAGCGGCGCCAGGGGGCAGAAGGCCTCCAGTGCGGTCAGGACCTGATCATCGACCCGCACGGGAGCGGTAAACCGTCCGCCGCCATGCACGACCCGGTGTCCCAGCCCGACGATCTCGCGGCCTTCAAGGTGTGCGCCGGCCCAGGCGAAGAGATCCTGCAGCAGGGCCTCATGATCTAGATCCGCGCCACCGTCCCAGGTGCGATCGACCAGAACGTCGCCGTTCAGATCGCGGGCTGCCAGATGGGGCGCCGTGCCGATACCCTCCAGCTTGCCGGAGGCCACGCGGCTTGGGCCATCGCCCGCCAGGACGAACAGGGCGAACTTGATGCTCGACGAGCCGGCATTGAGGCTGACGATGGCGCGGCTCATGTCAGGCGCCCGCCGTCAGGCCCGGCGCCGCCTTGGTCGCGGCCCGAGCCATCAACACGGCGACCGCGCAGGAGGCCAGACGTGTGCGCAGGCTGTCGGCGCGGCTGGTGAGGATGATCGGCACGCGTGCGCCGAGCACGACCCCCGCCGCGTCGGCGCCGCCCAGAAAGGTCAGTTGCTTGGCCAGCATGTTGCCGGCCTCGAGGTTGGGAACGACAAGGATTTCCGCCCGCCCGGCGACCGGGGAGACGATCCCCTTTTCCTTGGCCGCCGCCTCGCTGATGGCGTTGTCGAAGGCCAGCGGGCCGTCCAGCAGGCCGCCGGTGATCTGCCCCCGGTCGGCCATCTTGCACAGCGCCGCCGCATCCAGGGTCGAGCGGATGGTCGGGGTCACCGTTTCCACCGCCGAGAGGATCGCGACCCTGGGCTGCTCGATGCCGATGACATGGGCCAGGTCGATCGCGTTGCGGATGATATCGGCCTTGTCCTCCAGGGTGGGCTCGATGTTGATCGCCGCGTCGGTGATGATCAGCAGCGTCGGGTGGCCTGGGACGTCCATCACATAGGCATGGCTGATCCGTCGCTCGGTCCGCAGGCCGGTCGCCGACGGGACGACCGCGCCCATCAATTCATCGGTGTGCAGCGACCCCTTCATCAGCAGTTGGGCCTCGCCCGAGCGCACCAGCGCCACCGCCTGGGCCGCCGCCGCGTGGCTGTGCGGGGCCGCGACGATGCGATAGGCCGCGATGTCCTTGCCGGCGGCCTCGGCGGCCGATCGGATCTTGGCCTCCGGACCCACCAGGATCGGCGCGATGAGTCCGGCCTCCGCAGCCTCGACGGCGGCGGTGATCGCCGCGGCGCTGCAGGGATGGGCGATGGCGGTGGGCACGGGATGGTGTCCCGTCGTCAGCGCCATCAATTGGCGATAGGCGTCGTGATCGGAAAGCTGGACATCGGGCAGAACGACGCGGGGACGGCGCACCTTCTCCGTCGGAGCGACCACCTCAGCCTGGCCAGTGATGACGTCCTGGCCATTCTGATTGGTGCAACGGCAGTCGAACCTGACGCGATGATGCTCCGCCAGTTTTTCGACCACTGTCACCGTCGCGGTGATGGTGTCGCCCAGGCCCACGGGATGCACGAACTTCAGGCTTTGGCTGAGATAGATCGCGCCGGGGCCGGGAAGTTGGGTGCCCAGCACCGCCGAGATCAAGCCGCCGCCCCACAGTCCATGGGCAATCACGCGGTGGAACATGTCGGTCGCGGCGTAGGCGGGGTCGAGATGGGCCGGATTGACGTCGCCGGACATCAGGGCGAACAACTGGATGTCCCGCTCGGCGAAGGTTCTCACGACGCTGGCGGTGTCACCGACGGCGATCTCGTCGAAGGTGCGGTTCTCGATCATATCCGGAGCGCTCATGGGTCAGTGTTCCAGGACGTACTGGCCTGGAGCGTCTTCCAGCGGGGCATAGCCCTTGTCCGCCGCGCCCATCGGCGGGGGCGAGACCGGGGCGCTGGAATGTTCATCCAGCCACGCGCCCCAGTCGGTCCACCACGAACCCTCCTGAACCGGCGCCCGAGCGGTCCATTCGTCCGGATCAAGGGCTGGTCCCCCGGCTTCGCGGGTCAGTAACCGGTACGAACGGTGGGCGTGGCCCGGCTCGGAGACGATCCCGGCATTGTGTCCGCCGCTGGTCAGCGCGAAGCAGATCTCGGCGCCGCACAACCCGTGAATCTTGTGGACCGACCGCCAGGGGGCGACGTGATCGCGCTCGGTGCCAACCACGAACATCGGCCCGCGCAAGGCCGACAGCGAGATGCTTCGGCCATCGACCTTGTAGTGGCCCTCGGCCAGATCATCCTCAAGGAATAGATGGCGCAGATACTGGCTATGCATGGCGTAAGGCATGCGCGTGCCATCGGCGTTCCAGGCCATCAGATCCGACATCGGCTCGCGCTCGCCCATCAGATAGGTGTTGAGCACCCGAGACCAGAGCAGGTCGTTGGAGCGCAGGATCTGGAAGGCCCCGCCCATCTGCGAACTGTCCAGATAGCCCCGGTTCCACATCATGTTCTCGAGCAGATTAAGCTGGGCCTCGTCGATAAACAGGCCAAGCTCGCCCGGTTCGCTAAATTCGGTCTGGGCGGCCAGCAGGGTCAGGCTAGCCAAGCGCTCGTCGCCGTCGCGCGCCATCGCCGCGGCCGCGATCGACAGCAGGGTGCCGCCAAGGCAATAGCCGACGCCGTGAACGGCGCTCGCCCCGGTGATGGCGCAGACGGCGTCGAGCGCCGCCATCGGTCCCAGGCGGCGATAGGCCTCCATGTCGAGGTTACGATCCTCGCTTCCGGGATTGCGCCAGGAGATCATGAACACCGTATAGCCTTGGCCCACAAGCCAGCGGACCAGCGAGTTCTCCGGCCGCAGGTCGAGGATGTAGTACTTCATGATCCAGGCCGGAGTGATCAGCACCGGCTGGGGCCTCACCAGCTTGGTGCTGGGCTCGTATTGGATCAGTTCGATCAGGTCGTTGCGATAGACGACCTTGCCGGGCGTCGTCGCCAGCACCTCGCCGACGCCGAAGGCTTCGGTCCCTACAGGAGGCTCACCCCGAACCATCCGCTGCATGTCTTCGAGCAGGTGCTTGCCGCCTTCGATCAGGCATTGGCCTCCAGACTCGATGATCCGCTTCTGCAGTACGGGATTGGTGAGGGGGCTGTTGGTCGGGGCGAAGACATCCAGGATTTGCCGGGTCGTGAACTGGACGACGTCCTGATGGTGGCGGCTGACGCCCGCCACGCCGGTGGTCGCGGCATGCCACCATTGCTGGTTTAGCAGAAAGCCCTGAGCCAGGAGGTTGAACGGAGCCTGCTTCCAGGCGGGATCGTCGAACCGATGATCCTGGGGCAGGGGGTCGATCGCGGGCGTGGCGGTCGGTTCGCTTGCGGACCGCAGCGCATAGTCGCCGAGGCGCGCGTACTTGCGCCCAGCCTTGGCCGCCAGTTGCATCTGCTTGCCCGGCGCTAGCGCCAGATGCATCGCCCAATCCGAGAAGGACTGCATCATCGTCGCTGGCGAAAGGCCGTGGAACGTTTGGGCCAGGGTCGCCGTGGCGGCCCGGTCGAGCATCTCGGCGATACCGTCGAGGGGGTCTGGGGGCGGCAGGGGGGCGAGGGCGGCGGTCATGGCCAAACTCCTATCGGTTAACCTTGGAGCGCGACCGCGAGCGGCGCGCGCCCATCCTTGCAGCCGTTGAGGGCGACCCGGCGGCTCCCTCAACTTTCTAGCTGACGTCGCTCCCGTACCTGTAAGGTAACGGTAATGGTTAGGGAAGTTATTTAGGTTCCGACGCCCTCCTGATTATCCCTTAATGAGCGAGGGATATCACCAGCGTCGTCGGCCGAGCACACGCATTGACCGGCCGCCTTACCGTTTGGAGCACGCATGAAAGTCGCCCCCTTGCCGGTCGCCCTCAATGTCACCGGCGTAGCGGCGGCCCTGGCGCTGCTCTATGTCTTCAGAGCCTTGTTGTGGCCGCTGGCCATGGCTTTCGTGTTGGCGGTCCTGATAAACGCCCTGGTCAGGGTGATCGTTCACGCCTGGCCCTCGGCCGGCCGGTTGACGGTCATGGTGCTGGCCAGCGCGGTCGTCGCCGGCTTGCTCATGGTCGGCGTCGTCGTCGTTGTCAGCGGCGCGGCCGAGTTGGCCGGTCAACTGCCGCAGTTGGCGGTTCGTCTCAACGCCCTGTTCGAGCGGGCCGGCCAGTTGGTGAAGCTGGAGGGGGTGAGCTTGACGAGCCTGGCGTCCGGCCTGGATCTGCCCTCCCTCGCCGCCAGGGTCCTGAGCAGCCTGCAAGGCGCGGTTTCGGGGATGCTGCTGACGGTCCTGTTCCTGATCTTTATCCTCACCTCACGACATCTGATCCGAAACAAGATGCAGATCATCGCCAGCTTCCGACGCCCAACGGGAATGCCCTCGGTGTTGGAACGAACGGTAAAGGGTGTCGAGACCTATGTCTGGATCCAGACGGTAACCGGCCTGATGATCGCCGCCGCCTCGGGGGCGATCATGGCGCTGGCGGGCCTGGACAATGCGCTATTCTGGACCTTGGCGCTCTTTATGCTCTCCTACATACCGGTGCTGGGCGTTGGCGTCGGCAGCCTCGCGCCAGCCCTATTCGCATTGCTGCAGTTTCCCACAGTGTGGCCGGCGCTCGCCATCTTCTTGGGGATACAGGCTGTCTCATTCCTGGTCGGCAATCTCGTCCTGCCCAAGATGCAGGCCGCCAGCCAGAATATCGACCCGACCATCGGACTCTTGACTGTCGGGGTGTGGAGCGTTCTTTGGGGCATTCCAGGCGCCTTCCTGGCCATTCCGCTGACCTTGGCTCTGATGCTGCAGTTGGCGCAGTTCGAGAGCCTGCGCTGGATCGCCGTCCTGATCTCCAACGACGGTCATCCGATCAGCGACACCTTGGCCGTCGAAGTCGGGAGCCGGCCTGTCCCATAGGGCGCGGCGTGAGCTCGGCTTGGCCAGACGGCCCGCAAGCGCCGCCGTCGGCCAGGGGGCAGAACGCGCGCTGACATAGCAATTTGCCTTATGGCGAAGAGTCTAGCCGGCCGCCCAGCCCCCGTCCGAAGGCAGGACGACGCCATTGATGTTTTCGGCCTCGTCGCTCAACAGCCAGAGAATATTGGCGGCCAGCGAGGCTGGCTCCGCCACGGGCGGCGCTTGGGCCTCCAGAAGCGGAGCGATCCGCGACCATCCATGGTCAGACCGACTGGCGCCGTTGATCGAGGTCCGCACGGGCCCCGGCGCGATAGCGTTTACCCTCACCCCCTTGGGCCCGTACATGAAGGCGGTGCTCTTGGTGAACCCTACCAGGGCATGTTTGGACGCGGTGTAGGCCACGCCCGCCGCCGAGCCGCGGAGCGAGGCCTCGGAGGCGACATTGACGATGGCGCCGCCACCGGCGACGAGCATCACCGGAAGGGCGGCTCGGGTCAGTCGCATGACGGCCGTGACATTGACGGCGAAAACCCGCTCCCAGGTCGCGTCATCGACTTCCGCCGCGGGCAGGAAGCCGTCCATGACGCCCGCGACATTGGCCAGCCCATCAACGCGCGCCTCGCACGCGGCGAGGACGCGCTGCACGGTTTCTTCACGGGAGATGTCTCCGGCGATCGTCACGAGCGCGCTTGAGGACGTGGCGGCCGTCAAAGCCGCCAGCCGGCCTTCGGCCACGTCGCTGGCGATGACGCGCGCCCCTTCCTCCAAAAGCCGGGAGGCGGTGGCCCAGCCGATCCCAGCTCCCGCGCCCGTGACAATGACGGTCTTGCCGGCGAACCGGCCTTGGATGGGCGTCATGATTGATCTCCTTGAGTATCCCCCGCGATCGGGGATCGAGCTCCGATCGCGCGGATGGTCCCTTGCAGCCTGCCGCTAGAGTGTTCGATCTTTTCGAGGCGATGGCGGCGATGCCTTGGCCGGCGTGCAATCGATCTTGGCGCAAAACCGCCGCTCCACATCGGCGGCGACTTGCGGGGCCACGTCGTCCACCGCCTTTTCGAGCACCGGCAGCATGATCACCCGGCCTTTTTCGAGCCACGCCTTGCCCGACGAGCTGACATAAAAGCGATTGATATCTTCCAGTTCGACCTTGGTGAAGGTCAGGGCGCAGGCTTCGACCAGCTTGCCGATGACCGGAGCCTTGGCGGCCAGGAGAGCGCCCGACAGGGCGTCCCGATAGGCCGTCACCGCCGCGTCGCCCGGAGGCGACACGGCGATGAGCCGATCATAGGTTTCCTCGACCGCTTGGTTGATCTGCTTGTCCATGTCGCTTTCCAGGCCTGACAAGCTCACCGACTGGGCGCAGAGCGACCGGCGCGCGGCAAGATCGGCCGGTGAGGGGGGCTGGGCCCGCGCCGCTCCGCTAGTGATGGCGAGGAGAGCGAGCGCGCCCAGCGAAAGGCGAGCGCTGATTAAGCCAAAGCGAGGCACTGGGTTTTCCTGTCTGGATGAGAGAAGCACAGATCGGGGTCAGGACTTTGAGGGGCGGTTGGCTTCGATCCAGCGGCGTGCTTCGTCGAGCCACGCCTGGACTTGAGCGGCGGCCTCTTCCTTGCTGATTTGGTAGCGCGCCTGCAAATCGGTGATCAGATCCCCGGTGTTCGCCTCGACCACCTCGCGCAAATCTTCCGCCTTGGCGCGGCCGTCTTGCAAGCGGACGCGAAGGTCGGTCCAGCGATCCTGCAGGACATCGTTGAAGCGCAGCCACTGCGCTTCGATCAAGGCCTTGGGCTGAGCGTCCGCGCGCCAACGGTCGAGTTGTTTTTTCGCCTCGTCGAGCGTCAGGCCGAACTCGCGCTGCAGGAGGCCGGCGATTTCGGTGAGCTCGCCCTTGATCGCGCCTTCCTTGCTATTGAAAGCCTCCGACCAGAGTTGGTGAATGCGGCCCGAGATGATCTTCCACTGGCCTTCGATCTCATGCTTGTTGACCATCTTATGCTCCTGGAATGGCGGTTAGGGCGTTTGCGGGCGGTCGAGCTTCAGGGCCGACCGCGGAAAATCGATTGGCGGGCGAAGCGGTGGTCATGATCCGTCCGTGCTCGTGAAGATCATGGCGCGTGTCAGGGCGCGCCGAGTCGCTGCGCCGCAGTCGCCGCTCACGCCGCGGAGCGGCGGGGCGGCGACTGCGGTGCCCTCGGGGAGGAGGTGTTGAGCTTGTAGGATAACGGTAACGAATAGGGAAGTTATTTAGGGGCCTGGCCGGCTCAAATTCTCCCTTAAGGACATTCGAAAGGCGCCGAGGCGAAGCCGAGACGTAAAGCGCGCAGGGCAGACCCAGGACAACCACGACGGAGGCGGCGGCGGCGCAACAAGACACCCAAGCGCAAGGTCAAAGCCAAGCTGCGTGAGGACCGTCAACCGGCCTCCCGGCCCAACGACGTCTGGGCTATGGACTTCCTG
>NZ_DATFAV010000015.1:0-30427 GCF_035254145.1 Caulobacter sp. | reverse complement strand
CCGGCTTAGCGGACGCCGAAGCCGAACAGGTCGCCGGCCGAGATCAGGTCGGCGCCGGCGCGGTCACGATCCTTCAGGCTGCCGCCGAAGGTGTAGCGCAGACCGATCTTCACGGCGTCGGCGTTCAGGTCGGCCAGGTCGTCCGACTCGCTGTGGGTGTACTTGGCGAACGTGCTCCAGCCGGTGCCCGTGAACTTGTACTCACCGCCGACATTCACGTCCCACAGGTCGGCGTTGACGTTGGTGTCGATGCGCGACCAGGCCGCGCCGGCGTCCAGGCGGAAGTTGTCCGAGACGAAGTAACGGACGTCACCGCGCACGGTGTAGAGATCCGCGTCCAGGTCGTTCGACTGGCCGTAGGCCGCCACGCCCGACAGGGTGACGTTCGACAGGTACTTGTGAGCCTCGCCGCCGACGGCCCAGAGGGTGTCGTTGGCCGGGCGGGAGAGGGCGGTGAAGCCGCCGACGCGCCAGCTGTCGCCGATCTTGGTGGTCAGGTGGGCGGCGCCCGAGGCGATGGTGTCGTCCGACAGGTCGTTGTCCGAGATCGAGACGTCGCCGTTGGCGGTCACGGTCCAGGCGCCCTTGAGCGGAATGGCGACCGAACCGTCGATCACGGCCGACGAGCCGTGGGCGCCGCCGAACTGGGTGTTGACGTCCGTGTAGTTCACGGCGGCGCCGATCGAACCGACGTTCTGGGCGAAGGCCGGGGCCGAGACGGCGGCGGCGATCAGGGCGGCGGTGGCGAAGAGCTTGGTATTCATTGGGTCTATCCCCTTACACACGAGTGGCTCCTCCGGCTGGCTGGGCGGTCGTTGTTGGGGGGAGCCGCCACCCAGTCCGCCGGGGAGGGGCGGCATCTATGGAGGTTCGGGGAAGCGCTCAAGGCCAATGGCGGCGCTTGTGGGTCGAATAATGCATTTTTGTGACACTTGCGGAGGCGAGGATTTCACCTACGCGCGAGCGGGCGCACGTTCTTGCTATCCTTCGGGTGAAAGTCGTTAAAAGCAGACCGGCGTTATGTTTCCGAGGGCCTTGCGTCCAACGGGGAGGGCGCCTATTCAGAACCCGCCCGACGACTCGAGTCCCGCAAGGACGAGACGAACCGGACAGAGCGCTTGACGAAACCGATTCCGGAACGTACAAGCGCGCCTCTGTTGGACCGGCTGTGAGCTTTAGGGCTCAAACGCGGTTCGCGAGACGCCCGGACATAGCGCCGCCAACCTTCTTCCGAGAAGGGGCGCAATATCTGGACAACCACCCCGGCGGGAGACCGCAGGGGTATTTTGTTTTGCGGACGCTGCGTACGAGCTCTCTCGGGAGTTCGAGTTGGTCTTTGAAATGGTTCGAGACGCGGGCGCAGCCCACTAGGAAACCGAGCGATATGGATCGTCAGAACATCCGCATCCGGCTCAAGGCCTTCGATCACCGCGTGTTGGATCATTCCACGCGCGAGATCGTCAATACGGCCAAGCGCACGGGCGCGACGGTGCGGGGCCCCATCCCCCTGCCCACGCTTATCGAGAAATTCACCGTCAACCGTTCGCCGCACGTCGACAAGAAGTCGCGCGAGCAGTTCGAGATCCGTACGCACAAGCGCGTTCTCGACATCGTTGACCCGACTCCGCAGACCGTGGACGCGCTGATGAAGCTCGACCTGTCGGCCGGCGTTGACGTCGAAATCAAGCTGTAAGGAGGGCCTTTCTTATGACTCTCCCCACCCAACGCACCGGCCTGATCGCCAAGAAGCTCGGCATGACCCGCTTCTTCGACGACGCTGGCCAGCACGTGCCGGTCACCGTCCTGTCGCTCGACGGTTGCCAGGTCACGGCTCAGCGCACCGTTGAGAAGGACGGCTACACCGCCCTGCAACTCGGCGCCGGTCCGAAGAAAGCCAAGAACACCTCGAAGGCCCTGCGCGGCCACTTCGCGAAGGCGGCCGTTGAGCCGAAGCGCGTCGTCGCCGAGTTCCGCGTCGAAGAGAACGCCCTGATCGAAGTTGGCGCCGAGTTCACGGCCGACCACTTCGTCGCCGGCCAGAAGGTCGACATCCAAGGCGTGACCGTCGGTAAGGGTTTCGCCGGCGCCATGAAGCGCTGGAACTTCGGTGGTCTGCGCGCCACCCACGGTGTTTCGGTCTCGCACCGCTCGCACGGTTCGACCGGTAACCGCCAGGATCCGGGTCGTACGTTCCCGGGCAAGAAGATGGCGGGTCACCTCGGTCAGGAAACCGTCACCACGCTGAACGTCACCGTTTGGAAGGTTGACGTCGAGCGCGGTCTGATCCTGGTCAAGGGCGCCGTCCCGGGCCACGAAGGCAGCTACGTGAAGATCCGCGACGCCGTGAAGAAGGCCGCTCCGGCCGACCTCCCGCGTCCGGGCGCTTTCCGCAAGGCTGGCGAGGCTCCGGCCGCCGCGGCTGCTGAAACCCCCGCTGAAGAGGCCCCCGCGGCTACGACCGAAGAGGGCGAAGGCTAATGAAACTCGACGTCATCAAGCTTGACGGCGGCAAGGCCGGTTCCGTGGACCTCGACGACGCCATCTTCGGCATCGACGACATCCGCGGCGACATCCTGCAGCGCGTCGTGACCTGGCAGCTGGCCAAGCGCCGCTCGGGCAACCACAAGATTCAAGTTCGTAACGAGGTCTCTCGTACGAGCAAGAAGATGTACAAGCAGAAGGGCACCGGCGGCGCCCGTCACGGTTCGCGCCGTGCGGCCCAGTTCGTCGGCGGCGCCAAGGCCCACGGCCCTGTCGTCCGTAGCCACGCTTTCGACCTGCCGAAGAAGATCCGGGCCCTGGCTCTGCGCCACGCCCTGTCGTCGAAGGCCAAGTCGGGCGCGCTGGTCGTTCTGGACAGCGCCGTTCTGACCGAAGCGAAGACGGCCGCCCTGCGCGCCAACTTCGACAAGATCGGTCTGAAGAACGCCCTGGTCATCGCCGGTCCGGAAGTGGACGCGAACTTCAAGCTCGCCGCCCGCAACATCCCGAACGTGGATGTCCTGCCGAACGCCGGCCTGAACGTCTACGACGTGCTGCGTCGCCAAACCCTCGTCCTGACCAAGGACGCGGTCGAAGCGATCTCGGCCCGTT
Source organism: Caulobacter sp. (assembly GCF_035254145.1). Lineage (GTDB taxonomy): Bacteria > Pseudomonadota > Alphaproteobacteria > Caulobacterales > Caulobacteraceae > Caulobacter. The sequence continues at coordinate 27,334 of NZ_DATFAV010000015.1, read as the reverse complement.
TCGCTGAGAAGGAAGCCGCCTAATGGCCGCCACCGCTCGCCACTACGATACGATCCTGTCGCCGGTGATCACCGAAAAGACGACCCTGCTCAGCGAGCAGAACAAGGTTGTCTTCAAGGTGGCCAACGACGCGACCAAGGATGAAATCGCCGCCGCCGTCGAAGAGCTGTTCAAGGTCAAGGTGACCAAGGTCAACACCATCGTGACCAAGGGCAAGACCAAGCGCTTCCGCGGCATCGTGGGTCGTCGCAACGACGTCAAAAAAGCGATCGTGACGCTGGCCGAAGGCCAGTCGATCGACATCACGACGGGGCTCTAAGTCATGGCCTTGAAGCAATTTAACCCGACCAGCCCCGGCCAGCGCGGCCTGGTGCTGATCGACCGCAGCGAACTTCACAAGGGCAAGCCCGAGAAGAAGCTCGTTGAAGGCCTGACCAAGTCGGGCGGTCGCGGCGGCAATGGCCGTATCGCGGTCCGTTTCCGCGGCGGCGGCGCCAAGCGCCTGTACCGTCTGGTCGACTTCAAGCGTCGCAAGCAAGGCGTGGCCACGGTCGTTCGTCTCGAGTACGACCCCAACCGCACCGCCTTCATCGCCCTGATCAAGTATCAGGCCGACGGCGAGCTGGCCTACATCCTGGCCCCGCAACGCCTGAAGGCCGGCGACGAAGTCGTCACCGGCGAGAAGGTCGACGTGAAGCCGGGCAACGCCTCGCCGCTGCGCACGCTGCCGATCGGCACGATCATCCACAACATCGAGCTGAAGCCCGCCAAGGGTGGTCAGATCGCCCGTTCGGCTGGCGCCTACGCCCAGCTGGTCGGTCGTGACGCCGGCTACGCCCAGATCCGCCTGAACTCGGGCGAGCTGCGCATGGTGCTCGACTCGTGCATGGCCACCGTCGGCGCCGTGTCGAACCCCGACCACATGAACCAGAACCTCGGCAAGGCCGGTCGTTCTCGTCACATGGGCCGTCGCCCGCACGTCCGCGGTGTCGCCATGAACCCGGTCGACCACCCCCACGGTGGTGGTGAAGGCCGGACTTCGGGCGGTCGTCACCCGGTGACCCCGGCTGGTAAGCCGACCAAGGGCGCCAAGACCCGCGTCAACAAGGCCACGGACAAGTTCATCATCCGTTCGCGCCACAAAGCGAAGAAGGGCCGCTAAGCCATGACCCGCTCAGTCTGGAAAGGCCCGTTTGTCGACGGGTACCTCCTGAAGAAGGCCGACGCCGCTCTGTCGTCGGGCCGCAAGGACGTCATCAAGACCTGGTCGCGTCGCTCGACGATCATGCCGCAATTCGTCGGCCTGACCTTCGGCGTCCACAACGGCCACAAGCACGTCCCGGTCTCCGTGTCGGAAGACATGGTCGGCATGAAGTTCGGCGAGTTCGCTCCCACGCGTAACTTCCCGGGCCACGCCGCCGACAAGAAGGCCAAGAGGAAGTAATCATGGCCAAGCAGAAGCAAGAACGCCGCCTGCCGGCCGCCGAAGCGATGTGCAAGGTGCGCACTCTGCGCACCAGCCCGCGCAAGCTGAACCTGGTCGCTCAGTCCATCCGTGGCCTGAACGTCCAGCGCGCTCTCAACGAGCTCGAGTTCAGCCACAAGCGCATCGCCCAGGACGTCCGCAAGGCGCTGTACTCGGCGATCTCCAACGCCGAGAACAACCACAACCTCGACATCGACTCCCTGGTCGTCGCCGAGGCCTATGTGGGCAAGAACCTGATCATGAAGCGTTTCTCGCCCCGCGCCCGCGGTCGCGCGACGCGCGTCGAGAAGCCGTTCTCCGAGATCACGATCGTGGTCCGCGAACTGGGTGAGGCCGCCTAATGGGTCAGAAAGTCAATCCGGTCGGGCTGCGGCTCGGCGTCAACCGCACCTGGGACAGCCGTTGGTTCGCCGACGGCGCCCAGTACGGCAAGCTGCTGCACCAGGACCTCGCGGTCCGGGCCGCCCTGAAGAAGCGCCTGTACCAAGCCGGTGTCTCGCGCATCATCATCGAGCGTCCGCACAAGAAGTGCCGCATCACGATCTATGCCGCCCGTCCGGGCGTCATCATCGGCAAGAAGGGTGCTGACATCGACAAGCTCCGCAAGGACCTGTCGATCAAGACCGAGGGCGAGGTTCACCTGAACATCGTCGAGATCCGCAAGCCGGAGACCGACGCTCAGCTGGTGGCCGAGTCGATCGCTCAGCAGCTGGAACGCCGTATCGCTTTCCGTCGCGCCATGAAGCGTTCGATCCAGTCGGCCGTGCGCCTCGGCGCCAAGGGCATCCGGATCAACGTCTCGGGTCGCCTCGGCGGCGCTGAAATCGCTCGCATGGAGTGGTATCGCGAAGGTCGCGTGCCGCTGCACACCCTGCGCGCCGACATTGACTTCGGTTTCGCCGAAGCCAAGACCACCTACGGCATCATCGGCGTGAAGACCTGGATCTTCAAAGGCGAGGTGCTGGAGCATGATCCGATGGCGCTCGACAAGCGTCTGGCCACCGAGTCCGGCCCCGCCGGCGAAGGCGGCGGACGTGAGCGCGGTGATCGTCCCGACCGGGGCGACCGTCGTGACCGTCGCGATCGCGCCTAAGGATTAGATCGCCATGCTGTCTCCGAAAAAGACCAAATTCCGCAAGCAGTTCAAGGGCCGCATCCACGGCACTTCGAAGGGCGGCACCCTGCTGAACTTCGGTTCGTACGGCCTGAAGGCCGTCGAGCCGGAGCGCATCACGGCCCGTCAGATCGAAGCCGCCCGTCGCGCCATCACCCGCCAGATGAAGCGTCAAGGCCGCGTCTGGATCCGCATCTTCCCCGACGTGCCGGTCACCGGCAAGCCGGCCGAAGTCCGGATGGGTAAGGGTAAGGGCGCCGTGGATTACTGGGCCGCTCGCGTGGCTCCGGGCCGCATCATGTTCGAGATCGACGGCGTGCCGGACGATATCGCGCGTGAAGCTCTCCGCCTGGGCGCCGCCAAGCTGCCGATCCGCACCCGTGTTGTCACCCGCCTCGACGCGGGCGTGGCCGTGGAGGCATGATCATGAAGATTGCTGACATCCGGGGCCTGACCCCCGACCAGCTGGCCGACACCCTGATCAGCCTGAAGAAGGAGCAGTTCAACCTGCGCTTCCAGGCCGCGACGGGCCAGGTCGAGAAGACCCACCGCGTCAACGAGATCCGCAAGGATATCGCGCGGATCAAGACCGTGCTGCGCGCCAAGGCCGTGGCTTAAGGAGAACGATATGCCCAAGCGTATCCTCGAAGGGGTGGTCGTCTCCGATAAGGGCGACAAGACCGTGGTGGTGAAGGTCGAACGGACCATCGTTCACCCGGTTCTGAAGAAGATCGTGCGTCAGTCCAAAAAGTACCACGCGCACGACGAAGCCAACGCGTACAAGGCCGGTGAAGCTATCCGCATCATCGAGTGCGCTCCGAAGTCCAAGCTGAAGACCTGGGAAGCACTTCCCAAGGCTTCGGCTTAATCTGGAAGGTTTAGACCATGATCCAGATGCAAACTAACCTGGAAGTCGCCGATAACTCTGGCGCTCGCCGGGTCATGTGCATCAAGGTGTTGGGCGGCGCAGGCCGTCGCTACGCCAGCGTCGGCGACGTTATCGTCGTCTCCGTGAAGGAAGCCATCCCGCGCGGTCGCGTGAAGAAGGGTGACGTGCTCCGCGCCGTCGTCGTTCGCGTGAACCAGAACCTGAAGCGCAAGGATGGCTCGGTCATCCGCTTCGACAAGAACGCCGCGGTGATCGTGAACAAGCAGAGCGAGCCGGTCGGCACGCGGATTTTTGGCCCGGTTCCTCGTGAACTGCGCGCCAAGAACCACATGAAGATCATCTCCCTCGCTCCGGAGGTGCTGTAATGGCCGCTAAGATCAAGAAGGGCGACCGCGTCGTCGTTCTGGCGGGCAAGGACAAGGGCAAGCAAGGCTCCGTCCTGCAGGTCCTGCCCAAGGACAACCGGGTTGTCGTGGAAGGCGTGAACATGGTTTCGCGTCACACCAAGGCCACCCAAGCCGACCCGCAAGGCGGCATCAAGCAAAAGGAAGCCGCGCTGCACGTCTCGAACGTCGCCGTCGTGGACTCCAAGGGCAAGCCCACCCGCGTCGGCTTCAAGATCGAAGGCGACAAGAAGGTGCGCGTCGCCAAGACGACCGGCGAGGTGATCAATGGCTGATCAAGCTTACGAGCCCCGGCTGAAGACCGTTTATCGCGACCGCATCCGCGCCGCGATGAAGGAGCAGTTCGGTTACACCAACGAGATGCAGATCCCCAAGCTGGACAAGATCGTCCTGAACATGGGTATCGGCGAGGCCGTGGCCGACTCCAAGAAGGCCCAGACCGCTCTGAAGGACCTGCAGGCGATCGCCGGCCAAAAGCCTGTCGCCACCAAGGCCCGCAAGTCGATCGCCGGCTTCAAGCTGCGCGAAGGCATGGTGGTCGGCGCGAAGGTCACCCTTCGCAAGGACCGGATGTACGAATTCCTCGACCGCCTGGTCACGATCGCGCTGCCGCGCGTGAAGGACTTCCGCGGCCTGAACGGCAAGAGCTTCGACGGCCGTGGCAACTACGCCATGGGCCTGAAGGAGCACCTGGTGTTCCCGGAAATCAACTATGACCAGATCGAACAGATCTGGGGCATGGACATCATCGTCTGCACCACTGCGAAGTCCGACCAGGAAGCCAAGGCTCTCCTGAAGGAATTCCAGTTCCCGTTCGTCAACTAAGAGAGCGGGAAGGGAAAACAAACCATGGCCAAGAAAAGCGCCGTCAACCGCAACGAAGCCGTCAAGGCCCTCGTCAAGCAACTCGCCAGCAAGCGCGCCGCGCTGAAGGCGACCGCCAACGACGAAAGCCTGCCGCTCGAAGAACGCTTCGAGGCTCGCCTCAAGCTCGCCAAGCTGCCCCGTAGCAGCTCGCCGGTTCGCATCCGCAACCGCTGCGAGGTCACGGGCCGTCCGCGCGCTTATTACCGCAAGCTGAAGATGAGCCGTATCGCGCTCCGCGAACTGGGTTCGCAGGGCCAGATCCCCGGCCTCGTCAAGTCGAGCTGGTAAGGACGATCAGATGTCGATGAACGATCCCCTGAGCGATATGATCGCTCGCATCAAGAACGCCGCCACGCGCAAGCGCTCGAAGGTGTCGACGCCGGCTTCCAAGCTGCGCGCCCGCGTCCTCGACGTGCTGGCCGACGAAGGCTACATCCGCGGCTACTCGCTGATCGAGAAGCCCGGTGCGTTCCCCGAATTCGAGATCGAGCTCAAGTACTTCGACGGTGAGCCCGTGATCGCCGAGATCAGCCGCGTGTCCAAGCCTGGCCGTCGCGTCTATTCGTCGATCAAGGACCTGAAGCCGATCAAGAACGGCCTGGGCATCTCGATCCTTTCGACGCCGAAGGGCGTCATGTCGGACACCGCCGCACGCGACGCTAATGTCGGCGGCGAAGTCCTCTGCCGCGTCTACTAGGCGCGGGAGGGAAAGAGCATGTCACGTATCGGTAAGAAAGCCGTCGCAATCCCCTCGGGCGTCACCCTGACGCTCTCGGGTCAGACGGTCACGGTGAAGGGCCCCAAGGGTCAGCTGTCGTGGACGATCGCCGACGAGATCGAGCTGAAGCAAGAGGGCAATGAACTCTCGCTGACGCCTCGCGTCGACACGAAGCGCGCCAAGGGCATGTGGGGTCTGTCCCGCACGCTGGTGGCCAACATGGTGCACGGTGTGACCACCGGCTTCGAGGAAAACCTCGAACTGGTCGGCGTCGGTTATCGCGCGGCCATGAAGGGCACGGCCCTGAGCCTCCAACTCGGTTTCAGCCACGATGTGGACGTTGCGGCCCCGGCCGGCATCACGTTCGCCACTCCGAAGCAAACCGAAATCAAGATCGCCGGCATCGACAAGCAGGCGGTTGGTGAGATTGCCGCGAAGATCCGCCGCATTCGTCCGCCGGAGCCCTACAAGGGCAAGGGCGTGCGTTATGCTGGCGAGACCGTTCGCCGCAAGGAAGGCAAGAAGAAGTAAGCCATGGCGCTCTCTCCTCGTGAATCGGCGGCCAAGCGCGCTCAGCGCGTTCGCACCCGCCTCAAGAGCCTGGCCAACGGTCGTCCGCGCCTGTCGGTCTTCCGTTCGTCCAAGAACATCTACGCCCAGGTCATCGATGATGAACGCGGCGTGACCCTGGCGTCGGCCTCCACCCTGGAAGCCGAAGGCAAGGGCGCGGACAAGGATGCCGCTGCCGCGGTTGGCAAGCTCGTCGCCGAGCGCGCCATCGAAAAGGGCGTCAAGGACGTCGTCTTCGATCGTGGCGGTTACATCTTCCACGGCCGGGTGAAAGCCCTGGCCGACGCCGCGCGCGAAGCCGGCCTGAACTTCTAAGGGAACGAAAATGGCTCGTGGTGAACAACAGCGCGGTGAAGGCGGTCAACGCCGGGACCGTCGCGACCGCAACGCCCCCGAGGAGCGGGTCGACAGCGACATCGTCGAAAAGCTCGTCCACATCAACCGCGTCGCCGCCACCGTGAAGGGTGGTCGTCGCTTCAGCTTCGCCGCTCTGATGGTCGTTGGCGACCAAAAGGGCCGCGTCGGCTTCGGTCATGGCAAGGCGCGTGAAGTGCCGGAAGCCATCCGCAAGGCGACCGAAGAAGCCAAGAAGACGATGATCCGCGTTCCGCTGCGCGAATCCCGCACCCTGCACCACGACGGCGCTGGCCGTTGGGGCGCCGGCAAGGTGATGATGCGGGCGGCGCCTCCCGGCACCGGCGTCATCGCCGGCGGTCCGATGCGCGCGGTTCTCGAAACCCTGGGCGTCCAGGACGTCGTGGCCAAGTCGACGGGTTCCTCGAACCCGTACAACATGGTGCGCGCCACGTTCGAAGCCCTGAAGGTGCAGTCGTCGCCCCGCCAGATCGCCGCCAAGCGCGGCAAGAAGGTTGGCGACATCCTCGGCCGTCGCGCCGACGGCGCTTCGGCGCCGGAAGCCATCGAGGGCTAAGTCATGGCTGAAGCTAAGCAAGTCACGGTGCGCCAAACCGGCAGCCCGATCCGTCGTGAAAAGGACCAGCGCGCGACGCTCGCCGGTCTGGGTCTGAACAAGCTGGGCCGCGTGTCCACGCTGGAAGACACCCCGTCGGTCCGCGGCATGATCCGCAAGGTCCAGCACCTGCTGGAAATCGTCGAGTAAGTCTCTTACCCGACGCGAGATACGCCACCCCGGAGCGATCCGGGGTGGTTTTCGTTTGAAATCCTTATTTGATTTTTGAGTCGATTTAGGGTTTTAAGCGCGCTCTGTTTTCAAAAGCCGAGTCCAGCCGCTGGTTGGGCGCAGATCTCCAAGGAGAGGCACATATGACCAAGCTGAACGAACTGGCCCCGCAGGAAGGCTCGACCAAGAACCGCATGCGCGTCGGCCGCGGCCCGGGTTCGGGCAAGGGCAAGACCGCCGGTCGCGGTGTGAAGGGCCAGAAGGCGCGCTCGGGCGTCGCCATCAACGGCTTCGAAGGCGGTCAAATGCCGCTGCACATGCGTATGCCGAAGCGCGGCTTCAACAACCCCTTCCGCCTCGAGTTCGCCGAAGTGAACCTGTGGCGCCTGGAACAGGCCGTCGCCGCTGGCAAGTTCAAGAAGGGCGCCGAGCTGGGCGCCGCTGAACTGGTCGCCGCCGGCGTCATCCGTCGCGAACTGGACGGCGTGAAGCTGCTGGGCAAGGGCGAGATCAAGACCGCCCTGAAGCTGACCGTCTACTCGGCCACCGAAGCCGCCATCAAGGCCGTCGAGGCCGCCGGCGGTTCGGTCACCGTGACCAAGAAGGCCAAGGCGGAAGCCGAAGCCTAATCCATAAAAACTGTCATCCCGGCCCAGCGCGCGGCGCGCCGAGCCGGGACCGCCGCGAGCGTCGGCGTTTCTGGCGGTCCCGGCTCTTCCTCCGGCTTTCGCCGGGGTCCGGCCGGGATGACAGTTGTTTTACGAGGCTCGCCGTGACATCGCGGCGAGCCTCACCTATTTGTGGCGCTCTCCTCGGATCAGCCTGATCCGGGAAACCTAATTTCAGAGCGTGGTCGTCGCCGAAGCGATATCTGCTTCGGCTATCAAGCTCCTGAGTCGTGGGGATCTGAATGGCCTCGGCCGCCGAACAACTCGCAGCCAACATGAATTTCGCGTCGTTCCAGAAGGCGACCGATCTTCACAAGCGCATCTGGTTCACGATCATCGCCCTGATCGTCTATCGCCTGGGCTCCTACGTTCCGATCCCCGGCATCGACGTCAACGCCTTCGCCCGGCTGTTCAACAGCAACTCCGAGGGCATCCTGGGCATGTTCAACATGTTCTCGGGCGGCGCCGTCTCGCGGATGGCGATCTTCTCGCTGAACGTGATGCCCTACATCAGCGCCTCGATCATCGTGCAGCTGATGGGTTCGGTGTATCCGCCGTGGGAGAAGCTGAAGAAGGAAGGCGGGGAGGCGGGTCGCAAGACCCTGAACCAGTACACCCGTTATCTGGCCGTGGTGCTGGCCGTCGTTCAGTCGGCCTCGATCGCCATGGGCCTGGCGGCTCAGCCCGGCGTCGTCGTCGAGGGCGTGGGCCAGGTGTTCTTCGTCGTCTCCACCGTCGTGGCGCTGACCGGCGGGACCCTGTTCCTGATGTGGCTGGGCGAGCAGATCACCAGCCGTGGCGTCGGCAACGGCGTCTCGCTGATCATCTTCGCGGGCATCGTGGCCCGCCTGCCGATCGTGCTGGGCCAGATGCTGGTCCAGGGCCAGACCTCGGGCAACTACACCCCGCTGTTCCTGATCGTGATCGGCTGCGTCGCCGCCATCCTGGCCATCGTCTTCATGGAGCGCTCGCAGCGCCGCCTGCTGGTCCACTATCCCAAGCGCCAGCAGGGCAACCGGATGATCGGCGGCGAAAGCTCGTTCATGCCGCTGAAGATCAACACCGCGGGTGTCATCCCGCCGATCTTCGCCTCCAGCCTTCTGCTGCTGCCGACGACGGCCATGCAGTTCATCCAGACCACCAACCTGCCGGCGTGGGCCTCGTGGCTGCCCGGCGTGGTCGGCGCCCTGCAGCACGGCCACCCGGCGTTCCTGGTGTTCTACGCCCTGCTGATCATCTTCTTCTCGTTCTTCTACACCTCGGTGGTGTTCAATCCCGAGGAGACGGCCGAGAACCTGCGCAAGTACGGCGGCTTCCTGCCGGGCATCCGTCCGGGCAAGCGCACCGCCGAGTACCTGGACTATGTGCTGACCCGCCTGACGGTGATCGGCGCGGCCTACATCACCGCTGTCTGCGTCGCGCCGGAGCTGGCGATGATGGCGATCAAGTCGAACCAGTTCGCCCTGGGCGGCACCTCGATCCTGATCGTCGTCACGGTGACGATGGACACCGTGGCGCAGATCCAGTCGCACTTGCTGGCCCACCAGTACGAGGGCCTGATCAAGAAGTCGAAACTGCGCGGCGGTCGCAACCGCTAGGCGGCGAGATAGAGCGTCGGAAGCCGGTTTGTCACGAAACCGGCTTCCGTTTTCTTCCGGCGCAATCTAGGTCTGCGGCGGGAAGGTGAGCGGGCGAAGACCCGCCAACGCGCGAAGGGGCTTTCATGAACTTGATCCTGTTCGGTCCGCCGGCGGCGGGGAAGGGCACTCAGGCCAAGCGCCTGGTCACTGAGCGGGGCATGGTCCAGCTCTCGACTGGCGACATGCTGAGGGCCGCCATCGCCTCGGGCTCGGAGCTGGGCCAGCGCGTCAAGGGCGTGCTGGATCGCGGCGAGCTGGTCACCGACGAGATCGTCATCGCCCTGATCGAAGAACGCTTGCCCGAGGCCGAGGCGGCCGGCGGCGCGATCTTCGACGGGTTCCCCCGCACCGTGGCCCAGGCCGAGGCGCTGGACAAAATCCTCTCCGCCCGCGGACAGAAGATCGACGTCGTTCTCCGACTCAAGGTAGACGAGCCGGCCCTGATCGAGCGGATCAAGAAGCGGTTCGAAGAGCAGGGACGGCCCGACGACAATCCGGAAGTCTTCGTGACTCGCCTGGCCGCCTACAACGCCCAGACCGCGCCGCTGCTGCCGTATTACCAAGGGCAGGGGAAGCTGAAGGAACTGGACGGGATGGGTTCGGTCGAAGCCGTGGCCACGTCCATCGACGCCGCTCTATCGGGAGCGGTCTAAGAAAGCCCGAATTCACTGGATGTCCGGTGGATTCAGTTGTTGACGGAAGCGAAACGATCCCTATAACGGGGCGCTTCCGCGAAAGGGCGCGATCCGTGCGCGCCGGTCTTGGTCTTCTGGATCGAGCCGGGCGCGCCGTTCGCGTCTTTAGTGCGTGACTAGGAGAACATTAGACGTGGCCCGTATCGCAGGCGTCAACATCCCGACGAACAAGCGCGTTCTGATCGCGCTTCAGTACATTCACGGCATCGGCCAGAAGTCCGCGCGTGAGATCATCACCAAGGTGGGCATCGAGGATGCGCGTCGGGTCAATCAACTGACCGACGCCGAGGTCCTGGCGATCCGCGAAACGATCGACCGCGACTACACCGTCGAGGGCGATCTGCGCCGCGAGAACTCGATGAACATCAAGCGTCTGATGGACCTGGCCTGCTATCGCGGCCTGCGTCACCGCAAGGGCCTGCCGGTCCGCGGTCAGCGCACCCACACGAACGCTCGCACCCGCAAGGGTCCGGCCAAGCCGATCGCCGGCAAGAAGAAATAAGGTAGCCTGACGATGGCCAAGGAACCGGGTCGCGTTAAACGTCGCGAACGTAAGAACATCACCTCGGGCGTGGCGCATGTGAACGCCTCGTTCAACAACACCATGATCACCATCACCGACGCCCAGGGCAACACGATCTCGTGGTCCAGCGCCGGCATGATGGGCTTCAAGGGCTCGCGCAAGTCGACCCCGTACGCCGCTCAGATGGCCGCCGAAGACGCGGGCAAGAAGGCTGCGGAACACGGCGTGAAGACCCTGGAAGTCAACGTTTCGGGTCCGGGTTCTGGCCGTGAGTCGGCTCTGCGCGCCCTTCAGGCCGCGGGCATGACCATCACGACCATCCGCGACGTCACGCCGATCCCGCACAACGGCTGCCGTCCGCCCAAGCGTCGTCGCGTCTAGTACTTTTTAGACCACAATTCTCCTTCGCCGGCTGCGCAAAACGCGGCCGGCGAGCCGCGTTCAAGGGACCCGACCACGTGATCGAAAGAAACTGGAACGAGCTGATCCGTCCTGAGAAGCCGCAGATCGAAACCGGCGCCGATGCGACCCGCAAGGCCCGTATCGTCGCCGAGCCGCTCGAGCGCGGCTTCGGTGTGACGCTCGGCAACGCCCTGCGTCGCGTTCTCCTCTCGTCGCTGCAAGGCGCCGCCGTCACCGCCATCCAAATCGATGGCGTGGTGCACGAATTCTCCTCGCTCGAAGGCGTCCGTGAAGACGTCGTCGACATCGTTCTGAACATCAAGCAACTGGCCGTTCGGATGCATGCCGAAGGCCCGAAGCGCATGACCCTGCGCGCCACGGGCCCCGGCCCGGTGACCGCCGGTCAGATCGAAACCCCGGCCGACATCGAAATCCTGAACCCCGACCACGTGCTCTGCACGCTGGACGACGGCGCTTCGGTGCGCATGGAGTTCACGGTCAACAACGGCAAGGGCTACGTCCCGGCCGACCGCAACCGTCCGGAAGACGCGCCGATCGGCCTCATCGCCGTCGACGCCCTGTACTCGCCGGTCAAGCGCGTCGCCTATCGCGTCGAGCCGACCCGTCAAGGCCAGTCGCTGGACTACGACAAGCTGGTCCTGGAAGTGGAAACCAACGGCGCCGTCACTCCGGTGGACGCCGTGGCCTACGCCGCCCGGATCCTGCAGGACCAACTGCAGATCTTCATCACCTTCGAGGAACCGAAGGCCAAGTCGGCCGACGAGTCCAAGCCGGAACTGCCGTTCAACCCGGCCCTGCTGAAGAAGGTCGACGAGCTGGAACTGTCGGTCCGTTCGGCCAACTGCCTGAAGAACGACAACATCGTCTACATCGGCGACCTGATCCAGAAGACCGAAGCCGAGATGCTCCGCACCCCGAACTTCGGCCGCAAGTCGCTGAACGAGATCAAGGAAGTTCTCGCCGGCATGGGCCTGCACCTCGGCATGGACGTGCCGAACTGGCCGCCGGAGAACATCGAAGACCTGGCCAAGAAGTTCGAAGACCAAATCTAAGAACCTCGAAGCCATCCGCGCTTAATCCGGGCCGCTTCTCCTCTCTTCGGAAAGGGAAGGCGGCCTGGGCCTTTTGAAGCCGCAACCGCGGTGGAGGGCCCCGGCGCTTCGCTCTGACCCGGTCGGGAAAGACCAGGATTGGTGACAATCAGGCGCCTACGAGTTTCGCGCCGCTCGGGCCTCGCGCCCAGGAGAGAAGAAAATGCGTCACGGCTACGCCCACCGCAAACTGGGCCGCACCTCGGCTCACCGCACCGCCATGTTCGCCAACATGTCGGCCTCGCTGATCAAGCACGAGCAGATCGTCACCACCCTGCCGAAGGCCAAGGAACTGCGTCCGATCGTCGAAAAGCTGGTCACCCTGGCCAAGCGCGGCGACCTGCACGCTCGTCGCCAAGCCATCAGCTCGGTTCGCGACGTCGAACAAGTCGGCAAGCTCTTCGCGGTCCTTGGCCCGCGCTACAAGGACCGTCAGGGCGGCTACATCCGCGTCCTGAAGGCCGGCTTCCGCTACGGCGACAACGCCCCGCTGGCCGTCATCGAGTTCGTCGACCGCGACGTCTCGGAAAAGGGCAAGGACTCGGGTCCGGTCTACACGAACGAAGCCGACGACTAAGATCCTTTCAGCCTAGGCTGAACGCAGAGGCCCCGGAGCAATCCGGGGCCTTTTTCGTGGCGACGAACGCCCCGGGTATGTGTGGAGATAGCGTGAGGCCGCGAGACGTTGCTAGTTGAGACCCAGGGGCGAGGGCCGGGGTCTTCACGCATTGACCTCGAGGTTCGGATGCTGGAGGGCTTCTAGGGATGACCCATCTGATCGAAACATCGGCCAGGCGCTCTTCGGGCAAGGAGCGCGGCAAGGCCGTCCTGGCGGTGATTGCTATCGCTGCGGCCCTGACCGCCTGCGCTACCCCTTCGTCGCCCCCGCTACCCGCCCAGCAGCAGCCCGGAACCTTCTCTGAGGTTCGGCTCGATGCTGATCGCTATCGCGTCATGCTCGTCGGGCAGCGCCAGGAGGCGCCTGAGGCCGTTCAGCGAGCGCTGCTGAAACGCGCCGCCGAACTGGCCGTGCGAGAGGGCTACGACTGGTTCGAGGCCACGGAGCAAGGCATGCGCGTTCAGTCTGTATTGGTCGCCGGCCCCAGCCCGTTCATGCAGCCGGGGTTCATGTGGGGCGGTGGCGAGGGCTTCCTTCCTAGGTCTTGGCGCGACACCGGACCGCGCTGGAGTGGCGGATGGCGGGACTGGGATCCGTTCCTGGGCGAACCGACTTCTGCGAACCGCGCCCAGGTCCGGGCAACCGACCTGGTGGTCGCCGCAGCCGTGATCGTGCTCCACAAGGGCGCAAAGCCTGGCGACGTGGCGCGAGCCTATGATGCGCGAACGCTTCTGGCGCCGGGGCAGCCTTTGGAGCCGACGCGGCCCTGACGAACGTCGTCGCGGAATCCTTCAGCCTTTCGAAGATACAGGCCGCGCCGGATTTCCCACCACGGTGGCGCCCGGCGCTACGTCCCGCGTCCCCAATGGAACGGCGCGCGGATGGCGACGTTTTCGCCCACCGCGCCCAGACCTTCCTTCAAGAGCGCGGGACGCTCGACCAGGGCGGAGGCGTTGTAGCGGTCCATCCACGCCTGGACGGCGCGCTGGTCGGCCTAAATTTCGGCGTCGCCGGCATGGCGGGACTCGCCGGCCAGCATCCGTTGCTTCTGGGTCTTCACGCTCACTCCCGCGTCAGGTCCTGCCGCTTGAACAGCAGCACCGCCGCCGTCGTCAGGGCCGCCGCCCAGAGCGCCAGCACGACCAGAGCCGGGCCGGCGGAGCGCGTCGCCGCGCCGAGTTGGGCGGGATCCAGCAGGGTCGCGCGCAGCAGGTCGGCGTCGAACACCGGGATGGCCAGCAGCTTCCAGCTGGGTTGACCCTGCTCCATCAGCCGCAGGGAGCTGGCCAGCACCGTCTGGACGAAGCGCACGCCGAGGCAGGCGATGACCACACCCATGGTCGAGCGCGACAACACCCCGACGCAGGCCGCCAGGGCCGCCAGGGTCATGGCCTCCAGCCAGGTGATCGCCAGCACCCCGACCACGTCGAACAGGTTGCGCTGGAACATCGAGCCGACCAGCGCCTTGCCGTTGATCGCCGAGCCGATCAGGGCCGCGACGGCCGAGAGGAGGGCGGTCAGCAGGAGGCTCCAGAAGACCGCCTCGCCGACGACGACCAGCTTGGCCAGCAGCAGGTTCCGCCGGGTGTTGCGCGGCGTCAGCAGCCGCCAGGTCTCCCAGCGATAGTCACCGGCCAGCACGGCCGCCGCCCCGATCATCAGGAACAGCGCGCCGAAGGTCGAGGCGCCGCTCGACAGCGCCTTGATGACCTGGTCGACCAGGCCGATGGTGAGGCCCGGCATCGGCTTCTTGACGATGTTGCGCAGGAAGAGGTCGCCGCCCACGCTGAGCACGAAGCCGACCAGGGGCGCGAAGCAGAAGCCCCAGAACAGGGCCGAACGGTCGCGCAGCAGGCGGAAGCGTTCGGCGGCGATGGCGTCGGCGAGCATCAGGCGGCTCCTTCCGTGACGGCGGCGGTGGGCGTCTGGCCCAGTGACTTCAGATAGACGCCTTCGAGGTCGACCTCGCGCCAGCGGGCCTCGACGATGTCGACTCCAGCCTCGACCAGGGCGCGGATCAGGGTCGGGGCTTCCTCCCGCGGAATGTCGGCGAGAACCGCGTCGGGGCCGTCGGCCTCGCCCTTGGAGCCCAGCACCGCGAGCGTTTGGGCGATGGGGGAGGCGGTCGTGATGCGCAGGCGAGCCTCGCCGGCGGTCAGCTCGGCCACGCCGCCCTCGGCGACCACCTTGCCGCGCGAGAGGATGGCGACGCGGTCGCAGACGCGCTTGACCTCGTCCAGCTGGTGGCTGGCCAGGATGACCGTGACACCCTCGCGCTTGGCCAGGTCGACGATCAAGGCCCGGATCTCCTGGATGCCGGCCGGGTCCATGCCGCTGGTCGGCTCGTCCAGGATCACCAGCTCGGGCTTGGTGAGAAAGGCCGCCGCCAGGCCCAGGCGTTGCTTCATGCCCACGGAGAAGCCGCTGGTCGCGCGGTCGGCGGCGTGGGTCAGGCTGACCCGTTCCAGCCAGCCGGCGATGTCGGCGTCTTTCGCACCGCTCTCCAGGGCCAGCATCTTCAGGGTGTCGCGCGCGGTCAGGTAGGCCGGATAGCGCGGCGTCTCGATCATCGCTCCGACCTTGCGCAAGGCGGTGATGTCGCCGGGCGGCGCGCCGAACAGTCGCGCCGAGCCGCTGGTGGGCCGCACCAGCCCCAGGGCGATGCGGAACAGGGTGCTCTTGCCCGCCCCATTGGGACCCAGAACGCCGAAAACGCCGCCGGCCGGAATGGCGATCGAGAAGTCGTCGAGGGCGCGCACCGCCCCATAGGTCTTGGTGAGGCGGTCGGCCTCCAGGGCGATCGACATGGCGGCGTTTCCCGGCGCCGAGCGAGTCGGCTCGACGCACGGACTATGGCCAGCCGAAGGGCCCTCGCCAAGCCAGGGCGCGGTTGTCATACGCCGGCAATCTTTCGCCCCGATGGGAGGGGCCAGTTTCGCTTCCGAGCTCCGCCTATGATCGTTCGTCGCTTTCTGGTCCATTTCCTGGACCCCGTCCTGGCTCTCTCCCTGGCGTTGGGCCTTGCGCTCGCCGCCCCGGTCCAGGCTCGGGAACGGGCGCCGCATCTGACGATCCTGGTCTCCCTGGACGGGTTTCGCGCCGACTATCTGGACCGGGGCGATACGCCGACCCTGAAGGCGCTGGCCGACGATGGCGCCCGGGGCGCCATGCGGCCTTCCTTTCCCAGCCTGACCTATCCGAACCACTACACCCTGGTGACGGGCAAGCGGCCCGATCATCACGGCGTGGTCGGCAATGTGATGGTGGACGCGGCGATCGGCGGTCCCAAGTTCACGATGAACGGCCCGACCGCCAATGATCCGCGCTGGTGGAGCCAGGCCAAGCCATTCTGGATCTCGGCCGAGCAGCAGGGCAAGCGGGCGGCGGCGATGTTCTGGCCGGGCTCCGAGGTCGAGATCGACGGTGTCCGACCGTCGCACTGGGCCAAGTACGACACCCACACGCCCTACGACGCTCGCGTCGATCAGATCCTGGCCTGGATGGACGCCGCCAGCGGGCCGCCGCTGGCCTTCACGACGCTCTATTTCGACGCGACCGACACCGAGGGCCACCACCATGGCCCCAACTCGCCGGAGGTGCGGGCCGCCGCCGCCAGGGTCGACCTTTCGCTGGCCCGGCTGGTCGAGGGATTGAAGGCGCGGGACCGCTTTGACAGCACCGACATCGTGGTGGTCGCCGACCACGGCATGGCCCCGCTGCCGGCCGCCAACCGCGTGGTGCTGGACGACCTGGTCGACATCTCGAAGATCCAGCTGGTCAGCACCGGCGCGGTCACCAGCCTCTCGCCGGTTCCTGGGGCCGAGAAGGCCGTCGCCAAGGCTTTCCTGCGGTCGCTGCCTCACATGACCTGCTGGAGGAAGGGCCAAATCCCGGCCCGCTATCATTACGGGCGCAACGCCCGCGTGCCGGCCATTGTCTGCCTGTCGCGAACCGGTTGGTACACGACCACCCTGGAGGCTCGCCGCAATCCGGGCGAATGGGATGGCAAGGACGGCGGCGCCCACGGGTTCGAACCCCGTGATCCCCTGATGCGGGCCGTGTTCGTGGCGCACGGGCCGTCGTTCAAGTCCGGGGTGGTGCTGCCCGTGTTCGACAATGTCGACGTCTATCCGCTGCTGGCCAAGGTCACGGGCGTCCGGCCCGAGCCCGGCGACGGCTCCTTGCGGATCGTGGGGCGAGCTCTGCGTTAGGAGGAGCGGCTCGGCTGGTATGCGTCTCCAGCGAGAAGTAAATATAAATACAACCGAGACTCGAATTCTGGAATTGCCGGGCGTATGATGAAGTTCAGGCGCCACTGACCGTCGGCGACGCCCGCGCCTCTCGCCCCGAGAGGCGGTTCAACCAGCACAGGGAGAACGTCATGGGTTTCTATGGTCCCGAACCTTTCGACACCGCCGAAGCCACCTACGTGTGGACCGGCCTGCGTACGCCGGGGTTCTTTTCCGTCACCGTGAAGGGTAATGCGCCGAACTTCACGACCGGCATCAAGCTGGTGCGCGATCCGGATTTCGTCGGCGGCATGGCCGTCGACGTGATGGGCTGGACTGGTCCGCTCGGGCAGGGGACGACCGCCTACACCGTCCACGGCACGTTCAACGGCATGTACCTGCCCAAGATTCTCATCGTCGGTTCCAACAAGCGTCAGTTGATCGACGTGAAGGAGATCCCGTTCACGAACGAGGAAGACTACGTCAAACATCTCAACGCCCAGGCCAAGAAGCTCGAGCCGGCCTGACACCCACCGTCACGGTCGTGGGGGACGCGCGCCCGGGTCCCCGCCGGGCGCGCGCTTCTGGCCGTTTGCGGCTTGCCTAGATAGTTTCAATATGCGTTAAATATTGCTCCTGTTTGCAAGGAGCATCGCCATGCGCCCGACTGGTCTCGTCTCGGCCGTCATCTATGACGATCCCAAGGCCGCCATCGCTTGGCTGGAGAAGGCGTTCGGCTTCGAGATCACCCTGCTGGTCGAGGACGACGAGGGCCGTCTGGCGCATGCCGAGATGAGCTTCGGAGACTCCACGCTGATGATCGGCTCGCCGTGGCACGAGGCCATCGCCAGTCCATCCATGCTGGGCGGCAAGACCTCCCAGACCGTGCACGTCCAGATCGCCGGCGACGTCGACGCCCATTGCGAGCGCGCGAGGGCGGCGGGCGCGGAGATCTTCGCCGAGCCCGAAACCCAGTTCTACGGTGATCGCACCTATCGGTGCCGAGATCCCGAGGGGCATATCTGGACCGTGGCGGCGGCCGTCGAGGCGGTCTCGATCGCCGACATGGAGGCGCGTAGCGGCCATGTCATCACGACGCCCGGCGGGTCTGACGCCTGATGATCTCGCCTGACGATTTCCGCCGGCTGGCGCTGTCGATGCCCGAGGCGATCGAGAGCGCGCACATGGGCACGGTCGACTTTCGGTGCGGCAGGATCTTCGCGACGCTGGGCAATCCCGACGCCGGCTGGGCCATGGTCAAGTTGACCCCCGACCAGCAGGAGATGCGCGCGGCCGCCGAACCAGAAATCTTCGTTCCCGTCCCGGGCGGTTGGGGGCGGGGCGGGGCGACCCGGTTGCGCCTGGACGCCTGCGACGAGGCCACCGCGCGCGGCGCGGTGCTGGACGCCTGGCGCAATGTCGCGCCCAAGCGGCTGCTCGGCGCGTGAGCGAGGCCCTCGACCGCACCCTGGCCGCCCTGGCCGATCCGCACCGACGGCGGACCATCGACCTGCTGCGCGAACGGCCGCGGCGGGCGGGCGAGCTGGCCGAGAGCCTGGGCCTGACCCCGCCGGCCATGAGCCGGCATCTTCGCGCCCTGCGCCAGTCGGGGCTGGTCGAGGAGAGCCATCCTGAATTCGACGCCCGGGTCCGGGTCTATCGCCTGCGACCCGAGCCGATGGCCGCCCTGAAGGCCTGGCTGGAGGCCGCCGAGGATCACTGGGCCGACCAGCTTTCCGGCCTGAAAGCCCATGTCGAAGGCAAGTCCAAGGAGGCGGCGGGGTGAGTTCCAGGATCCTGGTCGCCCTGCGGATCGCCGCCTCGCCCGAGGTGGTGTTCGACGCCTTCACCGACGACATCGCCCTATGGTGGCGGCCCAATCCTCTCTTCTCGTTCACGCCGCGCTCGCCGGGCGTGATGGCGTTCGAGGATGGGCGTCTGGTCGAGCGCCTGCCGACGGGAAAGGTGTTCGAGATCGGCGAGGTTAGGGTCTGGGAGCGCGGGGCGCGTCTCGTCCTCGGCTGGCGTCAGGCGGCCTTCGCGCCCGACATGGCCACCGAGGTCGAGGTTCGCTTCGAGGCGACCGAGGACGGCCAGACCCGGGTCACCGTCGAGCATCGCGGCTGGGACAGCGTGCCGGCCGGGCACGTGGCGCGCCATGGCTTCCCGAACGGGGTGTTTCTGCACAGGCACGGCGAATGGTGGCGGGCGCTGCTGGCCGCTCTTGCGCGACGCGCGGTCGCCCGCCAACTAGGGACCGCCGGGGAGGGCGACGCATGACTCAACACATCACGGGCGCGCACATCACAGGGAGGCGACGCCAGGCCGCGCTGGGCTTCATCTTCGTCACCGCCATCATGGACGTGCTGTCCCTCGGCGTGATGATCCCAGTGCTGCCCAATCTGGTGAAGTCGTTCGGCGGAGGCGACACCGCCACCGCGGCCGACTGGAACGTCCTGTTCGCCACCACCTGGGGCGTGATGCAGTTCTTCTGCTCGCCGATCCTGGGCCTGATGTCCGACCGGTTCGGCCGCCGCCCGGTGATCCTGACCTCGATCTTCGGCCTGGGGATCGACTTCCTGTTCATGGCCTTCGCGCCCAGTCTGTGGTGGCTGTTCCTTGGCCGAGTGATCAACGGCATGACGGCGGCCAGCTTCTCGACCGCCTCGGCCTATGTCGCCGACGTCACCACGCCGGAGAACCGCGCCAAGGGGTTTGGCCTGATGGGGGCGGCGTTCGGCGTCGGCTTCACCTTCGGGCCGGCGCTGGGCGGCTGGCTGTGGACGTTCGACCATCGCCTGCCGTTCCTGGTCTGCGCGGGTCTGGCGTTGTGCAACTGGCTCTACGGCTTCTTCGTCCTGCCGGAATCGCTGCCGCCCGAGCGTCGTCAGACCCGGTTCGACTGGAAGGAGGCCAATCCTCTGGGTTCCCTCCACCTGCTGCGCCGCCACGCCGGCCTGCTGGGCCTGGCCGGCGTGGGCTTCCTGTTCCAGCTGGCGCACAATGTGCTGCCCAGCGTCTTCGTGCTCTATATGGGGTTCCGCTATGACTGGTCGCCCGGCGTCATCGGCCTCACCCTGATGGCCAGCGGCATTTCCAGCATCGTGGTCCAGGCCCTGGTGGTCGGCCGGGTGGTCAAGGCCGCCGGCGAGCGCGGGGCCCTGCTGATCGGCCTGTTCTCGGCCTTCGCGGGCTTCATGGTCTACGCCCTGGCGCCGACCGGGGCGCTTTATCTTTGCGGTCTGCCGCTCTTTGCGCTGTCGGGCCTGATCATGCCCGGGCTGCAGGGGCTGATGACCCGCCGCGTCGCGCCCAACGAGCAGGGCCAGTTGCAGGGCGCGAACTCGGCCATGATGGGGGTGGCCTCGATCATCGGCCCGCCGCTGTTCCTGCTGCCGTTCGCTTTCGCGGTGCGCCACGATGCGACCTTGCACCTGCCGGGCTTGCCGGTCCTGATCTCCGCCGCGCTGATGCTGGCGGCTACGCTGCTGGCCTGGGCCGTGGCGCGGCCCGCGCCGGCGGCGGAACCTCAGCCGGCATGAGGGTTTACAGTCTCGCCGAAACTCCGGCCTTTCGCCGCCTTAGACTCGCCCGAAAGCTCGGCTGAATCTTGAGCCGACCCAAAGGAGCTTCCTTGAAGACCATGCGATCCCTTCGTGCTCTGCTGCCCGCCGTCGTCCTGCTCGCCGCCTGTTCGAACCCGAACGGCCAGACCCAGGCGCAGTCGATCCCCGACCTGGCGCAGCCGACCCGCCGGGTCCCGAGCGATCCGGCCTCGATGAAGGCCTCGTTCTCGCCGGTCGTGAAGAAGGCCGCCCCGGCCGTGGTCAACGTCAAGAGCCGCCGGATCGTGCGCCAGCGCGTCGACCCGTTCTGGGACTTCTTCATGGGCGGCGGGGGCGGCGGCGCCCAGGTGCAGGGCTCGCTGGGTTCGGGCGCGATCGTCCGGGCCGACGGGGTGATCATCACCAACCACCACAACATCGAAGGCATCGTCGAGGGTAACGGCGACATCACCGTCCAGCTGGCCGACCGTCGGGAGTTCCCCGCCACGGTGCTGCTGGACGATCCGCGCGCCGATCTGGCCGTGCTGAAGATCGACACCAAGGGCGAGCGCCTGCCGGTGATGGCCATCGACGACCGGGAGCAGCTCGAGGTCGGCGATCTGGTGCTCGCGCTCGGCAATCCGTTCGGCGTCGGCCAGACGGTGACCAACGGCATCGTCTCGGCCCTGGCCCGCACCGACGTCGGGGAGGCCAACTTCGGCAGCTACATCCAGACCGACGCGGCGATCAATCCGGGCAATTCCGGCGGCCCGCTGGTCGACATGGACGGCGACCTGATCGGCATCAACACCTTCATCATCTCGCGCTCGGGCTCGTCCTCGGGCGTGGGCTTCGCCATCCCGGCCGCCGTGGTCAAGCAGGTGGTCAACGCCGCCCTGGGCGGCGGCCACAGCGTGGTGCGCCCCTGGCTGGGCGTGAAGGGCCAGGCGGTGAGCGGCGAGATCGCCCGCAGCCTCGGCATGACCGTCCCACGCGGGGTGCTGGTCGCCGAGGTCTATCCCGGCTCCTCGGCCGACCGCGCGGGCCTCAAGGAAGGCGACGTCATCCTGTCGATCGACGGCCAGGCGGTGAATGACGAAGGCGGCGGCGCCTTCGCCATCGGCACCCACAAGATCGGCGACCGCGTGCCGATGCAGATCCGCCGCGGCGAGCGCGACCAGACCCTGACCGTCCGCGCCGAGGCCGCGCCGGACGTCCCCGCGCGCGACGAGCGGACGATCAAGGGGCGTAACCCGTTCGACGGCGCGACGGTCGTGAACCTATCGCCGGCCGTGGCCCAGGACCTGGGCGTCGACCCGTTCGACGGCCGCGGCGTGCTGGTGACCCGCATCGGCCAGGGCTACGCGCTCAGCGCCGGCCTGCGTCCCGGCGACTTCATCCGCGAGGTCAATGGGCGTCCGGTCAATACGGTCGGGGAACTGACCGCCGCGACCGCCGCTCAGGGGCGCAGCTGGACGGTGACGATCGAGCGCCAGGGCCAGCGGATCACGGCCCGCTTCTCGACCTGACGCGACTTGGGGCGGGCGGCCTGCTAGAACGGACTCATGTCCGATCTCTTCCAGGCCGCCGGCCTGACGCCCCACGCGCCGGCGCCGCTGGCCGACCGCCTGCGACCCCAGAGCCTCGACGAGGTGGTGGGCCAGCAGCATCTCCTGGGCCCCGAAGGCCCCATCGGCCGCATGGCCGCCGCCCATCGTCTGGCCTCGATGATCCTGTGGGGCCCTCCCGGCACCGGCAAGACCACCATCGCTCGCCTGCTGGCCAAGGCCGGCGGCTACGAGTTCCAGCAGATCTCGGCGGTGTTCTCCGGCGTCGCCGACCTGAAGAAGGCCTTCGAGCAGGCCCGCGCCCGCCGCATGGCCGGTCAGTCGACGCTGCTGTTCGTCGATGAGATCCACCGCTTCAACCGCGCCCAGCAGGACGGCTTCCTGCCCTTCGTGGAGGAGGGGATCGTCACCCTGGTCGGGGCGACGACCGAGAATCCCTCGTTCGAGCTGAACGGCGCCTTGCTGTCGCGTTGTCAGGTCTTCGTGCTCAAGCGCCTGACCGAGGAGGCGCTGGAGCAGCTGCTGCGGCGCGCCGAGGCCGCCGAGAACCGGCCGCTGCCGATCGACGCCGAGGCCCGGTCGGTTCTGGTGTCCATGGCCGACGGCGACGGCCGCTACTTGCTGACCCTGGCCGAGACCCTGTTCTCGATCGGGACAGACAGCCCGCTGAATCCCACTCAGCTGGGCCAGTTCCTGCAAAAGCGTCGCCCCGCCTACGACAAGGACCGCGAGGAGCACTACAACCTCATCTCGGCCCTCCATAAGTCGGTGCGCGGCAGCGATCCGGACGCGGCCCTCTACTGGCTGGCGCGAATGCTGGAGGGCGGCGAGGACCCGTTGTTCATCGCGCGGCGCCTGGTGCGCATGGCGTCCGAGGACATTGGCGCGGCCGATCCGCTCTCCCTGCTGCTGACCACGGCGGCCAAGGACGCCTACGACTTCCTCGGCAGCCCAGAGGGCGAACTGGCCCTGGCCCAGGCCGTGGTCCACATGGCCAGCGCGCCGAAGTCGAACGCCGTCTATATGGCCTACAAGGCCGCCCGTCGGGCCGCCAAGGAGACCGGCAGCCTGATGCCGCCGTCGCACATCCTCAACGCCCCGACCAAGCTGATGAAGTCGCTCGGCTATGGCGACGGCTACGCCTACGACCACGACGTCGAGGGCGGGGTCTCGGGCCAGAACTACTTCCCGGACGGCATGGAGCGGCGGCGCTTCTACGAACCCAAGCCGGTCGGCGCCGAGGCCAAGGTGCGCGAGCGCTTGGAAGCTTGGGGCAAGGTGCGTAAGGACGGCAAATGAGCAGTCCGAAATTCCGCCGTCCCCCCGGCGTCGCCAAGCCCAAGGCCGTCGAGTGTCCGATCACCCTGACGCCGGAGGAGATCGCGGCGGCTCGGTCGTGGGTGCTGTACGAGGACGAAGCGATCATCGTGCTGGACAAGCCCGCGGGCCTCTCCAGCCAGGGCGGGCGGATCAAGGCCCATACGCTGGACGATCTGCTGTGGGCCTTCGCCAAGCCGGGCAAGGCTCGGCCTCGCTTGATCCACCGCCTGGACCGCGACACCTCGGGCGTGATCCTGACGGCCCGGACCAAGCCGGCGGCGGCCATGCTGGGCGAGGCCATGATGGCCAAGCGCTTCCGCAAGAGCTATCTGGCTATCGTCGCGCCGGGCGCGCCCGAGCCCAAGGGCGGCATGATCGACAGCCCTCTGCGTCGGGAGTCGATCGGCCGCGAGGCCTATATGCGCGTCTGCGCCCCCGACCATCCGGACGCCGAGACCGCCCGCAGCCGCTATCGCACCCTGGCCGCCAACGCCACGGCCGCCCTGGTCGAGCTGTCGCCCGACACCGGCCGCATGCATCAGCTGCGGGTCCATATGGCCTCGATCGGCCGGCCGCTGGCCGGGGATAGTCGCTACGGCGGGGCGCTGATGTTGGGGGGCGTGGCCGTGCCGCGCCTGATGCTGCACGCGGCGCGGCTGACCTTTCCGCACCCCTTGGGCGGAGAGCGCAAGGTCACGGCCCCGCTTCCGTCCGATTTTGTGATGATGCTCAAGGCCTTGGACCTGCCGATTCCGGAACAGCCGGCCTCGGACACCGTTGAACAGGTCTGAAGAGGCCCGCCATGAAGATCGCCAAATCCTCGAAACTCAGGCCCCTTATCGCCGCGGCCCTGTCGGGCTTGCTGCTGGCCGCCTGCGCCACGGCCCCGACCGTCTATCGCGCCCAGATGGGCTCGCCCAATGACATCGGCTACTCCGAATATCGCCTGGAGGCCGGGCGCTATCGCGTCACGTTCCAGGGCGGGCCGGGCGCGCCGCAGGCCAAGGTCGCCGACTACGCCCTGCTGCGCGCGGCCGAACTGGCGCTGCGCGACGGCTATGACTGGTTCCGGATCGCCGATCGCTCGACCTCGGCCTCGGGCTATGACCGCGGTCCGCGGATGTCCGTCGGCGGCGGCTCGGCCAGCTTCGGGCGCCACACCAGCGTCGGCCTGGGGCTGGGGACCAGCTTCAACCTCGGCCCGGGCCCGGCCTTCTCCCAGTCGATCGAGGTGGTGTTCGGCAAGGGACCGACGCCGCGCGACCGCGACGCCTACGACGCGCGGGAGATCGTCAAGACCGTGGGATACGGGCGAGGGCGGGTCTAGGACTTTCGCCAGACACCTATGAAGCCGCCTTCCTCGCCCCTGTGGCGAGGATCCATCATTCGGCTTGGCGTTGAGGTTGGACGTGCGGCTCCGCCGACATGGGATTGGACGTGCGGCTTCGCCGACATGGGAGCGCGCAACCGTTCCCTCAACACTGGCGACGACCATGGGCCCCAGGCACAAGGCCCAGGAAGGCGGGGGAAATTGAAGCCTGTTTTGACGTGGCGCCCAAGGCCGGCGCGACGACGCGGAAGCTGCGCTAAGCCGCCGCCTGCTTGGCCAGCGGATAGGCCGCGCGAAGGGACGCGTGGCTGAGGCCGGCGGTCTCGGCCGCGGCGAAGTAGCCGTCCTGGGGAAGGCCTTGCAGGATGGTCATGCCCGCGAGCCCACGCGCGTCGCGGCCGAACGCCATGATGTCCATGGCGATCCTGGCGGCCTCGCCGGTCAGGTCCGAAGCGTCCAGGGCCAAGCCGGCCAAGCGGGCGTCACGCAGGACGCGCAGGGCTTCCTTGTCCGGCGGCACCCGGGCGATGACGCCATGGGTGAGGGCGCGCAGCAGACCGACCACTTCCAGCAGGCGGCCGGCGGGCGTGCCGCGGGTGACGTCGACCAGTTCGATCATGACGCCGCCGCGCAGCAGGCCCAGCGACAGGCCGGCCGTGCCGGTCAGCAGGTCGCGGCCGCGCTGGGTGCCCAGGGTGCGGAACGAGGCGGGCAGGATCAGTTCGGGCGTGTTCGGGCCTTGGGCCGAGCGGGCGAACACCGAAGCGTATTTCAGCGTCGACTCGTCGATGAAGGCCACGTCGCGATCCGACAGCTTGGTCAGGGCCCGGGCCGAGGCCTGGCGGCCGCTGGCCAGGTGGGTGACCATCGGCTCGATGCGAACGGCGGTGGTGATGTTCCGGCGCAGGTTGACGACGTGCTCGAGCGTGAAATCCACGCGCAGGGCCGCGCCGGCGGCGGTGGTGAAGGCCACTGGGGTGCGGCGGGATTCGTCGGCGGGGTCCACGGCGACGCGCACCGGCGAGCGCTCGGAATCGCGACGGGCGCGGGCCGCCAGGATCACCCTCGGATCGATCCGACGGCATACGGCCTCGCCGCCCTCGACGCTGACGACCGACCGGATGCCCAGGTCGGCCGGATCGGCCGCGCCCAGCAGGTGGGTCAGGACGTCCTCGAGAATCCGGACGCTGGTCGCCTGGGCGGCCAGGCCCTGTTCGTTGTTCGTGGCGATCAGGAACTCGCTGTCCGAGATGCGGGCCCGCAGGTCGTTGCGGTCCAGGTGTTCGGTCAGCTTGCGTTCGACATAGGTCCAGACGTCGGCCCGCTTTTGCGACCACCATTCGCCAGCCCACAGCCGGATCATCTTGACGCTGATGACGTTCACCGAGCCGCGCGCCACCAGGTCCGTACCGGCAAGGCGCTGAAGCACCGGCCCTGGGAGGGCCACGCGTTCGGTCGCGTCGGATGAGGATGGGGGAAAGGACATGGCTCTGACGCTTGTGATACCGCGACAAAATGCCTTTCACGCGCTTAACGGGTGGTGTTCAAATAAGGTTTCCGAAGTTGTTTACCGTGAAAGAAATCGGGGAAAAACAAGGGAACAAAGTTGAGTGCTTGGCGTTAGGGCCGGCTCGGAGCATAAGACTTTCATGAACAAACTGCTTCTCGTGGCCGCCGGCGGGGCCGTCGGTTCGGTCGCGCGATATCTGGTCGGCATGGGCGCCATGCGGGTCATGGCTCCGGGCTGGCCGCACGGCACGTTCACCGTCAATATCGTGGGGGGCTTCCTGATGGGATGCCTGGCGTCCTGGCTGGCCCATCGCGGCCAGGGTTCGAGCGAGCAGTGGCGCCTTTTGCTGGGCGTCGGCTTCATGGGCGGCTTCACCACCTTCTCGTCCTTCTCCCTGGAAACCGCGCTGATGATCCAGAAGCGCGACTACCTCCAGGCCTTTTCCTATTCCGCCGCCAGCGTGCTTCTGTCCGTGGCGGCCCTGTTCGCGGGCCTTCTGGTCGCCCGCAAGGTTTTCGCATGAGCACCAAGGAAGTCCGCACCCTCTATGTCGACGCCGGCGAGGAGGGCGTGCGCCTGGACCGCTGGTTCAAGCGGCGCTGGCCGCACCTGAACCACATCCAGCTCAACAAGCTGTTCCGCTCGGGCCAGGTCCGGGTCGACGGTTCGCGCGCCAAGGCCGACACCAAGCTGGCGGCCGGTAGCCAGATCCGGGTGCCGCCTCTGCCCGACGCGCCCGATCCGGCCGACAAGAACAAGCTGTCGGCGCGAGATGTCGCCTACGCCAAGTCGCTGGTGCTGTACGAGGACGAGGAGGTCCTGGCCCTCAACAAGCCCGCCGGCCTCGCCGTGCAGGGCGGCACCAAGACCACCAAGCACATCGACAAGCTGCTCTCGGCCTGGGGCGAGGGCGTCGATCGTCCGCGCCTGGTCCACCGCCTGGACCGCGACACCTCCGGCGTGCTGCTGCTGGGCAAGACGCCC
>NZ_DATFAV010000014.1:0-4974 GCF_035254145.1 Caulobacter sp. | reverse complement strand
GGGCGCGGCGCGGATGGTGCGATTGCTGGAGGCCGGGTCGCGGATCTCCTGGTCGCCGCCGGCGCGGGCCGGCTGGTTGGCCTGGGCCGAGGCCGCGCGGCGCTCGGCTTCCCAGGCGGCCTTCTTGGCCGGATCCCACAGCGGGGCGGGACGCTCCAGCGCGCCCTGCTTGCCACAGGCGGCGGCCGTGACGGCCAGGGCGGCCAGGACGAGGACGGTCAGGGGGCGGGTCATGCCAGCAGTTCCTTCCAACGCGCGATCTGGGCGCGGACCTGGGCGGGGGCGGTCCCACCATAGCTCATGCGGCTGGCCGCCGAGGCGGCCGGGGTGAGAACAGCGTAGACGTCCTGCGTGATCCGGGCCTCGATCGCCTGGAACTGTTCCAAGGTAAGATCGGCCAGATCGACGCCAAGACCCTCGGCCGTCTTCACGGCCGAGCCTGTCACGTGGTGCGCGTCGCGGAAAGGCATGTTCAGCGTCCGCACCAGCCAGTCGGCCAGATCGGTGGCGGTCGAGAAGCCCGCGCCGGCGGCCTTGGCCATGTTCTCGGTGTTGGGAGTCAGGTCGGCGACCATGCCGGCCATGGCCAGCAGCGACAGCTCAAGCGCGTCGAAGGCCTCGAAGGTCGGGACCTTGTCCTCCTGCATGTCCTTCGAATAGGCCAGTGGCAGGCCCTTCATGACCACCGTCAGGGTGGTCAGCGAGCCCAGGATGCGGCCAACCTTGGCGCGGACCAGCTCGGCCGCGTCGGGGTTCTTCTTCTGCGGCATGATCGAGCTGCCGGTCGTGAAGGCGTCGGTCAGCTTGATGAAGCCGAACATCGGCGTGGTCCACAGCACGATCTCCTCGGCCAGGCGCGACAGGTGCGTGGCGGTGATCGAGGCGGCCGACAGGGCTTCGAGCGCGAAGTCGCGGGCCGAGACGCTGTCCAGAGAATTGGCGGTCGGACGGTCGAAGCCCAGCGCCGCCGCCGTCTGATGGCGGTCGATCGGGAAGGGCGAGCCGGCCAGGGCGGCCGCGCCTAGCGGGCACTCGTTCATGCGGGCGCGGGCGTCGCGGAAGCGGCTGGCGTCGCGGCCGAACATCTCGACATAGGCCATCAGGTGGTGGCCGAAGGTCACCGGCTGGGCCGGCTGCAGGTGGGTGAAGCCGGGCATCAGAGCGTCGGCGTAGGTTTCGGCCTGGGCCAGCAGCGCCTTCTGAAGCGCTTCAAGCTGGCCGGCGGAGCGGTCGCAGGCGTCGCGGACCCACAGGCGGAAGTCGACGGCCACCTGGTCGTTGCGCGAGCGGGCGGTGTGCAGCCGGCCGGCCGTCGGGCCGATCAGCTCGCGCAGCCGCGCCTCGATGTTCATGTGGATGTCTTCGTATTCGTCGCGGAACGGAAAGGCGCCCGCGGCGATCTCGCCTTCGATGGCGTCGAGCCCTTTCAGGATTTCCTCGCCGTCGACGCTTGCAATGACGCCCTGGCTGATCAACATCCGAGCGTGGGCGCGGGAGCCTGCCAGGTCCTGCGCCCAGAGGCGCTTGTCGAAGCCGATGGAGACGTTGATCGCCTGCATCAGTTCCGCCGGCTTGGCCGTGAACCGACCGCCCCACATGGCTTGACCCTGGCCGTTGGCCTTGGGCGTATCGGAGGCGTTGTCGGTCATATGAACGAAGTCCACTTGGTCGAAGACGGTAAGGCCGCGTCGAAGCGCAGCCCGCTGCTATGGGCGATCTTGGGCGTCGCCCTGGTGGGCGTCGCGGCGGTTCTATACGTCATCGTCGCCGCTTCGTTCAAACCCCATGGGCCCGCCGACCTGCGAGAATTCAAGAAGGGGACGCTGGAAAAGCTCGACGTGCCCGCCAATCCGCGTCCGGCGCCCGACACGGTCTTCACGAGCCTGGACGGAAAGCCGGCGACCCTGGCCGATTTCAAGGGCCGCGTGGTGGTCATGAACCTGTGGGCCACATGGTGCGCGCCCTGCAAGGCCGAGATGCCGACCCTGGCCAAGCTGCAGGCCGCCTACGCCACCCAGCCGGTGACCGTGCTGCCGATCAGCGTCGACCGCGACAGCGACCTCAACCTCGTGCAGGCCGAGATGGCCGCCAACTCGCCGCTGAAGACCTATCGCGACCCGTCCTACAAGCTGTCCTTCGCGCTGGAGCCCAAGGCCGGCGGCTTCCCCACCACGGTCATCTATGATCGCCAGGGTCGCGAGCGCGCCCGCATGACCGGCCCCGCCGACTGGTCGGCGCCCGAGGTCCGGGGCCTGGTCGAGAAGCTGCTGGCCGAGAAGTGATCGATCCGGCGACCCTGGAGCCGCTCGCCGACGACGCCTGGCCGGCGCGGGAGCGGGCGCGACTCGGCGGCTGGCGACTGAACGCCTCGTCCGGGCGTTCGATGCGGATCAACGCCTGCTGGCCCCTGGAAGCGCCGGATCGCGATCCCGAAGCCGCCCTGGACGCCGCCGAGGCGTGGTTCGCCGCCAGAGGCCTGCCGCCGCGCTTCAAGCTGACCGATGGCGTCTTCGCGCCGGCGGACCTGCCAGAACGTCTTTCCAGGCGCGGCTATGGGCCGGTCAAGGAAACGCTGGTCATGATTGGGCCGGCCGAGGGGCGGGATGACCCCGCCATCCGCCTCACCCGCGCGCCCGACGCCGCCTTCGAGGCCGTCTTCACCGCCACGGCCGGCGATCCGGAGGACGGGCGCGAGCGGCTGGAGGCCCTGAGCCGCATTCCCGCGCCCGCCTGCTTCGCCCGGCTCGATATCGACGGCGCGCCGGCGGCGATCGGCGCGGCGGCGGTCGGCGGCGGCTTCGCCGGGATCTTCGGCATGCGCACCGCGCCGGATCATCGTCGCAAGGGCCTGGCTCGGCGGGTGTTGCTTGCCCTCCTGGCGGAGGCGAGGGACCTGGGCGCCGATCGCGCCTGGCTGCAGGTCGAGGCCGACAACGCACCGGCGATCGCGCTGTACGCCGAAGAAGGCTTCGAACCGGCCTACGCCTATCGCTACTGGATAAAGACGCCCGCCTGAGCCGTGCTCAGGCAAAACCCAACTCGGCGCGCAGGGCCGCGGCGCTGGTCCCCTCCGCCCTTATTTCCCGCAAGGTCTGGGCTTTGTCGCGCTTGGCGTAGCGCTTGCCGTCGGGACCGACCAGCAGGCCGTGGTGGCGGTAGACCGGCGTGGGCAGGTCCAGCAGGGCCTGCAGCAGGCGCTGGATATGGGCGGCCTCGAACAGGTCGTGGCCCCGAATCACGTGGGTGACGCCTTGCAGAGCGTCGTCGTGGACCACGGCCAGGTGGTAGGCGACGCCGACGTCCTTGCGGGCCAGGACGATGTCGCCTGCGGTCTCGGGGCGCGCCTGGATCAGGCCAGCTTCTCCAGCGGGACCGGCGCCTTCCTCGACGAAGGTCAGTCCGCCGAAGCCACCGAGGGCTTCGCGCGCCGCGGCGAGGGACAGGCGCCAGGCGAAGGGCTCGCCGCGCGCCAGCCGTTCGGCTTCCTCGCCGACGGGAAGGGGCTGGCCGACATAGGGGACCGCCGGCTCATGCGGGGCCCTGCCGATGTCAATTTCCTTGCGGGTCTTGAAGCAGCGATAGACCAGGCCTTTCGCGCGCAACGCCTCGATAGCGGCGTGATAGTCGGCCAGGTGCTCGGACTGCCGGCGAACGGCCGCCTCCCACTCAAGGCCAAGCCAGGCCAGATCCTCGAGGATGGCGGCCTCGTACTCGGGGCGGCGGCGCGTGGCGTCGATGTCCTCGATCCGCAGCAGGAAGCGACCGTCGACGGCTTGCGCGGCGCGAAAGGCGGTCAGGGCCGAGAAGGCGTGGCCGCGATGCAGGTGGCCCGTCGGCGAGGGCGCGAACCGGGTGACGAAGGTCACGCTCTGGGTCTCAGTCCTGGGTGGTGAATTTCGCGAACATGCCCAGGTGTTCGAACACCGCGCGAAGGAAGGCTTCCTCGCCGCCCAGCATCTCCTTGAGCGGGGCGAACTGCTTGAAGCTGATCATCTCGGCCAGGCCGTGGCCGGCGCACCAGGCGGCGATCGTCGCCAGCTCCAGGTCGATCTCGGCCACATGGGCGCCGGTGTGCTCGGCCAGGGTGTTGCGCACCTGGCAATAGGCGCCGTCGTCCTTCAGCTGGTCGGGCAGGGCGTCCTTGTCGCGCGAGCGGTCGTACATCACGCGGTAGAGGGCGGGGTTGTCGCGGGCGAAGCGGACATAGGCCACGCCCAGGTTGGTCATCCGGGTGCGCGGGTTTTCGGTCGAGGCGCGGGCGTTGGACAGCGCCTGGTCCAGCTCGACCCAGCCCTCGTGGGCCACAGCTTCCAGCAGCTCGTTCTTGTCCTTGAAGTGGTGATAGGGCGCGGCGGGACTGACGCCCGCCTCGCGCGCCACGGCCCTTAGCGACAAGGCGCCCGGGCCTTCGGTCTCGAGAATCTTGCGCGCGGCGTCGACCAGCGCGCGGCTGAGGTCGCCGTGGTGATAGGGGCGGGATTCGACGGTCGCTGTGGTCATTGGCCTCACTCTAACCATACCTTTCTAAAATTTCATCCAAACGCTGTAAAGATCATCTTGACGGCGTTCAGATTGCTGCTATCTAAGCATCGTCCAGATTGGTTTGGCCCCGCGCCGGCCAATGCTCCGTTGGGGGGCGGGACGAAACAAACTGAGGGACTATCGTCATGCTTCGCTCGCTGAGCGCCTTCGAAAGCGCTTTTGACCGCCTCGCCGGTGGTTATTTCCTGGTCATCGCCCTGGCTGTCGCTGGCGCCGTCGCCGGCGTGGTTCTGTAAGGCGAGACCTCGCGATCGGCGGGTCCGCGCCGCCCCTTGCCGGGGCAGGCCGCCCGCCGCCGCGTCCGAATGGCTTGATGCCTCTCCGTCGGGGAGCTAACCAAGCCAGGACGCGTTAGGCCTTCGGACGCCTTCAAGCGCGTCGCAGGCAGTTTTAAATGATCCAAGTTTCATACCGGCCATGAGCGTCGCCTTC
>NZ_DATFAV010000013.1:0-6564 GCF_035254145.1 Caulobacter sp. | reverse complement strand
CTCGCCCTCGAAGCCGTAGGCCTTGGCCTTGCCGGCGTTCAGGGTCACCACCTGCGCGCCCTGGCGGAAGCTGGTGGCGAAGTTGTCGTAGTCGTAGCGGAAGACCGAGCCCGCCAGGTACAGGCGGCCGTCCAGCAGCTTGCCCTTGGCGCCGGCCTCGTAGCTGTCGACCGTTTCCGAGGCGACCACGTTGAAGCGCGCCGCGCCCAGCGGGGTGGCCGGCGCGCTCGACGAGATCACGTCCGGACGGCGGCCGCGCGCGTAGGAGGCGTAGAGGCTGAGGTCCTCGGACGGCGCGTAGCGGCCGACCAGGCGCCAGGTGACGCCGCTGTCGTCGATCTTCTTGCGGAAGGTGTCGCCGTTGTTGGTGGTCGGCTGGGTGATCAGGCCCACGGTCGGCAGGGCGGCGCTGTTCACCGCGTTCGGCTGGGCGGCCAGGAACAGGTTGGTCGGCGTCGGGGCCGCCAGCAGGATGCCCAGGATCGAGCGGCCGTTCTGCACGGTCGAGCGATAGGCAGCCTCGCGATCCTCGCTGGTGTAACGGATCCCGGCGGTGATCTCGAACTTGTCGGTCAGCTTGAACGTGCCGTCGGCATAGACGTCGTAGGCGGTGTTCTCGCCGTAGTTGGCGAACTCTTCCCTGTGGACCGGCTTCAGGTTCGAGACGATGCCCGGCGCGATCGAGGACGGGATGCCGAAGCCCAGCTGCAGCACCTGCGCCAGATAGGCGGGGTTGGTCAGCACCGCCAGCGGCTGCGGGTTCGGGCGGCTGATGCCCAGCGGCGTATTGCCGGCCAGCAGGGCCAGCACCAGGCGCTCGTCGAACTGGCCCGGGATGCGCCACGAGCCCGTCTCGTGGAAGTAATTGGCCCCGACGAAGCCCGAGAAGCGACCGCCGGCGTCATAGCGCAGGCGCAGCTCCTGGCTCTGCTGGCGGCCTTGGGCGTCCTCGGCGAAGGTCAGGATCGGCAGGCTCGCGCCATCCGGATCGAACACCTCGGTCGAGTGGAAGGCGCGGCTGGCGGTGATCGACGACAGGGTCAGGCTGTCATTGATCCGGTACTCGGCCAGGGCCGTGACGCCATAGACCTTGCGCTCCAGACCCAGCGGCTTGCCGCCCTCGAAGCCGACGCCCGGAGCCAGGGTCGCGGCCGAGCCAACGTCCGTGTTGCCCAGGACCTCGCCGGTGAGCGGGTTGGTCGGGTTGAAGGTGTGGCTCTTGAACGAGGTGGCGGTCGTGGAGTCTTCCTGATAGTTGCCGATCAGGTCCAGCTTCAGCGGGCCCGGCTCCAGATGATAGGCGGCGCGCACGGCCTTGGTGTCGGTCGAGTTGTAGGCGTCGCCGCCGGCGGCGTCCTTGACGTAGCCGTCGTTCTGGCGGGCGCGCGCGGCGATCCGCAGGGCCGAGC
Source organism: Caulobacter sp. (assembly GCF_035254145.1). Taxonomy (GTDB): domain Bacteria; phylum Pseudomonadota; class Alphaproteobacteria; order Caulobacterales; family Caulobacteraceae; genus Caulobacter. The sequence continues at coordinate 5,155 of NZ_DATFAV010000013.1, read as the reverse complement.
CGTCGCCGAACGCGAAGTTGACCATGGTCTCGCCGACCAGATAGCCGCCCGTGCCGCCCTCGGCTTTCAGCAGCCACTCGTTCTTGCCCGGATTGGCCTTGTTCTGCACTAGGTTCACCGCGCCAATCAGGGCGCCGCGCCCGAACAGGGTCGACTGCGGGCCCTTGGCGACCTCGACCCGCTCCATGTCGAACAGCTCGACATACGAGCCGCGCGAGCGCGAGATCGGCACGCCGTCCTGATAGATCGACACCCGCGTCTCGTCGGTCGCCGAGCCGCTGTCGGAGGTGATGCCGCGCATCACGAAGCCGGAATTGTTGTTCGACTGGTTCTGGACCAGGAAGCCGGGCGTGAAGGCCGACAGCTCGTCGAACGCCTTGACGCCGATCGCCTCCAGGAACTTGCCGGAATAGGCGGTGACGGCGACCGGCACCTCGACGGGATCCTGGGCGCGCTTCTGGGCGGTGATGACCACCTCGCCCAGCCGGGTGTCCTGCTCGGCGCTCGCCGGGGCCGCCGGGTCATCGGCGGCGAAGGCCGGAGCGGCGGCGACCAGCGCCAAGAGACTGGCGGTCAACAGCGTGGTGGTGCGGAAAGCGCGCATCGACTATCCCCCTGGATACGAAACTCGATCTGGCCCGTAGGCATGAGACGTGTCGCCAACGCGACGGACGTGTGAAGGAGCGATGAAACCCCGGTGACGCGCGCGGAAGACAGGCTGGACGATGACGCCCTGGACGAGGAAGTCTTGGGCGACGACGCCTTCGACGAAGGCGCCGGCCCCGAGGAGGGCCTGGGCGAGGTCCTGACCGCCGTCCTGCCCGAGGGCCAGGCTGGCCAGCGCCTCGACAAGGCTCTGGCGCCGCTGTTCCCCGATCTGTCGCGCGCCCGGCTGCAGGCGCTGATCGCCGAGGGGCGGCTGTCGGCGAACGGCCAGCCGGTGACGGACGCCTCGCGCAAGGCTCGCGCCGGGACCTACGTCCTGGTCGTGCCGCCGCCGATCCCGGCCGATCCCGAGCCCGAGGCCATCCCCCTCGTCGTCCTCTACGAGGACGAGCACCTGATCGTGGTCGACAAACCGGCGGGCATGGCCGTCCACCCCGCGCCCGGCAGCCTGACCGGCACGCTCGTCAACGCCCTGCTGCACCATTGCGGCGACAGCCTGTCGGGTGTCGGCGGCGTGGCGCGGCCGGGCATCGTCCATCGCCTGGACAAGGACACCTCCGGCGTCATGGTCGCGGCCAAGAGCGACGCGGCCCACAAGGGGCTCTCGGCCCTGTTCGCCAGGCACGACATCGACCGGCTTTACGTGGCGCTCACCCGTGGCGCGCCCTCGCCGTCCGCCGGCACGATCACGACCCAGATCGGCCGCTCGCCCGGCGACCGCAAGAAGATGGCGGTGCTGCGCTCGGGCGGCCGCGAGGCGATCACCCACTACCGGGTCGAGGCCGCCTTCGGTCCGCAGGACAGGCCCCTGGCCGCGCGGGTCGCCTGCCGGCTCGAGACCGGCCGCACCCACCAGATCCGCGTCCACCTGGCCAGCAAGGGCAGCCCCTGCCTCGGCGATCCGGTCTACGGCGCGAGCCCGCCGGCCGCGCCGGTGCGCGAGCAGATCCAGGCGGCGGGGCTGAAGCGTCAAGCCCTGCACGCGGCGCTGCTGGGTTTCGTCCATCCGATCACGGGCGAGGCTCTCCGTTTCGAAACGCCCCTGCCCGCCGACATGGCGGCGCTTCAGAAAGGGCTGGAAACGCTTTGAACCCTTGGGAACGCGTAACGGGCCAAGCTTGCGCCGACGCAACAAAAGCGCCCTAATTGCGCTGGCTTGGCGCGGTAGAGCCTGTCGGGTTCGAATGGAATTCGATCCCGTTAAACAGGCTCGTCTTCCAAACAAGTAGAGCGTGATAGCCGCCGAAACCGCTCACACTTTCGGCTAGCACGCTCTAGTGTCGTAGCGTGTCATTCCGGAGCTTAGCCATGCGGCGTTTTATCGCGATCCTCGCCGTCGGCCTCTCCGTCGCCGCGCCCGCCATGGCTGCGCCGAATGGCGACGACGAGGTGATCGCCACCGCCCAGGCCAAGCCGACCGCCCAGGTCCTGACCGCCGCGCCCGCCGCCTCCACCGCGGCGACGGCCACGCCCTCGCGCCCGATGACAACGCAGGAGCAGATCGCCGCCTTCTTGGCCGCCAATCCCGCGCCCCAGTACGACGACGGCCCGCGCGGCCTGCTCCCCGCCGACCGCGACGAGGACGGCAAGCGCAAGGTCCATGGCTCGATGGGCGTCTCGGTCGGCACCGGCGGCTATCGCAGCGCCTACGCCTCGGCCCTGATCCCCGTGGGCGAGAACGCCACGGTCGGCGTCGCCGTCTCTAAGACCGACTTCGGCAAGCACGGCGGCTTCTACGCCGATCCCTATTACGGCGGCGGCTACGGCGGTTATGGCTACGGCTATGGCCGCGCGCGCGGCGCCTCGCAGCAGTCGATCGCTCTGTCGGTGATGGCGGGCGGCTCGGGCCGGGGCGACGACACGCCCGTCGGCTGCGCCCCCGGCTTCCGCGACGGCGGCCGTTACGTCGAGCCATTGTGGGTCGAAGGCTTGCGCGACGGCGCCCATCCCTGCGCCGCCGTCGCGCCCGCGCGCTAAAGCCGGGCGCCCTGACGGCGAGGACAAGTGTAGACCGCCTCGCCGCCGCGCGCGCCAAGTCTATGGACAGAGCTCGTTGATCTTGGCTCCGGAGGTTTCTCCCCGAGCCGCGCTCATTTTGGGTTCTCGGTGCGACCCAGGTCTGCCGATCCGTCGCGAAGCGCTGCCGGGCCGTCGAATAAGTCCGATTTCATGTGTCGTCGTTCGCTGATGCTTAACGGCTTTGCGGCCAAGGTGTCCGCTTCGGGACTAGGGCACACTGGATGCAGCCGGAAATTACCGCTTATCGCCATCCCGCAACCGGGACGGTGACCTATCTGATCGTCGATCCGGCGACATTCCTCTGCGCCATCGTCGATCCCGTGCTGGATTTCGACCCGGTCACCGAGGCCGTCGACACGAGTTTCATGGACAAGATCATCGCCGACATCCGCGCGCGAGATCTCGGCCCGACCTGGATCCTGGAAACCGCCCTCCACACCGGCCATGTCTCGGCCGCCGGCCACGTCAAGTACGAGACCGGCGCCTCGATCTGCATCGGCGCCCGCGTCGTCGACAGCCTGAAGCGCCTGGCCCCGGCGCTCGGCGAGGACGGCGTCGACCTGGACGGCTGGGACTTCGACAAGCTGGCCCAGGACGGCGAGGCCCTGCCCATGGGCGGGCTGGAAATCACCGCCCTGGCCCTGGACGGCCGACTGCCCGGCGCGGTGGCCTATCGCCTCGGCGACGCGATCTTCACCGGCGACGTCCTGCTGGCCCCGGCCGAGGGCGCGGGCCGTTGCGACGTTCCCGGCGCCGACGCCGGCAAGACCTTCGACGACGCCCGCAAGGTGCTGGCCCTGCCCCCGGCGACCCGCGTGCTGCCCGGTGTCTGCGCGGCCGGCGCCGGCGAGTCCACCGTGGCCGAGGAGAAGGCCGCGAACGTGCAGTTGAACGACGGCGTGGATCGGCTGAACTTCATCGCCCTGCGCACCGTGGCCGACGCCCTGCTGCCCGAGCCGGTCCTGGCCGCCGCCGCCCTTCGCGTGGCCGTGCGCGCCGGCCGCCTCCCGCCGGAATCCCCATCCGGCCAGCGCTTCGCGCCCGTGGACCTCGCCAAGCTCTAGGCTCCTTCCGTTTTCTTTCGCAATGGACTTGCGTCGCGACGCGCGGCGCGGATATGGTTCGCGCGCGAAACATATGAAGGACCGCCCATGGCCGAGGATTTCAGCGCCGCTCTGACCGCCGGCCAGGCGGGCAGCCTGCCCGATCTCCTGGGCCTGGAGTGGCTGGAGGCGACCTCGGGCCATGTGAAGGGCCGCTTCGACGTCGACAAGCGCCACATGGCGCCCAACGGCTTCCTGCACGCCGCCAGCGTCATCGCCCTGGCCGACTCCGCCTGCGGCTATGGCTGCATGGTCTCGCTGCCGGAGGGCGGGACCAGCTTCACCACCATCGAGCTGAAGTCCAACTTCCTGGGCACGGCCCGAGAGGGCGGCGTGGCGGTCGAGGCCAAGCTGGTCCATGGCGGCCGCAACACCCAGGTCTGGGACGCCGTCGTGACCCACGAAACGACGGGCAAGACCATCGCCCTTTTCCGCTGCACCCAGATGATTCTGCGGCCAAAAGTCTGAGGCGAAAAAAGCCGGGGGGAAGGGGTTGCGTCCCGCCGACGACGCCGCTAGTTATCGCGCCCTCGACCTCGGGGCCCTAAAAAGCTCTCGAAAAAACACCTGTGGAGAGGTGGCAGAGTGGTCGAATGTACCGCACTCGAAATGCGGCGTGCCTGGAAGGGCACCGTGGGTTCGAATCCCACCCTCTCCGCCACTCCTTCTTTCGCCAGCTTCCGCTACGATCCGCAGAAGCGCGAAAAATCCCGATAAAACCGACACTTGGTTTTCAGCCTCGATCGGGGCCGCTTGGCCGCTTCCGCTGGCATTCGTGAGCGAAAGCGTCGATGGGAAATGGCGAGCCTGATCGAAGCGCCGCGCGAAGGTCAGCCCCCGACGGGCGCATCTGCGCCTTCAGGTTCACAACGACGGATCAAAGTCGTGCATCTACTGGTACGCGCCCCTCGCGGGCCCGCGCGAGCTTCTGACCGAGCGTACGGACTGACCGGCGTAAGCACTGGGGTCGGCGATGACGGGGTCAAACAGTCCCGAACCGGGTCTGGCTCGTTAGCGCCCCGCATCTAAGGAAGAACGCGAATTTGGCAGTTGCGACCCCGCTATCGCTCCTGTATCGAACGCCCTCTTCGCCAACGCTCGCTCTGCGTTGACCCGGATGGCCCGGTGGCGGAGTGGTGACGCAGCGGACTGCAAATCCGTGCACGCCGGTTCGATTCCGGCCCGGGCCTCCACCACTTTTCAAGCACTTAGCTCCTTTGGCTATCGACCAGTTTGCAGGTCGGTTTGCAGAATTCATTCCCGGTTCAGCCCCGCGCGAGTCGCGCGCTGGACCGTTGAGCGGTCACCCCGGCGATCGCGTCACGATCAGCGTAGGTGTCCAGCGAGGCCGGATCGCGCAGGGTGTG
>NZ_DATFAV010000012.1:0-4248 GCF_035254145.1 Caulobacter sp. | reverse complement strand
GCTGCGGCGGCGGGGTCAACCACCGCTTCGGCCTGGATGACGCCATCCTGATCAAGGACAACCACGTCGCCGCCTGCGGCGGGGTCGGCGAAGCCGTGAGGCGAGCCCGCGCCCACGCAGGCCATCTCGTGAAGGTCGAGGTCGAGGTCGACGGCCTGGACCAGCTGGACGAGGCCCTCAAGCACGGCCCCGACGTGGTGATGCTGGACAACTTCAGCCTCGACGACCTGAAGACCGCCGTCGCCCTGGCCAAGGGCCGCGCGGTGCTGGAGGCCTCGGGCGGGGTGAACCTGCTGACGGTCAAGGCGATCGCCGAGACCGGCGTCGACGTCATCAGCGTCGGCGCCCTGACCCACTCGGCCCCGGTTTTGGACATTGGCCTCGACGCCAACTAGCGGCAAAGCGAGCTCCCTCTCTCTAAGAGAGAGGGTTGGGGTGAGAGGTTACGAGGATCGACGGCGTGCCGGCACTCCGGCTACCGCTGTAACCTCTCACCCTCCCACCGCTTCGCGGCGGGCCCCTCCCTCTCTCAAAGAGAGAGGGATTTGGCGGACGCGCCCCTAGAAAATCCGCATCAACTCGCGCACCACCATCGCCGCCAGCACGCCGGTCGAGACCGCGAACAGCAGGAACCGCACCGGCACCAGGTTGATACTGATCTGCAGCAGGCTGTGCAGCACGCGGACGATCACATAGGCCCAGGCCAGGCGCACGCCCAGCGCGTCGGCGTGGCCGGCGACCTGGATGGCCAGGGCCGCCGCGTAGAAGATCGTCGGCTGCTCCATCAGGTGGTTGTAGTTGTCCGCCGCCTGGCGCGCGGCGTCGGGCAGCGTGTTCAGCGAGCCCGGAAACCGGGCGTCCTGCGGCTTTATTCCCGCCTTCTGCATGGCCGGGATCCGCTGGACGTACATCCAGACCCAGATCACCAGCGACCAGGCCACCAGCGCCATCACCGGCGCGATCATCGAACTCTGCAAGGCTCCCTCCCCAGGGATTGTTGTTTTTGCGACGGGGAGAAGATCAGAGAACGCCGTTATGGGGAATGGTGACGTTCGGGGAAGGGTATTCTAGATGCTCCCCCGCGCTGCGGGGGAGGATTTTACGCCCCCCGGTCCCGGAACGGATCGGCCGGGTACACGCCCAGGATCTCGAACCGCTCCGAGAAGAACTTCAGCTCGTCCAGCGCCAAGGCCAGCGACCGGTCTTCGGGCCGGCCGTCGACCTCGGCGTAGAAGAAGGTGGCCGTGAAGGCGCCGCCCTCCATGTAGCTCTCCAGCTTGGTCATGTTGACGCCGTTGGTCGCGAAGCCGCCCAGCGCCTTGTAGAGCGCGGCGGGCAGGTTGCGGACGCGGAACACGAAGCTGGTCACGCAGCGGTGGGTGAACTCCGGGGCCGGCGGGTTCGCGTCGGCCGTCATCACCAGGAAGCGGGTGGTGTTGTGGCGCTCGTCCTCGATGTCGCGCATCAGGATGTCCAGGCCGTAGATCTCGGCCGCCAGGGCCGGGGCCACGGCCGCGCGATGCGGGTCGGGCTTCAGCGCCAGGTCCTTGGCCGCCCCGGCCGTATCGCCGGCCGCCTCGGTCGTCACGCCCAGCTTCTTGAGGGTGTTGCGGCACTGGCTGAGCGCGATCGGCATCGAGGCCACGGTCTTGATGTCGGCCAGCTTGACGCCCTTGTTGGCCATCAGCTGGAAGCGGATCGGCTTGAAGCGCTCGCCGATGATCTTCAGGCCCGAGGCCGGCAGCAAGTGGTGGACATCGGCCACGCGCCCGGCGATCGAGTTCTCGATCGGGATCATGCCCAGCTGGGCCGCGCCCGACTTGATGGCCTCGAACGCCTCCTCGAAGGTCTTGCAGGGATAGGCCTCGTAGTCCGGGAAATAGGTCCGGCACGCCTCGTGGCTGTTGGCGCCGGGCTCGCCCTGGAAGGCGATCTTCTTGAGGATGCTCATTGGGTTTCCTCGGCCTGTTTGCGGGCCGCTTCGAGATCTGAGGGATTGTCGACGGAGATCGGGGCGGTCTTCGCCACCGCCGCGCGGATGGTCAGGCCCAGCTCCATGGCGCGCAGCTGCTCCAGCTTCTCGCGCTTTTCCAGGGGCGAGGGCGAGGCGGCGTTGAACGCCTCCAGCGCCTCGCGGCGATAGCCGTAGATGCCGATGTGGCGCCAGACCGGGCCCTCGCCATAGAGGGCCGAGCGCGTGAAGTAGAGGGCGCGACCGCTCTGGCCGTCGTCCTCCATGGCCAGCACGGCCTTGACCACGTCGGGATTGGTCCGGTCGGCGGGCGAGGCTTCCGGCGCGACGACCGTCGCGATATCGGCGTCGTCGAATTCCTTAAGTACTCGGGCGCAGTCGGCCAGCACGGCCGGATCGACGAAGGGCATGTCGCCCTGCAGATTGATCACCACGTCGTGCTCGAACCCCGGATCGAGTTGCGCGAGCGCGGCCAGGATCCGGTCCGAGCCCGACGGCAGATCGGGATCGGTCAGAACCGCCATCCCGCCAGCCTTTTGAACCGCCTCGACGATTTCCGGATCGCCCGCGGCCACGGCCACCGGACCGATCGCCGCGGCGCGGGCCTGGTTCAGGACCCGCACGATCATCGGGACGCCGCCGATGTCGGCCAGCGGCTTGCCCGGAAGACGGGTCGCCGCCATCCGCGCGGGGATCAGGACGATGGGGTTCATGACCTCAAATCTTTGCTGCCCGGTTGCGCGAGGGGCGGTAGCGTGTAAGAGACGCGAGCGCAACATGACGCGCGTCGGGGACTCGCTTGCGGCCCCTCTCGCGTCGGGGAATTCGAGCCCGCCATCGGACGGGCTGGCAAGAGGCTGACAAGGCTGAGATGAGCGACCTGACGTTCAACAAGATCGCTGGCGGTGCGCTGGCTACCCTTCTGGTTATTTTCGGCCTGAAGGAAGCCTCCGACATCGTCTTCAAGAAGACCGAAGTCGAGAAGGCCGGCTACGAGATCGCGGTCCAGGAAGAAGGCGCCGGCGGCGCCGCGGCGGCCGAAGACACCCCGCCCGACTGGAACGCCGTCCTGACCCCGGCCAACGTGGCCGCCGGCCAGGCCGTCTCGGCCAAGTGCGCCGCCTGCCACAAGCTGGACGCGTCGAACGCCAACGCCACGGGCCCGGGCCTGTGGGACGTGGTGGGCCGCAAGCCGGCCGCCCACCCGGGCTTCAACTATTCGGGCGCGATGAAGGACTTCTCGGGCAAGACCCCGATGTGGGACTACGACGCCCTCTACACCTTCCTGAAGGCCCCGGGTAAGGACGTGCCCGGCACCAACATGACCTTCGTGGGCCTGAAGAAGCCGGAAGATCGCATCGCGGTCATCGCCTATCTGCACAGCCTGGGCAGCAAATTGCCGGTGCCGCCGCCGCGTCCGGCCGCCGCCGCCGCGGCTCCCGCCGCCGAGGGCGCTCCGGCCGCTGACGCCGCCGCCCCGGGCGCTCCGGGTGGCACGACGGCTCCGGCCGCCGGCGCCGCCACGGCCCCCGCCGCTCCGGCGGCTGGCGGCAATACGGCGCCGCCCAAGGCCTAGGCTCTCCGCTAGTTCGATACGAAGAGGCCGCGCAGCGAAAGCTCCGCGGCCTTTTTTGTTCGCCAGCCTATTTTAACAATTTTAGGTTGCAGGGAAGCTAACCCTATGATGTGCTCCTATCAGTAACGCGGAGTACCTTGATGTTGGTTCCCATCTTCGCAGGCATGGTCCTCGCCGCGTCTAGCCCGTTCAATATAGGCGCCCCTTCATTCCCTTGGGTGGTCATCGAGTATGGCGGCGCTGGCGTAACCCATCAGGTGGTGTTCAGCCGCAACGTCGCCGTCGGCGCAACGGGCATGCCGGTCCCTCAGCCGTCCCCCGCCTGGTTCGTACGCAAGACGCTCGGCGGAGCCCCTTCGCTCGACGGCGCTAAGAACGCCGGAAAGGTTCAGTGGATAGACGGACGCAGTTGCCCGCAACTGACCGCCGTCCTGAGCGAGGTCGAGCACCTGCCGACCTTCAGGCCCTACCCTTTGAGTAAGATCGCCAAGCCTTTTTCGGATCCGCCTCCAACGCATAGCGCCGGCTGGACGCTCAGCCGATGGGGCTCGGCCGCTGGCGCCGAGGTCAGCATGACGCTGTCCGACGCCAGTGGCGAGGTGATCGGCAAATGGTGGATCCGCGCAGATCGAACCTTGAAACCCTGCTGGCGCGACACTCAGCCTACCTATCCATGAGAGGCCGTGGCCGCCCGCTGTCG
>NZ_DATFAV010000011.1:0-8042 GCF_035254145.1 Caulobacter sp. | reverse complement strand
GAGGGCGGCGGGCGGATCATGATGGACATCACCGATGTCGCGCCGGGCGACGTCGAGACGGGCCTGCCGGTGCGGATGGTCTTCCGTATCAAGGAGGTCGACGAAAAGCGCGGCTTCGTCCGCTACTTCTGGAAGGCTACGCCGGACCGCTCCGCGCGGGCCGCTCAAACCGCCGTCGCGGCCGAATAGGAGAAACGATCATGGCGCAAGGCATCCGCGACAAGGTCGCCATCCTGGGCATGGGCTGCAGCAAGTTCGGCGAGCGCTGGGACGCCGGTCCCGACGACCTGATGGTCGAAGCCTATATCGAGGCCATGGCCGACGCCGGCATCGAGCCCAGCCAGCTGGACGCGGCCTGGTTCTCGACCCACGTCGACGAGATGGGTACGGGCAAGGGCGGCACGCCGATGTCGATCGCCCTACGCCTGCCCAATATCGCCGTCACCCGGGTGGAGAACTTCTGCGCCTCGGGCTCGGAAGCGTTCCGGGGCGCGGTCTACGCCGTGGCCTCGGGCGCGGCCGACATCGCCATCGCCCTGGGCGTCGAGAAGCTGAAGGACACCGGCTATGGCGGCCTGCCGGTGGCCAATCCCGGCACCCTGACGCCCCAGGTGATGCCCAATGGCTCGGCCCCGGGCAACTTCGCCCAGTTGGCCAGCGCCTACCGCGCCAAGCACGGCGTCTCCAAGGACGACCTCAAGCGGGCCATCGCCCACGTGTCGGTCAAGAGCCACGCCAACGGGGCCAAGAACGCCAAGGCCCACCTGCGCAAGCCGATCACGGTGGAGCAGGTGCTCAACGCCCCGATGATCGCCGAACCTCTGGGCCTGTTCGACTGCTGCGGCGTCTCGGACGGCGCGGCGGCGGCTATCGTCACGACCCCCGAGATCGCCCGGGCGCTGGGCAAGAAGAACCTGACCATGGTCAAGGCCATCCAGCTGTCGGTCTCCAACGGTTACGAGAGCCAGTACAACGGTTGGGACGGCAGCCACTTCCACACCGCCCGCATCGCCGCCGGCAAGGCCTACAAGGAGGCCGGCATCGAGCGGCCGCGCGAGCAGATCTCGATGATGGAGGTGCACGACTGCTTCTCGATCACCGAGCTGGTGACGATGGAGGACCTGTTCATCTCGCCGGAAGGGCGGGGCTGGAAGGACGTGCTGGACGGCTTCTACGACGCCGACGGCGGTGTGCCGTGCCAGATCGACGGGGGCTTGAAGTGTTTCGGCCATCCGATCGGCGCCTCGGGCCTGCGCATGCTGTACGAGATGTACCTGCAGCTGCAGGGACGGGCGGGCGAACGCCAGCTTTCAAACCCGGTCTTCGGCATGACCCACAACCTGGGCGGCGCGCCGGCCAGCAATGTCTGCTCGGTCGCGATCATCGGCCAGGAAGGCGCTTAGAGCCTGTCTGGTTTAGATGGAAACATCTAAACCAGATAACAGGCTCTAAATCTTATACTTGGAGCGCGTTCGAGCGGTTTAACCGCTTACACTTAAACCTAACGCGCTCTAGGAAAGGGGCTTAAAGCCGCCCAGACCTTGGTGTACCCAGGGTTCATGGGTCTCAAAGGCTTCAAGCGCTGGATCTTCGCGGGCGTGGCGCTGTTCCTGGCGCTGGTGCTCGCGGCGGCTTTTTTCTGGCGCTATGACATCCTCAGCAACGCTCTGGACCCGAAGGTTCCGTTCCTGACCTATCGGCCGCCGCCGGCTCCCGATTATGGGCGAGCCAGCGCCTGGGCCCTGCGTCCGACGGGCGTGGCGCCCGCCGACCGTCCGGTGGATGTCTTCTTCGTCCATCCGACCACCTTCGACGGCGGGCGGGACTGGAACGGCGGGATCGACCAGCCCAAGGCCATGCGGTTCCTGTCGCGGGTGGTGCTGCCTAACTATGCCGGTCCGTTCGACCGGGTGGGGCGCGTCTTCGCCCCGCGTTATCGGCAGGCCAGCCTCTACACCTATCTGACCCTGCGCGACGACGCGCGGGAGGCGCGGCGCTTCGCCTATGGCGACGTGCTGCAGGCCTTCAGGACCTATCAGGTCCGCTACGGCCATGAGCGGCCCTTCATCATCGTCGGGGTGGAGCAGGGCGGCTCGCTGGCCGCGCGTCTGCTGCGCGAGGAGATCGCAGCCAAGCCCGAGCTCAAACGTCGTCTGGTCGCCGCCTATCTGATCGAGACCACCGCGCCGGCCGACGAATACGCGCCGGGCGCCCCGCTGCCCGCCTGCGAACGCAAGGCGCAGACCGGCTGTGTCGCCGCCTGGGTCTCGGCCCCGGAGGGCGATTTCCAGCGCGTGCAGGAGCTGATCGGCCGGTCTCTGGTCTGGGACAGCTCGGACCAGCTGGTGAACCTGGAGGGCAGGGAGCCGCTCTGTTTCAATCCGCTGCTGGGAGGAACCTCCTTGGAGCGGGCTCCCGCACGGCTGAACCTGGGCGCGACCAACGCCACGGGTCTCGATTGGGGAGCGCGGCCGGCGTTTCTGCAGCGCCAGGTGTCGGCCCGCTGCGAGAACGGCGTCCTGCGCACCAGTCGGCCGAAGTCCAACGCGCTGCGCGACAGCGGCTCGTGGGCCGACCGGCGCAAGGTCGACGCCTTCAACCTGTTCTATGCGGACCTCGAAGCCGACGCCCTGGCGCGAAGCCAGGCGATGGCGGGGCAGACATCAGCCGGCGGCCGATAGGGCCGCAAGGCCGCCATAGGTTGGCTGGTCGATCATGATCTGTCCGATGGCGGTCGCGCGCAGATGCGCCAGAACCGCCGGCGCGCGGGGCGCCAGACGCCCGGTCCGCAGCGCTTCGCAGAGCGCGGCGTTGAGCGTGGTGAAATCGCCATCCCGCCCGAGCAGCGCCTTCAGGCGCTCCACCGCCTCAGCCTCGAGACGCGCGCCTAGCTCGGCCTCGCGAGCCAAGGTGGCGCGAGCATTGTCGGCGACGCGCGACAGGAAGGCGTGACGGGCGTCGCCGGCGATGGCGGGCTCTGCTTCAAACGCGGCGATGGCCTCGGACAGCTCGACGGCGGTGGGATGGCTGATCATGCGGCTTCCATCAGGGCGACGAGGTCGATCTCGGTCTCGCTGGTGCGCCGACCGATCATGGCCCGCTCGATCGACCGATCCGAGCCGTTGGCGAAGCTCTCGTACATCATCAGGCACATGACGCCCCACTTCAACGAGCCCAACGCCTGCCAGAACTTCACGCGCTCCAGCGCGATGTCGCCGCCATGGCCGGCCAGCAGGTCGGCATAGTCGCCAAAGCCGCCGACCGGCTTGCGCCATTCGCCGAACCGCCAGGAATTGACGCAGATCCAGCCCAGGTCCTCGGCGGGGTCGCCCAGGTGGGCCAGCTCCCAGTCCAGCACGCCGACCAGCCCTCGCTCGGGGTGGATCATCAGGTTGCCGTTACGAAAATCACCATGGACCAGGACCGGCCGTTCGGGCGGCGGCGGGGCGATCGCCTCAAGCCATAGAAAGGCGGCGTCCAGGATCGGGCGTTGGGCGCCCAACTGCGTGTAGATGGCCTCGTAGCGCGCCAGTTCGCCGCGGGCGTCCGAGGTCGCCAGGGGCGGCAGGTCGGCCGTCGGCACGGCGTGGATCCTGGCCAGCACCTCGCCGCAGCGGCGGGCGAGGCCCGGCCGAACGCCGGCGAAGGCCTCGTCGCGGACGATGCGGCGACCCAGGGTCTCGCCCTCCAGGCGGCCCATGACATAGGCCTCGCCCAGGCCATCCTCCGGCGTGCAGACATGGACGACGCTGGGCGTGGGCGTTCCGACCGCGTCGGCCGCCCGGATCAGGGCCGCCTCGCTGGCCAGGGGCTGGGCGGTCTCGCGCGGCGTGGCCGCGTCCGGCCGGCGGCGCAGGATCAAGGCCGTCCCGTCGTCGAGGTCGAAAGCCCAGGTCTCCAGGCTGGCGCCGCCCGACAGGCGGCGGGCGTTGATCGCCCTGGTCGCGGTTGGCGACAGGCGCGGGGCGAGGCGATCGAGAGCGGCGGCGTCCATGAAGGGAAGGTTCCAGCCTTCACCCAGCGTCATGCAAGCCTTTGCCGACTTTACGGCGCGGTCGCCGGGCCTTACGCACGGCAGGGCCAAATCAACGCCAGGATATCCCATGCCTTCCGGTCTCGCCGCGCTGCTCGATGACGTCGCCGGCATCACCAAACTCGCCGCCGCCTCGCTGGACGACGTGACCGGCGCCGCCGGCAAGGCGGGGTCCAAGGCCGTGGGGGTGGTGGTCGACGACACGGCGGTGACGCCCGGCTACGCCATGGGCTTCACGCCCGACCGCGAGCTGCCGATCGTCTGGAAGATCGCCCTGGGGTCGCTGCGCAACAAGCTGCTGTTCCTGTTGCCGGGCGCCATGGTGCTGTCGGCGTTCGCGCCGTGGGCGGTGACGCCGATCTTGATGTGCGGCGGCGCCTATCTCGCCTTCGAGGCGACCGAGAAGGTCATGGAGGCCTTCACCCCCGAGAGCGAGGGCGAGGCGATCGAGGAGCTGGCGCTCAGCGGGCCTGAACTGGAAAAGGCCAAGGTCGCCGGCGCCATCCGCACCGACTTCATCCTGTCGGCCGAGATCATGGCCATCGCCCTGGCCGACGTCTCCGACAGGCCGCTGGCCATCCAGGCCGGCGCCCTGGCCGTCGTCGGCGTGCTGCTGACCATCGGCGTCTATGGGGTCGTGGCCCTGATCGTGAAGATGGACGACATCGGCCTGCACCTGTCACGCGGCAAGGCCAAGAGTCTGCGCGGGTTTGGCCGGGGCCTGGTCAAGGCCATGCCCTGGACCATGGAGGGTCTGACCCTGATCGGCACGGCGGCCATGCTGTGGGTCGGCGGCGGCATCATCGTCCACGGCCTGGAGAAATTCCACCTGACGCCCATTCCGCATTGGGTCGAGGGCTTCTCGCACTGGGCGGGCCAGGTTCCGGGCGTCGGCGAGGTGACCGGGTGGCTGGCCTTCGCGCTGGGCTCGTCCGTGGTGGGCCTCGCGATCGGTGGTGTCCTGGCCGGGGTCATGCACCTCTGGCATCACCGCAAGGGCGCGGCGGCGCACTGATTTGCTCAGCCCGCCTCGTTCAGCGATGAGGCGGGTTTCCAGTCGAACAGCTCTTGCAGTGTTCGCAGCGCCTGTCCGCGCGGCGAGGTGAGGTCCGGGTCGCGCGCCAGGATCAGCCGGGCGTCGTCGGCGGCGACGGCGATCAGATCGCGGTGCGCCACCGGATCGGCCAGGCGATAGGCCGGGAAGCCGCTCTGCTTGAGGCCCAGCGGATCGCCGCCGCCACGCAGCTCCAGGTCCTTTTCGGCGATCTCGAAGCCGTCATCGCTGCGGCGCAGGATATCGAGGCGCTTCTGCGCCACCTCGGACAGCGGGGGATCGTAGAGCAGGACGCACGAGCTCTCGCGCGTGCCCCGGCCGACGCGGCCGCGCAGTTGGTGCAGCTGGGCCAGACCGAAGCGATCGGCGTGCTCGATGACCATGATGCTGGCGTTGGGAACATTGACCCCCACCTCGACCACCGTTGTGGCGACCAGCACGCTGACCTCGCCATCGACGAAGCGCTGCATGACCGCGTCCTTCTCGGCCGGCGGCATCTGGCCATGCACCAGGCCGACGCCCGGCAGGTGGCGCGCCAGGTCGGCTGCGCGATCCTCGGCGGCGCGCAGGTCGATCTTGTCGGACTCAGAGACCAGAGGGCAGATCCAGAAGGCCTGGGCCCCGCCGGCGATGGCCACGCGCAGGCGCTCGACGATCTCGGGCACGCGCGGGGTCGGCGCGGCGCGGGTGGCGACCGGGGTGCGGCCCGGCGGCTTTTCGTCGATGCGCGAGACGTCGAGGTCGCCGAACACCGTCAGTTCCAGGGTGCGCGGGATCGGAGTCGCCGACATGGCCAGCAGGTGGACATCCCAGTCTACGCCGGCGGGCCCCTTGTCCTGCAGCCGCCGACGCTCGTTGACGCCGAAGCGGTGCTGCTCGTCGATGATGGTCAGGGCCAGGGCCTCGAAGGCGACGTCGTCCTGGAAGAGGGCGTGGGTACCCACGGCGATAGCGTGGGTTCCGTCGGCGAGGCCCTGGAGCTTGGCCGCGCGGCCCGCGCCCTTGTCGCGTCCCGTCAGCAGGACGACCGACAAGCCCAGCGCCTCCAGCGGCGCGGCGATGGTTTCAAAGTGCTGGCGGGCCAGGATCTCGGTCGGGGCCATCAGGGCCGATTGCAGGCCGGCGCTAGCCGCGTCGGCCATGGCCAGCATGGCCACCACCGTCTTGCCCGAGCCGACGTCGCCTTGCAGCAGCCGGCTCATCCGCTCGCCCGAGGCCAGGTCGCCGCGGATCTCGGACAGACTTCGGATCTGGGCGCCGGTCAGCTTGAAGGGCAGGGCTTTTTCCGCCGTCTCCGACAGCGGGCCGGCGGGGATGCGCGGACCTGGATGGGCGCGGCGCGCGGCCTTGCGCTGGGCCAGGGCCAGTTGGTGAGCCAAGAGCTCGTCATAGGCCAGGCGCCGTCGCGGGCGGGTCAGGGGCGAGAGGTCGGCTTCGCTGGCCGGGCCGTGCAGAGCCGCCAGGGCCTCGCGCCAGCCGGGCAAACGTTCGCGTTCGCGCCAGGCGGGGTCCTGCCATTCCGGAAGCTCCGGCGCTCGCTCAAGCGCTTCGAGCGCGAACTTGCGGAAGGTGCGCGAGGGCAGGCCCGCGGTGGCCGGATAGACGGTCTCGACCTCGGGGATGTCGCCGGCGCGCTCCTCGGCGACGATGTAGTCGGGGTGAGCGATCTGCAGCTCGGAAGCGAAACCCTCCGGCCGCTCGATCCTGCCGCTGACCGCCCGGCGCGCGCCCTTGGGATGCTGGCGCTCCAGATGCGGGCCGTGGCCCTTGAACCAGATCAGGGTCAGGAAACCCGTCCCGTCCCAGGCGCGGATCTTCCACGGCTGCCCCAGGCGGTGCGGCGGCTGGTGGCTGTCGATGGTGACGATGAAGGTCTGGACCTGTCCCTCGACCGCGCGGTCGACCGTGGTGACGCCGCGCTGGATCAGTCCGGTCGGCGCGGTGAACAGCACGTCGCGCACGATCGGCCCCGCCAGCTTTTCAACCAGCGGCGCGACGCGCGGGCCCACGCCCTTGAGCGTGGACACCGAGGTGAACAGGGGAAAGAGAATCTCCGGGCGCATACGACGCGACCTTAGCCGCGTCCGCGCCCGGCTGCAGCAGCCTCAGTCCGCCTTATTCATCACGGGCTGGAGGGCGATGACGATATCGGAATACTCGTCCGCGCGCGACGCGCCCGAGACGTTTAGCCGGGTGTAGAGCCAAGTCGCGCCGTGACGGGCATAGGCCTCCGACCAACGGTTCTTGGCGTCGACCAGATTGTTGGCCTCGCCCGCGAAGACCACCGTCCCCTTGGCGTCCAGATAGACGTAGTTGCCGGCGATGGTCGTCGCCGGGTCGCCGTTGTCGGCCAGCTTGTAGCGGTAGACGGCGCCCGAGGCGCCCTTGAGTTCGATATAAGGCTTCACGCAGTCCTCGCCATAAAAGCCACCCGGCGTAGGCGCTCAGGTCGTGAAGGGTCCCGTGGGCCAAATTAAGGCTACCAAAGGACTACTGCAAGACACCTGATCTGGCCAGGAAGCGCCGGGTCCGCTCCTCGCGCGGCGAGGCGAGCAGCTGGCGGGATGGTCCTTGCTCCACGATGACGCCGCCGTCCATGAAAATCGTGCGGTCCGCGACATCGCGCGCGAAATCCATCTGGTGGGTGACGATAACCATGGTGCGTTTCTCGGCGGCCAGGTCGCGGATCACCGCAAGGACCTCGCCCACCAGCTCGGGATCGAGGGCCGAGGTCGGCTCGTCGAACAGGATGACTTCCGGATCCATCGCCAGGGCGCGGGCGATGGCGCAGCGCTGCTGCTGGCCGCCGGACAGGGCGGCCGGATAGGCGTCGGCGCGGCCGCCGAGGCCGACCTTCTCCAGCAGGGCCAGGCCCTTGGTCCGCGCGACGGCGGGCGCGACCTTGCGGACCACGACGGGCCCCTCGATCACGTTCTCCAGCGCCGTGCGGTGCGG
>NZ_DATFAV010000010.1:0-4118 GCF_035254145.1 Caulobacter sp. | reverse complement strand
ACCTTTCGCGAGGCGCCGTCGATGGGCGGGGTGCTGCGGATGCGTCATATGCCGCCGCTGGGCGGCGACACCCTGTTCGCCGACACCGCGGCCATCTATCGCGACCTGCCGCAGGCGCTGAAGGATAGGCTGGCCGACCTGACGGCCGAGCACGACATCATCCAGAGCTACGGCTACCGCGTCGACGAGGCCAAGCGCCAGGAGCTGCGGGCGGCCTATCCGCCGATGGTCCATCCTGTGGTGCGCACGCACCCGGAGACCGGCGAGAAGCACCTGTTCGTCAACAAGGTCTTCACGACCCGCATCCTGGGCCTGCCCGAGGACGAGGCCAAGGCGCTGCTGAACGACCTGCTCGATCGGGTGAAGGCGCCGGAATACCAGGTCCGCTTCCGCTGGACCCCGAACGCCATCGTCTTCTGGGACAACCGGGCGACGCAGCACTACGCCGTCCTGGACTATTGGCCCCAGGAGCGAGTCGTCGAGCGCGTGACGATCAAGGGCGACAAGCCGTTCTGACGGACGCGACGCGCCGACGCGTGCGAGGCGTTTCAGGATGTCGGGGATTTAGGGGGAAATAAGCCGACTGGCCACGCCCGAGGGACGTGGCCAGTCGGCCCAAACAAAAAGGTGTCGGCGCGGTGGGGTGCGCCGAGTAGGAAGATCAATTAACGAGTCTTGGCGCAATGGCAACGCTGCTTGTGGTTGCACCTCTGCGACAAAGCCGCACAGAACGCCTTTTCGCCTAGGATTTAGGCGTTTGCACGCGTCGCGCCGCGATGGCCGGGTCGCCGAGAACGCGGAAGGCGACGAAGACCAGAGCGCCCGTCAGCGTCAGGCATACGGCCAGGAACAGCATCGGCGCGAGGTTGCTGCCGGTGCGGTCGCGGATGATCGGCACCACGTTCTGGGCGACGAAGCCGCCCAGGTTGCCCACGGCGTTGATCGCCGCGATCCCGGCCGCCGCGCGCGGTCCTCGCAGGAAGGTGGGCGGCAGGCTCCAGAAGCCCGGCTGGCCCGCGAAGATGGCGGGCGCGGCCACGCACAGCAGGGCGAACTTGGCCCAGGTTCCGGGCACGAGGACGCTCGCCACCAGGGCCACGGCGGCGATGAGGGGCGGGCCGGCGACGTGCCACACCGTGAAGCCGCGCCGCGCGGCGTGCCGGGGAACCCACCACAGGGCCGCCGCGACCAGGATCCAGGGGATGATGTTGATCAGGCCGTTGACGGTGTTGGACACGCCGAACGCCTTGACGATCGTGGGCAGCCAGTAGCTGAGGCCGTAGGCGCCCAGCGGCATGCCGACATAAAGGCCCGCCAGCAGCAGCACGCGAGGGTCCAGCATGGCCTTCCAGGCGCCGGCGTGACCCTGGTCGGCGTCGGTGTGTTCAGAGGCGAGGGTCTTGGCCAGCCAGGCCTTCTGCTCGGTGTCCAGCCAGGGCGCCTTCTCGGGCCCGTCCGGCAGTTTCCAGAGCACGTACGGTGTCATCAGCACGGCCGGCACGCCGGTGGCCAGGAACACCCACTGCCAGCCCGCCAGGCCCAGCAGGCCGTGCAGGTCCAGCAAGGCGCCGCCGACCATGGCCCCGACCGCGTTGGCCAGGGCCGAGGCGACCATGAACAGGCCGATCATCCGAGCCCTGTGGCCTTGCGGGAACCACAGCGTCAGCACGTAGAGCACGCCCGGAAAGAAGCCGGCCTCCGTCACGCCCAGCAGGAAGCGCAGGATGTAGAACATCGTCGCGTTCTGGGTGAAGCCGAGCGCCAGGGTCACAAGGCCCCAGGTGAACATGATCCGGGCGAACCAGACCCGCGCCCCGACCTTGGCCAGGATCAGGTTCGAGGGCGCCTCGAACAGGAAATAGCCGATGAAGAACAGGCTGGCGCCCAGGCCATAGGCCGCCTCGCTGAGGCCCAGGGCCTGCACCATCTCGAGCTTGGCGTAGGAGACGTTCTGCCGGTCGATGTAGGCGATCAGGTACATCAGGCAGAACAGCGGCATAAGCCGCGCCGTCACCCGGCGGACGGTGGGGGCCTCTAGGCTCATGCGGCGACCGCCATTACGTTCAACCGCATCGTCATGCATCCTCGTTCAATGGTTTTGAGCCAGCACCACCAGCCCGGTTAGCGTCGTCGGGACCAGCGCGCCACCCCGACTAAGGTCGATGGTCGGCGGCGGCCTTATCGACCGGCCGCCTTCTCGTCATAGAAGCCCCGCAGTACGAAGAAG
This sequence comes from Caulobacter sp., assembly GCF_035254145.1. Taxonomy (GTDB): domain Bacteria; phylum Pseudomonadota; class Alphaproteobacteria; order Caulobacterales; family Caulobacteraceae; genus Caulobacter. Next base: position 1,891 of record NZ_DATFAV010000010.1, on the reverse strand, counting down.
GCCGGCTTGCGCCGCCCCGTCGGCGAGACCAGGCCCTTGCGGTTCCAGCCTTGCTGATAGACGGGATGCTGGCGTCGCGGACTGCGGAAGTCCTTCAGGATCCATGGCGACATGCCGCGCAGGCTCGGGACCTTGCGAGCCATGGCCAGGGTCTTCTCGTAGTATCGCTTCTGGTAGTCCTCGGAGAACTTGCGCATCAGCACGGGATCGCTGAAGCCGGCCAGAGCATCGGCGCCGAACTCCGAGAACACCAGCGGTTTGTCGGTGGCCCGCCAGGCGAAATCGGGCAGGGCGTCCAGGGCGTCGTCGCCGTACCAACCGTTATAGGTGTTGGCGGACAGCACATCGAGCTTGTCGGCCAGCGGGTCGTTGAGGCTCATCAGGACGCCGCCATCCACGCTCTTGCGGTCGGTCAGCAGGGCGGCGGTGACCAGGCGCGTGTCGTCCAGGGCGCGGGCGTCGTCGACCAGCCGGTAGAGGAAGGCGTTGCGGGCGTCGGTGATCGGCGTCTCGTTGGCCACGCTCCACAGGATGATCGAGGCGCGGTTGCGGTCACGGCGGATGTTGTCGGCCAGCATGCCGCGCGCGAGCGAGAGCGTGCGTGGGTTGCCGAAGTCGACCAGCCAGTAGACCGGGATCTCGCTCCAGACCAGCAGGCCCATCTCATCGGCCAGGCGCGTGGTGATCTCGCTGTGCGGATAGTGGGCCAGGCGCACGAAGTTGCCGTGCAGCCCCTGCTTGATCTCGGCCAGCAGGGCGCGAGCGCCGGCCTCGCTGATGGCGCGGGCCGGATTGTCGCCGAACTCCTCCTCGTGCAGCGAGATCCCCCGCAGGAAGATCGGCTTGCCGTTCAGCAGGATCTCCGAACCCTTGGTCTCGATGGTCCGGAAGCCCACGCGATCGCTCAGCCGATCCTCGCCGGCCTGGATGACAACGTCGTAGAGCTTCGGCGTCTCGGGCGACCAGCGGGCCAGGCGCTTGGGCGCGGGGGCCGAGACCTTCAGCACGCCCTGGCCATCGGTCCGGCCGGCGAGGTCGAGACCCAGCTCGGCGATGCGGACATGGACCTCCCGGTTCGCCGCCTGGGCGCCGTCCAGCGTCACGGTGGCGGCGATGCGCCCGTCCTTGGCCAGGCGCACCCAGGCCTCGTCGATGAAGGTGCCGGGCGTGATGACCAGCCGCATCGGCCGGGTGATCCCGCCATAGTTCTCCCAGTCGGTGACCGGCGGCGGGACGCCGTCGGCCTGCGGCGTGGAGTCGACCCCGACCGTCAGCTGGTTGTTGCTGGCGCGCAGGACCTCGGTGACCTCCATGGAGAACGGGGTGAAGCCGCCTTCGTGCTCGCCGACCGCCTTGCCGTTCAGATAGACCTTGGCGGTATAGTTGGCCGCTTCGAAGCGCAGGAAGGCGCGCTGGCCGGGCTTCAGCGGCGCGGCGTCGAAGCGGCGCTCGTACCACATCAGGCCCTGGTAGTGGCGCAGGCTCGGGTCATGGCCGATCCAGCCCTGGGGCAGGGTCGCCGTGGGCGCGCGGTCCATGTCGTATTCATAGAGCGCGGTCGGCGTGGCGCGGGTCAGGGCGTCGACATCGACGTCGTCATAGCGTCGGTGGCCGGCGGCGGGCGGGCCGCGATGGAAGCCGGCCAGGCCGTCCCGATAGGGATCGACCGAATAATGCCAGGTTCCGGAAAGGTCCGCGCCTTCCCGCAGGTCCGCGCGCGTCAGGGTCGGCGAGGAGGCCTGGGCCGCCAGGGGCGCCGCGACGATCAAGGCGCACGCCGCGCCGATCAGGGCCTTCAGTCCCGTTCCCATAGCATCCTCCCGCGGCCGTTTCGGCTCGTTGGACGGTTGAAGCATGGTCAGGCCGGGGAGGAAAGTGGTCAGACCACTTG
>NZ_DATFAV010000009.1:0-12206 GCF_035254145.1 Caulobacter sp. | reverse complement strand
TGGGCCGCCTGATGGTCATCCAGGAGCAGTATCCGGACCTGAAGTCGAATCAGAACTTCATGGCCCTGCAGAGCCAGCTGGAAGGCACCGAGAACCGCATCGCCATCGCGCGCCGCGACTACAACGAGGCCGCCCAGAAGTACAACACCACCCTGCGCACCTTCCCCAGCATCCTGTGGGCCAAGACCGTCTACAGCGGCCAGAAGCCGGCCCAACTGTTCCAGGCCACCGCCGCCGCCCAGAGCGCTCCGACCGTCGACTTCTCCAGCCCGCCCACGGCGACCCCGCCGAAGGTCAACTAGGTTGCAAAATCTCCGCTCATCCCCGCAAAAGCGGGGACCCAAGCCGAGCCTGACGGTTTCGCGCGGCGGCGCCGCGGCCAAGTCCGCTTGGATTCCCGCTTTCGCGGGAATGAGCGGGTTTTGGGCAGCTTTGGCGCTGGCCTTGACCGTGGCCCTGCCCGCCCTCGCCGCGCCCACCTTTCCGCCCCTCACCGGCCGGGTCGTCGACCAGGCTCAGGTGCTGTCGCCCGACGTCGAGCGCGACCTGACGACGAAGCTGGAAGACCTCGAGACCACGACCGGCCGCCAACTGGTGGTCGCCACCGTGCCCAGCCTGCAGGGCTATCCGATCGAGGATTACGGCTATCAGCTGGGCCGCACCTGGGGGATCGGCGAGAAGGACAAGGACACCGGCGTCATCCTGCTGGTCGCGCCCAACGAGCGGAAGGTGCGGATCGAGGTCGGCTATGGCCTGGAGCCCGTCCTGACCGACGCCCTCTCCAGCGTGATCATCCAGAGCGCCATCCTGCCCAAGTTCCGCGACGGCGACCTTTCCGGCGGGATCGTGGCCGGGACCGACGCCCTGGTCGAGCAGCTCAGCCTGCCCGCCGACCAGGCCAAGGCCCGCATCGCCGAGGCCAGCCAGCCCGAGAGCCGCAAAGTCCAGGGCTCGCCGGTCGCGGCCTTCCTGGTCGTGCTGTTCCTGATCTTCGTGTTCTCCAGCCTGTTTCGCGGCCGGCGACGCGGCGGCCTGTCCTCGGCCCTGCCCTGGATCATCCTGGGCGCCCTCAGCGACAACCGCCGAGGCGGCGGCTGGGGCGGCGGTGGCGGTTGGAGCGGCGGCGGCGGGGGCGGCTTCTCCGGAGGCGGTGGATCGTTCGGCGGCGGCGGCAGTTCGGGGAGCTGGTGAGATGGCGGTCAACATGACTCCTCAAGACCTGGACCGCATCGCGGCCGCGGTCGCCCAGGCCGAAAAGACCACCGCCGGCGAGATCTTCTGCGTCCTGACGCCGGAAGTGTCCGACTATCGCGAGACCCCGCTCGTCTGGGCCGCCGCCACGGCCCTGGTCCTGCCAGCCGCGGCGCTGTTCGCCGGCTTTCGCCCCGAAATGCTGACCCGCCTGTTCGGCGGCTGGAGCGTTGGCCACGCCGCGGCGATGGACGGGGCCATTCTGTCGGCCCTGTCGACCTATATCGCCCTGCAGGCCGTGATCTTCGTGGCGGCCGCGCTCGTCGTCTCGATCCCCGCCGTCCGCCGAGCCCTGACGCCCGGCTCGCTGAAGGCGGCCCGGGTCAAGCGCGCGGCGATGGAGCAGTTCCTCAGCCACGGCCTGCACGTCACCCGCGACCGCACCGGCGTCCTGATCTTCGCCGCCCTGGCCGAACACCGCGTCGAGGTCATCGCCGACGAGGGCATCTACGCCGCCGCGCCGAACGCGGTGTGGAACGACGTGGTCGCCGACTTGGTCGGCGGGCTGAAGCAGGGCCGGGTGGCCGACGGCTTCGTGGCCGCCGTGGGCCGGGCCGGCGCGATCCTGGCGGAACATGTCCCCCCGCGCGGCGACAACCGCAACGAACTGTCCGACGGCCTGACCATCCTGCCGAAACGTTGACGCCGGGGACGACTGGCGTCGTCGGCGGCGGCGGCGCCATGATCCTCGCGCACCGAGGAGGACGTCCCATGTCCAGCATCGACCCCACCCGCGCGCAGTTCGACGCCTTCAAGGCGCTGCCCCGCGACACGCCGATCCAGATGTTGAACCTGATCCGGCTGAAGCCGCTCGCCGACTACGCCGAAGACCATCCCAACCACGGCAAGGCCATGAGCGGCCTCGACGCCTATCGCGAATATGGCCGCTCCACCGCGCCGCTGTTCCAGAGTCTGGGCGGCCGACAGGTCTGGGCGGGACGGCCCGAGGTCGTGGTCACGGGTCCCGCGGAAGAGCGCTGGGACCTGGCCTTCATCGCCGAATATCCGAATGCGAGCGCCTTCCTGGCGATGGTCACGAACCCCGAATACCGCCAATTCGTCAAACATCGGCAGGCGGCGGTCGAGGACTCGCGTCTGATCCGCCTGGCGCCGCTGACACCGGGCGAAGGCTTCGGCGAATAGCTACTCCGCCGCCAGGGCCAGCGGCGCGGGCTGGGCGCCGCGCACTAGGCGGCCAGGCAGGGCGCCGGTCGGTTCGCCGTCGCGCTGGGTGACGACGCCCGCGACGATGGTGGCGACATAGCCGTGGGCGCCCTGGACCAGGCGTCGGCCGCCAGCCGGCAGGTCGTAGGCCACGCGCGGCGCCTCCAGGCTCAGCTTCTCATAGTCGATGACGTTGAGATCGGCGCGGTAGCCGGGCGCGATCAGGCCGCGATCCAGCAGGCCGACGGTCGCGGCGGTGTCGCGCGTCTGGCGGGCGATCATGGTCTCCAGTGGGATCCTCGGGCCTCGCGAACGATCGCGGGTCCAGTGGATCAGGTTGCTGGTCGGGAAGCTGCCGTCGCAGATCATGCCGACATGCGCCCCGCCGTCCGACAGGCCCGGCACGGTGTCGCGGTGGGTCAGCATGGCGAAGCTGGGATCCAGCGAACCGTCCGCATAGTTCAGGAACGGGTGGTAGAGCATGCCGCGCCCGTCGTTCGTCAGCATGGCGTCGAGGGCCACGGCGGCCGGGTCGCGCCCCTCCCGCGCGGCGATCGCGGCCACGCTCTTGTCGGCGGTCGGTTCGTAATCCGGATCCGCGCCCATCGGATACATGATGTCCCAGGCCCGTAGCGCCCGGCCAGCGAAGGGACCTTGCGGATCAGCCTCCTCGGCCAGCAGGCGGGCGCGGAAGGCCGGGTCGCGCAAGGCGGCGACGCGCTCGGCGAGGGGCAGGCCGGCGATCTCGCCGTAGGTCTGGGTCTGGCTGAAGGGGTTGAGCGTCAGTTCCAGGCCGAACAGCACCCCGACCGGACGGCCGCAAACCTGAGCCTTCATCGGCAGGCCGGCGTCGACCGCCGCCGACAGCCCCGCCAGCATCGCCTTCCAGCCCTCGGGCGACTTGGGGCTTTGGACCAGGGAGAACGACAGCGGCCGGCCCGAACGCTCGACGATCCGCCGGACCATGGCCAGCTCGGCCGCGCCGTCGGGAAAAAAGTCAGAGACCAGTTGCAGCACGCCCTTGCCGGCCGCCGCAAGCCCAGGGCGACGCCCGTCAGCTCGTCCTCGCCAGCGGTCAGGGTGGGGGTCGGCTGGCCGTCGCTGGTCCGGTGGTTGAGGGTGCGCGAGGTCGAAAAGCCCAACGCCCCGGCCTCGACCGCGCGCTTGGCGATCGCGGCCATGGCGGCGATGTCGGCCGGCGTGGCCGGCTCGCGGTTGGCCCCGCGCTCGCCCATCACATAGACGCGCAGGGCCGCGTGCGGCAGCTGGGCTCCGACGTCCACGTCGAAGGCGCGGCCGGCCAGGAAGTCGAGATAGTCGGGAAAGCTCTCCCAGGCCCACGGCAGCCCTTCGGTCAGCACCGGAAACGGAATGTCCTCGACGCCCTCCATCAGCCGGATCAGGCGGTCGTGGTCCTGCGGCCGGCACGGCGCGAAGCCGACGCCGCAATTGCCCATCACCACCGTGGTGACGCCATGTCCGGAGCTGGGCCCCAACTGGCCGCTCCAGGTAGCCTGGCCGTCATAGTGGGTATGGATGTCGACGAAGCCGGGGGTGACAATCCGTCCTCGGGCGTCGATTTCCTCGGTTCCGGCCGCCAGGCCCGGACCGACGGCGGCGATCAGGCCGTCCTTGACCCCGACGTCGGCGACGACGCCCGGCGCACCCGAGCCGTCGAACACCGTCCCGCCCCGCAGAACCAGATCGTAGGCGCGATCCGCCATGCCGCGTCCTCCCTTATTGGTTGGGACGAGCGTCCGTCCGCGCCGGATAGGCGTCAAGCTTACCCCTGCGGAAGACGGGCGGCCGCCGGAGCGACCACCCTCTCCCTTCCTAGAAGCTCTTGCGCACCGTCACGCCCATCGTCCGGGGTTGGCCGACGGAGTAGCCCAGGCGCGCCCGCCCGCCGCGTTCGCGGTCGAACGACAGCAGGGCGTTCTCGTCGAACAGGTTGTTGACGTAGAGCGTCACGTCGACGCCGTCCTGCATCTCCACCCCGGCGCTGAGATTGACGATCTCGTAGCCGGGCAGCTTCAGGTCGATGACGGTCGGAACCAACCCGGTCGCCCCGCCGAACGGCAGGTTCGAGACGAACGAGCGCGGGTTGTTCTCTTGGTCGCTGGCCTGGGTGAAGCGGCTGCCGACGTGCTGGATCGAAGCCTTCAGGTAGCCGTTGGCGCCCTCCCAGACCTCGCGATTGTAGGTGACGTCGAACGAGACTTGGAACTTGGGCACCGACGGCAGGCGATTGCCGTCGCGGATGCCGCCGATCACCGCGCCCGTCCCGTCCTTGACGGTCGAGTCGAACTGCGCCTCCAGCAGGCTGCCCGACAGGCCGATGTCGAGGCCCGAGGCCAGGCGCGCGGTCAGCTCGGCCTCGACCCCCTTGGTGTGGGCCTTGGGCACGTTGAACACCACGCGCGAGCTGCACGAGCCGGCGTCCAGGGTCGTCTGCAGGTTCTTGATATCGGTGTAGAACACCGCGCCGTTGAACCGGACGCCGCCGAAGCGCGACTTGATCCCGCCCTCGTAGTTCCACAGCGTCTCGTCGTCATACGACTGATAGCCGCCGAAGATCGCCTTGTCCGACGCCGAGCACAGCGGGATGTTCAGCGGGTCGTTGACCCCGCCAAGGCGGAAGCCCTTCGAGGCCTGGGCGTTGAAGGTGACGTTGTCGGTGGCGTCGTAGCTGAGCAGGAAGCGCGGGGTGAAGCCGTCCGACGAGGTCTTGTCGGTGCGGTTGTCGCCGTTGGCGAACAGGCCGCCGGACTTGAACTGGCGCGTCTCGCTGAAATCGTAGTAGCGCCCGCCCGCCGTCGCGGTCAGCTTGCCGACCGTGTAATTGACCTCGCCGAACACGGCCTTTTGCTTGATGTCGTAGGGCAGGTAGGCGTCGTAGGGCGAGTTCAGCTGGAAGCCGTTGGCGACCGCCGCCGAAGTGCCCGCGCCGAGAACAGCGTCGGTATAGGCGTCATAGCCTGGGGTCGGCAGACGCTGATTGTAGACGCGGTCGACTTTTGAATAGAAGCCGCCGATCACCCATTGGAATGGCCCGTCGCCGGTGGAGGCCAGGCGCAGCTCCTGGGTGAACTGCTCGAGATCGGTCGTGTCGACCAGCTTGGACGGCAGCAGCACGGCGGCGGCCGGGAAGCCCAGGTCGACCGAGACGCTGCCGGTCAGGGCGCTGGCGTCGCGGTTCACGGCGATGTCGCGGTTGATATAGCTGGTCACCGAGGTCAGGGCCGCGCCGCCCAGGTCGAGATTGGCGGTCAGATCGGCCAGCAGGGTGTTGTCGGCGAAGCTCTCGTCAAGCAGCAGGTACTGCTCGCGCTCGCCCAGCTGGATCTTGGGCCGGGTCGTGGTGTTGTTGTTGGCGAAGAGGTTGAACGCCTCCTGGCGGTTGAAGCCGTGGGCGCGGATCTCCTGATAGACCACGCGTGGGGTCAGGCTGAAGCTCTCGGTGGGCTGGATCAGGAACGCGATCCGACCGCCGCGCCGCGTGCCGTCATTGACGTTCTTCTCGACCTTGCCGCCTTCCTTGCGCGCGTCGATGAAGCCGCCGTAGCGGGTCAGGTAGCCGACCGCGCGCATGGCGACCTTGTCGGAGATCGGCACGTTGACCGCGCCCTTCACGTGGCCGCCGAAGTCGTCGCCGCCGACCAGGCTGGCGTTGGCCTCGAAGGTTCCTTCCGAGACCCCAAGCTTGGGTTGGTTGGTGATGTAGCGGATCGTGCCACCGACCGAGCCCGAGCCGAACAGCGTGCCTTGCGGCCCGCGCAGGGTCTCGACCCGGTTCAGGTCGAAGAGATCGATATCGGGCGTGAACAGCGACAGCGAGATCACCGACTCGTCGAGATAGACGCCGACCTGCTCCTTCACGCCGGGCTGGTCGCGGACGACCTGGCCGGCGGAGACGCCGCGCACCGACACCTGGCTCTGGCCTGGACCGAGGTTCTGGATCGTCAGGCCGGCGACGTTGCGCGACAGGTCCTCGAGTGTCACCGCGCCCGAGCGCTGGATGTCCTTTTCGGTCTGGGCGTTGATGGAAAAGGGGATGTCCTGGATGGTCGCGTCGCGCTTGGTGGCGGTGACGATGACTTCCTCGACGGCGTTGGTCTGTTGCTGGGCTCTCGCGAGTTCTGGACTCGCGAAGATCGTGGCGAGCGCGCTGGCGCCCAGCAGCGCTCGACGCGCCAGACGGCGCGGCATGGCGATGGTCATTCTTTCCTCCCGAACTTCGTTTTTCCGCGCCGCGAGGTCGAGCCCACGGCACAATCTGAGCGTTCATCCCGGAATCGGGGAAAGTCAACGCGAAACGAAGACGTGAAAAATCAGTATTTTAGACACCGGTGTCGCCATGCTTCGAAAAGGCGTACGGCGTCCTGGCGAATTTCCCTTTACGTTCGCGTGATCTTTCACACCGCGAAAAGCCGGTCTAGGGTGGCGGCAATTCAAACTAACGTTTTACGGGGAGTGCGCCTTTATGCGCGAAGCGGTCATCGTCTCTTACGCCCGCACGGGCCTGGCCAAATCAGTCCGAGGCGGCTTCAACAACACTCACGGCGCGGCCATGGCCGGCCATGCGATCCAGCACGCGGTGTCGCGCGCCGGTCTCGAGGGCGGTGAAGTCGAGGACGTAGCCCTGGGCTGCGGCGGCCCCGAAGGCGCCACCGGCATGAACGTGGCCCGTAACGCGGCCATGTGGGCCGGCCTGCCGGTCACCACCTCGGGCCAGACCATCAACCGCTTCTGCTCGTCGGGCCTGCAGGCCATCGCCACGGCGGCCAACTATGTGCGCAACGACGGGGCCAATGTCGCCGTCGGCGGCGGCGTCGAGTCGATCTCGCTGGTGAACGCGGGCGGTCACATGAACCGCTTCCACATCACCGAAGAAAAGCTGATGAAGACCCATCCGGCGCTGTGGATGGCGATGATCGACACCGCCGACATCGTGGCCAAGCGCTACAATGTCAGCCGCGAATACCAGGACGAATACGCCCTGCGCAGCCAGCAGCGCATCGCCGCCGCCCAGGCCGCCGGCCTGTTCAAGGACGAGATCGTCCCGATGGCCACCAAGATGAAGGTGGTCAACAAGGAAACCAAGGAAGAGAGCTTCGTCGACTACGTGGTCGACAAGGACGAGTGCAATCGTCCCGACACCACGCTGGAAGGCCTGGCCAGCCTTAAGCCCGTCATGGGCGAAGGCAATTTCGTCACCGCCGGCAACGCCAGCCAGCTGTCGGACGGCGCCGCCGCCGTGGTGGTGATGGAGGCCAAGGAAGCCGTGCGTCGCGGCCTCGAGCCGCTGGGCGCCTTCCGCGGCTTCGCCGTCGCCGGGTGCGAGCCCGACGAGATGGGCATCGGCCCGGTCTTCGCCGTGCCGCGCCTCCTGGAACGCCACGGCCTGAAGGTCGACGACATCGACCTGTGGGAGCTGAACGAGGCCTTCGCTTCGCAGTGCCTCTACAGCCGCGACCGCCTGGGCATCGATCCCGAGAAGTACAACGTCAATGGCGGCTCGATCGCCATCGGCCACCCGTTCGGCATGACCGGCGCCCGCTGCGCCGGCCACATCCTGCTGGAAGGCAAGCGCCGCAAGGCCAAGTTCGGGGTCGTCACCATGTGCATCGGCGGCGGCATGGGCGCCGCCGGCCTGTTCGAGATCTTCTGATCTCGATCAGGCCGGAGGACGGCGCCCATCAGTGAAAAGTGGCTGAGATCGCTTTTCGCGATCTCAGCGGGGCGCCGCCGGCCTGTTCGAGATCTTCTGATCTCGATCAGGACGGAGGACGGCGCCCATCAGTGAAAAGTGGCTGAGATCGCTTTTCGCGATCTCGGCGGGGCGCCGCCGGCCTGTTCGAAATCTTCTGATTTCAACGTGTCATCCCGGGCGAAGACCCGGGACCGCAACGGGCTCGGAGTTTCCGGCGGTCCCGGCTCGGCGCGCTTCGCGCTTGGCCGGGATGACAGCCCAGAAGGTTCCACCGAACGCACCAAAATAAGGCCGGGAACCGTCAAGGCGGTTTCCGGCCTTTCTTGTTGGTTCAGGACATCTCGCAGACGCCTCAGAAACCATGGGTCGGCGAGGCTCTTGAACCCGACGCGCGCGGAGCCATCTAGGCCTGCGTCAGCGTCCGCGATTGTCGCTTCACGACGCAGATCAGAGACAGGACCATGGCCAGCAAGGCCTTCTTCGCCGTCGCCCTCTTCCTCGCCGCCGCTATCGGCTTGGCGTTGCCGACTCCGGGCGCGAGTCATCAGCCCCAGCCGACCCAGTCGTCGTTCGAGACGATCGCGCTGAACGGAAACTAGAAAACGAAAGGGCTCCCCGGTCGCCCGGAGAGCCCATCGCCAAAGCCGTCGGCCGGCCTTCGTTGATCAGAACTCTTCCCAATCCTGGCTGACCGCCACGGCGGCAGAGCCGCGACCGGGGCGTGACACGGGCGCCGCGCGCGAAGGACGGGGCGCCGCCGGAGCGGCCGAGCGCGGCGTGGCGGGCGCCGGCGAAGCTTGGGCCGGCGCGGCGGCGGAGCCTTGGGCCACGCGGAAGCGACCGACCAGATCCATCAGCGCTTTGGCCTCCCCCTTCAGCGAGTGGGTGGCTGCGGTGGCTTCCTCGACCATGGCGGCATTCTGCTGAACGACCTGGTCCATCTGGTTCACGGCGGTGTTCACCTCGTTCAGGCCGGTGGCCTGCTCGGTGGCGGAGGCGGCGATCTCGGTGACCAGAGCGTCGATCGAGGCGACCTGCTCGACGATGCGGTTCAGCGCCTCGCCCGTCTGACCGACCAGATCCACGCCCGCCTCGACCTGCTGGGTGGAAGTCGAGATCAGGGTCTTGATCTCCTTGGCGGCCTCGGCCGAGCGCTGGGCCAGGGCCCGTACTTCCTGGGCGACGACCGCGAAGCCCTTGCCGGCCTCGCCCGCGCGGGCGGCCTCGACCCCGGCGTTGAGAGCCAGGAGGTTGGTCTGGAAGGCGATCTCGTCGATCACGCCGATGATCTGGCTGATCTGGTTGGACGAGGTCTCGATCTCGCTCATGGCCGAGACGGCCTGGCTGACGATGCGGCCCGAACGCTCGGCGTCGGAGCGCGCCGTGGCCACGACCTGGGACGCTTCCTTGGCGCCCGAGGCGGTCTTGCGGACGGTGGCGGTGATCTCGTCGAGGGCGGCGGCGGTCTCTTCCAGGCTGGCGGCCTGTTGCTCGGTGCGACGCGACAGGCTGTCGGAGGCGTCGGCGATCTCGTCGGCGCCGTTGTTGACGCCGCCGGTGGCCTGGCTGATCGACTGGATCGTCTGCTGCATGCGCTCGGCGGCGGCGTTGAAGTTGGTCTTCAGGCTTTCGGCCTTCGGCGCGAAGGCGATGGTGATCCGATGCGTCAGGTCGCCCGACGCCATGTGGTCTAGGGCCTCGTTCAGCGCCGTGATCGCCACGCTGTCCTCGCGGGCCGAAGCGGCCTTCTCGGCTTCGTTGGCGGCGCGCTCGCCCTCGGCGGCCTCGCGCTGCTCGGCGGCGGCGCGCTCGACGCGGATCTTCTCGATCGCCGCGTCCTTGAAGTAGGTCACGGCGGCGGCCATGTCGCCGATCTCGTCCTTGCGGCCGATGGCGGGCACGTCAACGCTGTTGTCGCCAGCGGCCAGGCGGCGCATGACGTTGGTCATCGCCGCGACCGGACGGGCGATGGCGCCGGTCAGCAGCAGCCCGCCAGCGATGGCGATACCGGCGGTGATCAGGATGCCGACGGCCAGGACCAGGGTCGATTGCAGCGACGCCTTCTTCTGGGCGGCGGCCTCGGAGGCCAACACCTGCTCGGCGTGCTTGGTGATCACCTCGATGGCGTCCTCGACCGGGGTGACCGCCTGGTCGGCGACGCCGTCGTGCTTCACCAAATCGATCGCCTGTTCGCGGGTGGCCGGGTCGGCGCCCAGCCGCTCGCCGGGCTCGATGGCCAGCTTGCGATAGTTGGCGTAGGCGGCGTCGACGGCCGCGATGCGCGCCAGATCGCCGGCGTCGCCGTCGGCCAGCGCCTTCAGGTCGTCCAGGGCCTTGAGGAACTTGGGCTTGTGCGCCTCTTCCAGACGCTTGACGTAATAGGGGTCGGACGAGAGCAGGAAGCCGCGCAGCGAGTTCTCCTGGCGGGTCAGGCGGAACGCCGCGGTGTCGGCGGCGCGCAGCATCTCGTAGGCGCGCTCCGTCCGTTCGACGGAATGACCGAGATTCACCTTGTTGACGTACAGCGCCACGCCCATGGCCATGATCGTGGCAAGCATAACGGCGAAAACCGCCATCAACTTCTGGGGGATCTTCAAGTTGCCGAAAGACACCGGGCGAGCTCCTCGTTCGCAGAACGACGACCGATGGAATCTCAAACGCACACCGCGACTTGTGCTGTGATCTTGATCTCGGACGTCGCCTACAGAAATCGCGCGGTTACGGTTGCGGAGACATTAACCCTGACGCGACTTAGTGTCGCAAAGCCGGTGGCGAAACCCGATTTAGGTTTAGTGAGCTTCATCCCAATTGAGGGCCGCGCGCGCCTCGACCGTAAGCGGCACGGAAAGCGCGACGGCAGGCTCGGCCGCCTTCTCCATGACCCCGACGATCACCCGCATGGCGGCCTCCGCCTCGGACTCCGGCGCTTCGAAGACCAGTTCGTCGTGCACCTGCAGCAGCATTCTGGCCGATAGCCCCGCCGTCTCCAGCGCCTCGGGCATGCGGATCATGGCCCGTCGCATGACGTCGGCGGCCGCGCCCTGGATCGGGGCGTTGATCGCCGCCCGCTCGGCGAACTGCCGCTGGCCCGCCGACTTGGATTGGATCTCGGGAATGTTGATCTTGCGGCCGAAGATGGTGGTGACATAGCCGTGCTCGCGCACGAAGGCCTTGGTCGCGTCCATATAGGCCTGGATGCCCGGGAAGCGCTCGAAATAGGTCTTGATGTAGGCCCCCGCCTCGCCCTGCGAGATGCCCAGCTGGTTGGCCAGGCCAAAGGCGCTGATGCCGTAGACGATGCCGAAGTTGATGGCCTTGGCCCGGCGGCGGATCATCGGGTCCATGCCCTCGATCGGCGTGTCGAACATCTCCGAGGCCGTCATGGCGTGGATGTCCAGACCCTCCTGGAACGCCTTCTTCAGCTGAGGAATGTCGCCGATGTGGGCCAAGAGGCGCAGCTCGATCTGGCTGTAGTCGGCGCTGATCAGCACCTTGCCCGGCTCGGCCACGAAGGCCTTGCGGATCTTGCGGCCTTCCTCGGTGCGGACCGGGATGTTCTGCAGGTTCGGGTCCGACGAGGACAGCCGGCCCGTGGTTGTGGCCGCCAGGGCGTAGGAGGTGTGCACCCGCCCCGTGCCCGGCGCGATCGCCGCGACCAGGTTCTCGGTGTAGGTGCCCTTCAGCTTGCTCAGCTGACGCCAGTCCAGCAGGACGCGCGGCAGCTCATGCTCCAGCGCCAGGCTCTCCAGTACGTCGCTGTCGGTCGACCACTGGCCGGTGGCGGTCTTCTTGCCGCCCTTCATCTGCATCTCGCCGAACAGCACGTCGCCGATCTGCTTGGGGCTGCCCAGGTTGAACGGGCGGCCGACCAGTTCGGTGGCGCGGACCTCGAACTGCGCCATGCGCAGCGAGAACTCGTTGGAGAGACGGCGCAGGGCCTCGGGATCCACCTTGACCCCGTTGTTCTCCATCATCGCCAGAACCGCCGGCAACGGCCGTTCCAGCGTCTCGTAGACTGTCAGCAGGCCCTCGCGCGCCAGGCGCGGCTTGAGGACCTCATAGAGCCGCAGGGTGACGT
>NZ_DATFAV010000008.1:0-5214 GCF_035254145.1 Caulobacter sp. | reverse complement strand
GTCGGCGGCTCCAAGGTCTCGACCAAGCTCGACCTGCTGCGCAACCTGGTGACCAAGCTGGACTACCTGGCCATCGGCGGCGGCATGGCCAACACCTTCCTCTACGCGGCCAAGATCGACGTCGGCGCCTCGCTGTGCGAGACCGACATGGCCGACACCGCCCGCCAGATCATCGATCTCGCCGGCGGGGCCGGCTGCAAGCTGCTGCTGCCGACCGACGTGGTGGTCGCCCAGGAGGTCAAGCCGGGCGTCGCCTCGAGCATCCGCAATGTCTATGACGTCCGCCCCGACGACCGCATCCTGGACGCCGGCCCCGAGACCGTGGCCACGCTGAACGCCACGATCGACAAGTGCGAGACGCTGATCTGGAACGGCCCGTTGGGCGTCTTCGAGGTGCCTCCGTTCGACAAGGCGACCGTTTCGGCGGCGAAACATGTCTCGGAACGGGCCAAATCGGGTAAGCTCGTGGCGGTGGCCGGCGGCGGTGATACGGTGGCGGCCCTGAACCACGCCGGTGTCTCGGCCGACATGACCTTCGTCTCGACCGCCGGCGGCGCGTTCCTGGAATGGATGGAGGGCAAGACGCTCCCGGGCGTCGCGGCCCTGGAAGTCTGAGACATTTCGTTGGCGCGGATCGTGCAGATCCGCGTTCAACCTCTATAGAACTGACCCGGGCAGAGAACGCTCAAGCGTCACGGCCCCAACAACAAGAAACGACCTAACCACTCACGCTTGCAGGAGAGAAATACGTGGCTCGCATCACGCTGCGACAGTTGCTGGACCATGCCGCCGAGCATGAGTACGCGCTGCCGGCCTTCAACATCAACAACATGGAGCAGGGCCTGGCGATCATGGAGGCGGCCGACGCCGTCAACTCGCCGGTCATCATCCAGGCCTCGCGCGGGGCGCGCAGCTACGCCAGCGACATCGTCCTGGCCCGCCTGATCGACGGGCTCGTCGAGCTCTATCCGAACATCCCCGTCTGCATGCACCAGGACCACGGCAACGGCCCGGCGACCTGCGCCACCGCGATCCAGTACGGCTTCACCTCGGTGATGATGGACGGCTCGCTGATGGAGGACGCCAAGACCCCCGCCAGCTACGAATACAACGTCGACGTCACCCGTCGGGTGGTCCAGATGGCCCACGCCTGCGGCGTCTCGGTCGAGGGCGAGCTCGGCGTGCTGGGCTCGCTGGAGACCGGCATGGGCGAGGCCGAGGACGGCCACGGCTTCGAGGGCAAGCTCAGCCACGACGAGTTGCTGACCGATCCCGACCAGGCGGTCGAGTTCGTCCACGCCACCGGCGTCGACGCCCTGGCCATCGCCATGGGCACCAGCCACGGGGCCTACAAGTTCACGCGCAAGCCGGACGGCGACGTCCTGGCCATGAACGTGATCGAGGAGATCCACCAGCGCCTGCCCAACACCCACCTGGTCATGCACGGCTCCAGCTCGGTGCCGCAGGAGCTGCAGGACATCATCAACGCCTACGGCGGCCAGATGCCCCAGACCTGGGGCGTGCCGGTCGAAGAGATCCAGCGCGGCATCAAGCATGGCGTGCGCAAGATCAACGTCGACACCGACAACCGCCTGGCCATCACCGGCGCGATCCGCAAGGTGCTGATGGAGAAGCCCTCGGAGTTCGATCCGCGCGCCTATCTGAAGCCGGCCAAGGAAGCCATGCGCAAGGTCTGCGAAGCCCGCTTCACCGAGTTCGGCTCGGCCGGCTGGGCCGACAAGATCAAGCCGCTGTCGACCGCCGCCATGGCCAAGCGCTACGCCTCGGGCGAACTGCACGCCAAGTTCGGCGACCGCCAAGCCAAGGCCGCCGCCGAATAAGGCGACGTATCGTTGCGACTAGGAGGCCTCCTGGAGCGATCCGGGAGGCCTTTTTCGTCTGGGGTGGAGCGGCCCAACAGAAATCCCTCTCTCAAAGAGAGAGGGAGGGGCCCACGCGCAGCGTGGGAGGGTGAGAGGTTACACCCTCTCAAAGCAAGGCTCTGACTCACAGCAACGGTGCCGGCGCCCGCACTCCGGGCGGAGATGAACCCGAACCATCCAGCTGAGTGACTGGGTTTTAGCGGCCAACGGTGAAACCTCCCACCCTCCCACCGCCTGCGGCGGCGGGCCCCTCCCTCTCTCTATGAGAGAGGGATCTAGAAATGCGAAGGGCGGTGGACCCCTCGGATCCGCCGCCCTCATGGCTCACGAAGTCGCGCCGCCCGCTACCGGTAGCGGTACTCGTAGTGGCACTTCTTCTTGCCCTTGCCGATCTCGTGGCCGGCGACGGCGCCGACGGCGCCGCCCAGCAGAGTGCCTTCGGTCTTGTTGCCGTGGCCGGCGACGGTGTTGCCCAGCAGGGCGCCGCCCAGGCCGCCGATGACGGCGCCGTTCTTGGCCTTGGACTTGTTGCAGACAAGGACGCGATAGCGGCCGCGCGACTGGGCGTCGGCGGCGGTGACGACCACGCTGCTGGCGGTGAAGCCGACGACGGTGGCCAGGACGATAGCTTTCAGGCGGGCGCGCATGGCGGGCTCTCCGATCGTGTTCTTGGTTTAGATCCCTCGGGTCGTAAACGCCCAAGCTGACGGCCGGTTTCCTTCAAAGTCGGGCAGCCGACCATCGCCTGGGCGCTACGAGGTCAGCTCTCGACGCGATAGCGCCCGTCGGCGTCCGGGCAGACGCGCACGTAGCGGGTCTCGACGCGGCCGTTGTAGTCGGTCGGAGCCGGCGCCAGGCGGCAGCGCTCGCCGGCGTCGGCGTACCGTCCGTCGGTATAGCGGTAGGGCTGGGTCTGGTCGTAGGTCCAGTAGTTGCCGCGGGTGTCGCACTTGGCCGAGGCGTTGCCCACGGCCGCGCCGACGCCGGCGCCGACCAGGGCCCCCAGCACAGTGCCTTCGGGGCGGGCGTTGCGGGCGGCGACGTTGGAGCCCAGGGCCGCGCCGGCCAGCGCGCCGATCACGCCGCCGACGGTGGCGTTGCGCTTGGCGTCCTGCCGGCAGTCATTGCCGTAGGAGACGTTGGCGCTGGTGTCGACGCCGACCGCGCCGGCGTAGGGCGCCAGGTAACGGTTGGCCTCGCCCGGATGGCGGCGGTCATAGGCGCCATAGCCGTGACGGCGGTCATAATCGTCCCGCGCGGCGTAGTAGCGGTCGCGGTCGCGCTCCCACTGCTGGCGAGAAGCATCGTAGCCGGAGGCGTAGCCCATGTCGCTGACCCGGAAGCGGTCGGCCTCGGCGGGGTGGCGGCGGTCGTAGCTGCCCTCGCCGTAGCGGCGATCATAGTTGTAGCGGGCGCGCTCGTAATTGGCGCGCGAGCGCTCGAACTCGGCCTGCTCGGCGTAATAGCCGGCGCTCTCGCGGTACTCGGCCGCGCGATAGCGGTCGGCATAGTTGGGATAGCGGCGATCATAGGCGCCGCGGCCGTAACGGCGGTCGTAATCGTCGCGAGCCTGCAGATAGTTGGCGCGGTCGCGCTCGTAGGCCGCCTGGCGATCGCGGTATTCGGCGACGCGCTCGTAATAGTTGGCGCGCTGGTCGTCGTAGTTGCGCAGGCTTTGCTGGTAGGCGCTGGTCTGGGCGACGGCCGGAGCAATCGCGCCGCACGCCATGGTGGTCGCCAGAAGCGCGGCCAAGGTCTTGGAAGTCATCTTGCTCTCCGTTCAATCGAACGGATCGACGGCCGACCCCCGACACCGGGTCGCCAATCCGGGGCTCTTTGTCCCTGCGGAGACGAAAAGCCCCGGTTGGGGCGGAGGTTCCCGGCGTCAGTCGCTGAGCCAGTCCTGGCGGAAGGCCCGGCCGTCCCAGATGAGCACGGCTTCGCTGGCTTCGGCGCTTCCGAATAATAGGTCGCCCCGGGTCACCTGCACGGAGGCGCGGGGGCAAGGGGCGGTCTTGGCTCCGACGCCCTTGCCGCAAGCGGTCGCCATCGAGCCACCGTTTTTCGCGGGGACCATGTAGTCCGGCGGGTTGCGGCCCAGTTCAATCCGGACGGGCGCGGCCGGGCCCGCTCCACGCGAGATCTCCAGGACATAGGCGTCGGCTCCCGCGCGAAGGATCCGCGCGGTGTCGGCCTTGCCGTCGTGATCGAAATCGCCGCTGATCGGTCCCGGCAGAATTGCGGAGACAACCAGGGCCAGCAACACCGACATCAGACACCTCGCGCGCACATCGCAAGGTCAGTCTGACTCAATCCCTGGTGACGGTCATCATGTAGTTGACGTCGGTGTCGGCCGACCGGCTCCAGCGGCCGGTCAGCGGATTGTAAGCCACGCCGTACGGTCCCTGCATCGCCACCGGCTCGCCGGCCAGGAAAGCGCGCAGTTCCTCAGGCTTCAGGAACTGCTTCCACTCGTGCGTACCCGGCGGCACCCAGCGCAGCACGTATTCGGCGCCGATCTTGGCCAGGACCAGGGCCTTCAGGGTGCGGTTCAGGGTGGCGACGAACATCAGGCCGCCGGGCTTGAGCAGCTTGGCGCAGGTGCGCAGGAACTCGCCCGGATCGGCGACGTGCTCGATGACCTCCATGGTCAGCACCACGTCGAACGGCCCCGCGCCCTCGGCCAGCAGCTGCTCGGCGGTGGCCGGGCGATAGCCGATCGACAAGCCCTGCTCGGCCGCGTGGGTGGCGGCGGTCTTGATGTTCTTTTCCGAGGCGTCGATGGCGGTGACATCAAAGCCCAGCCGCGCCATCGGCTCGCTCAGCAGGCCGCCGCCGCAGCCGATGTCCAGCAGGCTGAGCCCGTCGAACGGCGCGCGCACCGAGCCGTCGCGGCCGAACCGCGCCAGGGCCTGCTCGCGGATGAAGGCCAGGCGGCAGGGATTGAACACGTGCAGCGGCGCGAACTTGCCCTTGGGGTCCCACCACTCGGCGGCGATGGCCGAGAAGCGGGCCACGTCGGCCGGGTCGATGCTCCAGGAGGGGGCGGAAGAAGCGGCTTGCGTCATGTGGCCTGTCTAGCACGGACGCCGACGCTCGCCACGATCCGGGAAAAAAGACACGCGCGCGACATTGCCGTTGCGCGATCCCCCCGCTAGAAGGCGCGGGCTTGCGCGAGGGGGAGCGATCCGGCCGCGCGGGCGCAAGAAATAACCAAGTGTCGAGGTACCAAGGACGTGTCACGTCTGGTGATGAAGTTCGGCGGCACGTCGGTGGCCGACCTGGAGCGCATCCGCCGTGTGGCGCGCCTGGTCGCCGCCGAGGTCGCGAC
>NZ_DATFAV010000007.1:0-11726 GCF_035254145.1 Caulobacter sp. | reverse complement strand
CGCAGCATCGACAGGGTCCCACCGCCCCCACCGCCGAAGCAGGGCGCCAGTCCCTGCGAGGACAGCGCCTGGCGCACGCTGGCGCCCAGGGTCACCCAGCGCGGCTGGCCCTGCACGCTGACCTGGATCTGCGGCGTCAGGCTGGAGCGGCCACGGAAGTAGGTGGCGAAATAGTCGACGCCGGTCGGGAAGGTTCCATACTGAGCATAGTTGTCGGTGATGGCCGCCAGCGTCTTCCAACTCATCGCCCCAATCACGGTGATGTTGGCCTCGAGCGCGGTTGAGCCGGTCGAGCCCGAGCCCGACGGCTGGGAGGGATAGAACAATCGGTAATAGGGCTGGCGGTTCTGATCGTCGAAGAAGTCGATCGGCCCGGCCGCCACGGGCCGGCTGTTGGCCGGGCCGCCGCCGCCCGGATAGATCAGCGACAGGAAGGCGTCGACCGACAGGCTCCGGCCCGCGCCCGTCGCCAGCGCGCCCGCGCCGCCTTGTGGGATAACGTCGAACAGGTCCAGGCCTTCGGCCCCGGTGGCCAGGAAGCCGTTCTTGGGGCTAGAGCCACCGACAATCGACTGGTAGAGCGCCCCCGAAAGCTGCAGCCGCGCGCCGGGCGTCAGGTCGACAACCCGTAGGCTGTCGCTGCGCCAGAGGCCGTAGCGGTAGTAGAGCACCTCCTCGAAGGTCTGGGGCATGGCCTCGGCGATGATCTGGCGGATCAGCCCGATCGCCCAGGGATAGACCCCGGTGTCCTCGACGGCGCTGAGGAAGGCGACATAGGTCGACCGCAGGTCCGACCGCACGGCGCTGGCCCCAAGGCTCGTCCAGACGTCGGCGCTCAGGGTCAGCTGATAGGGCAGGGGCGGATCGCCGCTCGCCGGGGCAAGCTGGAAGGTGGTGGCGCCCGACTCCGGGATCGACGGATTGTCCGAGCCCGTGAAGGGCTTGGGCAGATAGAGCACGATCGGCTTGTCGGTGACGTCCGCGAGGCTCTGATAGGCGCCGCGGCGATAGAGATAGGGCGGCTCGCCGGCCGCGCCGACGCCGCTGGAATAGGCGTGGCCGGCCAAGGTCGGGGCGATCGCCAAGCTCGGCGCGCCCTGGACGTAGGGCTGGCCAGTGTCGGTCGGCGCGCTGGACACCGCTCGCACGGTCACTTTGATATTGGTCCCCCACGGATAGGTCAGGTTCGGGACCGGCACGGCGGCTAAGGCCGTCAGCGCGCCCGGGACATAAAGGTCCTGCGCGCCGGCGTTGCTCACTGAAACCAGGTAGCCGCCGACTCCGTCCCCGGGGACCGGTGTCCAGCTCACATGCAGGTTGGCGCCGTCATATTCGGCGGCCAGCGCCGTGGGGCTTTGGCTGGCGACGGCGGCCGGCGCCGAGGCTGGGCTCGGGGAGGTCGGGCCGACACCAATCACCCGCAGGCCCGCGCTCGCGCCCTTGGGCAGCACCAACGGCAGGCTGACCGACGCGGCGGCCGACCCGACCGCGATCTTGCGGCTCAGGATCGCGCCGTCGACGCTGACCTCGAACCAGTAGCTGTCCTGCGCGGCGCCGGTCAGTGTCGTGCTGACGCTGAGGTTTGCGCCGTCATAGGCCGCCGCGGTGATCGTGCACGGAGCCTCGAGCGTCGCTTGGGCCGCCGGGCCGGAGCCGACCGCATCGACGGCCGCGAGCGTCAGGGCGCCTGGCGCGGCGAAGGCGGCCGGGGCTGGGCCCTGGTAGCCGGAGCCGGTCACCACCAAGCTCGCCGCCGCGCCCAAGGTCGGGGTCGCCGTCAGGTCAAAGCTGCTGGTCAGGCCTTGGGCGGGCGGATCCCAGCCCAGGCTCATCTGCCCGTCGGCGATATAGACCGAGCGCAACACCGGCGCTTGCAGCAAAAGATCGACGGCCGGCGACGGGGGGCCGACCGCCAGGCCCGCGGCGTCGGTCACGCGGGCGCGCAGGCGGAAGGGCTGGTTGGCCGGTGTCGGCGCGGTGAAGCTGCAGCCGGTGGTCGAGACGTCGACGACCAGCGCCGCCAAGGTCTCGCCGATCAGGAGTTCGCCGCGCACGGCCGCGGCCGGCCCATTTGTGACCGTCCAGCTCGCCGTCACGCTGGCGCCAGGGGTCACCTGCGTGATCGTCGCCAGGCTGGCGATCACCGCGACCGTGGCGCTGTCGGCCGTCGTGCGCAGCGCTGAGACCCCGGCGACCTTGACGGTGGCGGTTGTGGCCTGGGCCGGCGTCAGCGGCAGGTCATAGGCTGTCTGGCCCCCGCTCACCGCAAAGGCGCCAAGACCGGCGACGGTGACCGTGTAGCCGGTCAGGAAGGGCAGGACCGCCGCCGTCCACTGCAGGCGCAACGTCTGGCCGTCATAGTCGACGACTGTCAGGCTGGGCGCGGTGACGGTGGGCAGGGCGAGCGTAGCGGACGCGCTGGGCAGCGCCACCACCCGCCCGATGGTCGGGGTGACTACCGCGCTCCAGGCCTTGGAGAGGTCGAGATTGGTCGTGAAGCTGATCGGCAACTGACCGCCGACCTGCACCGTGACGGGACTGGCGCCGGTCGCCGTCAGAACGGCCGAATAGCTGTCGGCCGCCGCCGTGGCGGCTAGATCGATGGTCACCGTCTGGCCGTCATAGCTGGCCACAAGGCTCTGGGGCGTGGTGAGCGGCACGGCCAGGCGCGGCGAGCGCGGGCCTTGGCTGGTCTGGCCGCCGGCGGTCACCACCAGCGCCACGTCGATCTCGTAGGCGGTGTTGGCCGCCGGGACCAGAGCGCTCCAGGCCACCTGGCCGCTGGCGGCGTTCAGAGTCTGGGTCTGGCCCGCCACGCCGTTGGCGTAGAGCGTCGCCACCAGGGCGCCACCCGTCGGTAGCGCGCCTGGGGCGGCGAGCTGGGCGCTGATCACCGCGGCTTGGGCCGAGCCGGTGACGATCACGCCAAGGATCTGCGGCGCCAACGCGTTCAGCGAAAGGCCCGTCCCGATCGGCCCGGCGAAGGCGCCATAAGAGATTCGGCCGGCGACCTTGGGACTGGTCAGGGTCGAAAGCTGGCCGGCGGTCAGCTGGCCGCCGACCGCACCGGCGCCCGCCATGGCGACCAGGTTGGCCCCGTCCAGCAGCAGCAGGTCGTAGGTTGCGGGCGCTGCGCCGACGGGCGGTGCGCTGGTGGTCCATTGGACGGCGATCTCGCCCTCGTCACAACTGGCTCGAGTCAGTTGCGGCGCGCCGGTGGGGATTGGCTGGGCTGTGGTCGCAGGCCCTGTGGTGTAGGGTGCGCCGAACGCGCCGGTGGTGCCGCCGCTGACGGGCTGGACCGCCGAGATGCTGACCCGATAGTCATGCCCCGCCGTGAAGGTCGCGGTCACCGCGCCGGCCGGCCCCACGCCCAGATAATAGTAGGGGGTCAGGGCGTGGGTGGTGTTATCGAAGATCTGCAGATAGGCGCCGGCGATCGCCGCGCCGCTCGGATTGTCCCAGGTGAAGGTCAAGCCCGTGGCCGTCACCTCCAAGGCCGTGATGCGCAGCTGGGCGACGACAACCGGCGCGGAGATCACCTTGGTCGGGTCGGACCAGTCGAGATCGGCCGGATTTTGGCCCGGAGCGGCGAACTGCACCTGCAGCAGATAGGCGATGGTTGGGGCCAGCGGGGCGGGGTTGAGGACGCGAATGGCCGTGGCCGTCGCGCCCGTTCCATAGGCTATGGGCGTCTGGTCGGCGAGGAGTTGGGCGTAGGCTACCGAGCCGGCGGGCGCGCCGGTCGACGACAGCACCGCCTGCACGCCCGCCTGCGTCGCGCCGGTGGGCAGCGGCGCGAAGGGATCGATGTATTGGACCGACTGGAAGGCTGGCATCGCGTCCCCCTTCCGCGCCGGCTAGAAGGCGCCGCCGTAGCGCCGATTGTCTGCATGGATGGTCGCCAGGGTGCTGGCGTAGTCGGTGTGGTAGCGCTCGGGGATGCGGCCCCGCATATATTCAAGCGAGTGGCTGTTGAGGTAGTGGCTCTGCCGGAAGGCGGCGTGATCGCCGACCACCACGCCGTTGGCGATGAAGGTCCCGACCGCGCCGGCCAGACCCTTAGCCCGATCGGTCTCATCGATCAGCTTGAGATTGGCGAAGACGCCGGCGAAGGCGTCGGGCTCCAGCTTGGCGACCGCGTCCAGGCCCGCTTCGGTTAGCACGCTGTCGCCGGCCGCTAGATCGCAGGCGCGCACGAAGCCGTTGCCGGTGGCCACCGGATGGCCGCCGGTCAGCACCAGGCTGCGACCGCCCTCGGTGGTCAGGCGATAGACTCCGGTGCTCGCGACATTGGGCTGATGGATGTGGTGCAGGCCGCGGGTCGTGGCCTCAACGCCCAGGTCGCCACCCTGGCCGGTGCGCACCCGCGCGGTGTTGCCGACGGCTTCGATCGGCTGGGTCGTTCCATCGGCCAGGGTCACCAGCGTGCCCTCGGCCAGGCAGTGCCACCAGAACTCCAGCGGCTTGATCTGCACGCAGTTGACCGAGGGCTGTTCAGGCCAGTCAGTGCTGCAGACGTTGAACTGGTAGGAGGGCGCGACCGGGTTGGCCACCGGGATCAGGAACTCGAAATAGAACGCCGTCTCGTTGTGCGAGGTCCAGTCGATGTTGTTGTTGGCGCCGCCATAGGTCCCGTAGATCAGAGACGGGGTGTTGGTCGGCGAGGTGTGGGCCGGATCGAACGGGTAGCTCCAGGTCACGATGTTGCTCGTGGTGTCGCCGGTGACCTTGGTCGGGTCGGGCGCCGCGCCGGCGATATAGGCCGCGCCGTTCAGCGAATAGAGCTGGGTGGTCAGGGACAGTCCCGAGGTGAACTGCCCGCCAGCCCCGACATTGGCTAGCGGCTGCTGGGTGTCGACCGTGCCGGTGAACGGCACCAGCAGCGGCGGATTGTCGGTGGTGTCCTGGGAATAGACGTAGTCGGCGTCGACCGAGGGCGATGGGCGGCCCAGGGCGATCTTGACCGAGGCGTGGGTGGCGCTGACCGGCGCGGTGACCGTGGCCTGGGGCATGTCGAACGCGGCCAGCTGGGTGGTCTTGGCGACCAGACCGAAGGCGGGCGGGGCCTCGGGGTGCGATTGGCTGTGATAGAAGCCGACGGCGGTAATCTTGTCGGACGCCGGCAGGGCCGCGTCCGAGCGGGTCGCGGCCGGGCAGAGGCCGCCGCCGACCTTGTTGGCGTAGCCTCGCGCGAGGGGCGCGCCGGTGTCGGCGTCGAGCACCAGGGCGACGCTACCCGCCATGTGGGCGCCGGCCTGGTCGATGTACCAGGCCCGGGCCGTGGCCCGGCCTTGCGCGTCACGACCGTAATCGACCAGCTGCAGGACATGGCCGGTGGCGTCGGCGGCGCTCGCGCGACCCTCGCTTAGGCTCTGGAGGTCGCCGAACAGACCAGGATGAGTGTCGGGGGTCTTGCCGCTCAACGTCAGGAACGCCCGGATCGCTCGGACGTCGACCGGATCGGCCGGGTTGAGGGCGCGCGTGACGCCGTCCTGGCCGGCCTTGGCTGCGGCGAAGATCGCGTCGACCTGGTCGTTGCTGCTCGAGATCATGGTGCCCACCCTTGCTTATTTTGTTGCAATCGCCGGCCAGTTCCGCGTCACCGCACGACCACGCTTGCCGCCCCGGTACGGTTGTATTTTGAGATTAACTCTACCTCACAGTTTAATGCAATTGTGAATTGTATCGACTCAAAATATAATCATCACACGAAGTTGGCGACGCCATACCAAAGACCGCATGGCGTCAGCCTGCGACGTTCAATCGCTTGGCAGGCCCTTTGGCGCACTGGGGCCTGCTCTTCCGCTTGAGCCCTGGCCCTCTGGTGGGCTGCAAGTGCGTTCAGAAGGCGATTTGGCGTCCATTTTCGAGACGCGCCGCTCGCTTTCTTGGTGAAGTTGCCATGCAAGTTTCGCCCGCGACGACGTCGACCAGCTCGTCGTTCGTCGATCAATCAAGCGCCAAGCCGCGATCCTGGCCGACGATCCAGGCGCTATAAAAGAAGATCGACGCCTGTGTAGCGATCTCCAGGGCCATGGCCCAGTTGGTCGGCTCGGGCTCGGGGTGGTTCCAGCAGAGCGCTCAGGCCGATCGCGACGCCGTAAACGCGGTGTGGCTGCCAAGGGTGAATCGCGGGCCTCTAGGGCCGTTTTTCATCCGGACGCAATGTCAACACGCGGACGCCGTCATGAGTGACCGCCACAGTGTGCTCGAACTGAGCGGAGAGCTTCCCGTCCGCCGTGACGACGGTCCATCCGTCCTCCTCGGTCCGGACCGTCCTGCGCCCTTGGTTCAGCATGGGCTCTATCGTGAAGACCATGCCCTCCCGAAGCGTGAGGCCGGTCCCCGGCTTTCCGAAATGCAGCACCTGCGGCGCCTCGTGCATCTCGCGCCCGATGCCATGACCGCAGTATTCCCTCACCACCGAGTAGCCGTTTCGCTTGGCGTGCCGCTCTATGGCGTAGCCGATATCGCCAAGCCGTGCGCCCGGGCGAACGGCGCGGATACCTTTCCACATGGCCTCATAGGTGGTGTGAACGAGCCGCCTTGCGGCGGCCCCCACATTGCCGACGAGGAATGTCTTGCTGGAGTCCGCGATATAGCCCTGCTGCTCGAGCGTGATGTCGAAATTGACGATGTCGCCGTCCTGCAAGACTTCATCCTTTGACGGGACTCCGTGGCAGACGACCTCGTTCCTCGAACTGTTCAGCGCGAAGCCGTAGCCATATTGGCCCTTGCTGGCGGGCCGCGCACCCAGCTGATCGACGATGAACGCCTCGACGAGGTCATTGACCTGCAGGGTGCTCAATCCGGCGAGGGAGCGCCCATCCAGGTGCGCGAACACCGACGCGAGCAAACGGCCTGACTCCGCCAGCAGTTCGACCTCGGCCGGCGTCTTCGTCACGAGACCGCAGCCACGGGATCAAGGGTGTCGACGCCGGCCGCCTTCAGCTCACGCGCCACAAGCTCCTGGAACGTGAGGCCAGGGTTCAGCTCACAGAGCATGCCGACTCTGATCCAGAAGGCCGCCTGGCCGTTGATCGATCGATAAGAAGCCTTGCTCGCTCGGCGCAGCTGCTCGTGCAGCTCGTCCTCGATATTCACGATCCCCACTAAGCGCTCCAAAATATATGTTTTATATATGAAGCATATAGAAGAGTTCCGGGCGCGACAAGCGGTCCGCCGGCCGCGGGGCTTTAAATGTGACGCCCAACGTTCGCCAAGGGGCGCGAGCCGCCTTCGCCGGTTAAAGGCCGAACGTCGTCTTTCTGGAGTGAAGCGGCGGCTTCTCGCGCGATTTAGTCAGTGTTTCGCCGGTCGAGCGCGTCATCGCGGGGGAGGAGGGGCCGCTGACCAGCATCTAGCGCGACTGTATCGGCAGAGGGCCGGCATAGCTGGCGCGCGGACGGAAGAGTTCGTGGTCCTGATACTGCTCCAGAGCATGTGCGATCCAACCGACCATGCGGCCGACGGTCGATAAGGCCAGTTCCTCTCCCTTCATCCCCAGCACCTTGCCGAGCAGCACGGTTGGCACGATGAAATCGGGCGCGGCGCCGGTCAGATCCTCGATAAGATCGGCCGCGGTCCGGAAGCGCCGCATCGTGGGGGCGGGGGCATGCTGCTCCAACGATGCGATCAGCACCTGCGCCCGGGGGTCCTTGTCGGCGTAGAGATATCGGCCAAAACCCGGCAACGGCTCGCCGACACGGAAGCGCGACAGCACGGCCTCCTTGGGATCGCCGGTCAGGAACTCCTCGACGAAACGGGAGACGGTCTCGACGCGGCCCATGTGGAGCCGGCGACCGCGTCCGGCCACGAGGCCAGCCATGGCCGCGCCATAGGGCGTGACGCCAGTGTTGGCGGCCGCGCGCACCGCATAGGTGGTCGGGTCCAGTTCATGGTCGGCGGCCAGCACCAGGCAGCGCCGGATCATGTCGCCGTAGCCGGGCGGAAGGCCGAGATTGCGCGCTAGCACCGTATGGATCGGCCCGCGATCGTCTGGAGAACCGCCGCCGACCAGGGCGGCGAAACATCGCACGGCCTCGGCGCCGGTGCGCGCGTAGCCTTGAGGCGTCAGGTCATGGGCGCGGGGATTGGTATGCTCCATGAGGCTGAACAGGGCGATGGCGCGGGCTATGCGTGGCAGGTCACTCAGCGCGACGAGCACGTCGCCATGCTGGGGCGCGAAAATGGGGGTGGTCTCCGCGAAGGCGGTCGGCGCGTTCCAGAGGAGCCTGGCGACGTCCTCGATGGTTGCGGTTTCCGCCAGTTCGATGGCCGAAACGCCGCGATAAAACGGCCCCTTCGGCGTCATGAGCGTTATGGCGGTCGACTTGATCAGCCCGGCCGAGGGATCGGCTGGGCGGCCGCGTTGGCGGGTCTGCTCGATATCCGCGCGCCAGTAGCGGCGGCTTTTCGAGCCTGGCTGTTTTTCGGACCGAATGCCCTTTCGGCTGACATAGGCGTAGAGCGTGGTCAGGCTGACCCCCAAGGCCCCGGCCGCCTCATCAGCGGACATGTAAAGCGCAGCGTCACTCATATGGATGAATTCCGTACAGATTGACGAGCCATCTACTATTGGTCCCAATGCAATCAAGCGCATCAAAGAAGAACGCATTGACAAAAAATGTCAATGTAAAGCGCGCGGAGGGAATGACCATGAGAGCTCGCTTCGACTTGCTAGGATCGGCCTGCGTCCTGGCGCTTGGCTCGGGATCGGCCGTGATGGCCCAGGCCACCCCGTCTCCGGTCCAGATCGACGAGGTGGTGGTGACCGCGCAGAAGCGCTCGGAGAACCTGCAAGACGTGCCGCTGACCTTGTCGGTGTTCGGCGCCAAGCAGATCGAGCAGGCTCGCATCGTCCAGGTTCAGGATGTGGCCAACCGCACACCGGGCCTGTCGTTCGACAACTTTCCAAGCAGCCAGCCGCGCCCGACCCTGCGCGGCATCGGCTCATCCGACCGTGGCGCGGCGGGCGATCCCTCCGTCTCGGTGTTTGTTGACGAGGTCTATTATGGCCGACCGTCGGCGGTGGCCTTCGACGCGTTCGACGTCGAGCGGATTGAAGTGCTGAAGGGGCCGCAGGGCACGCTGCTGGGCAAAAACGTAGTCGGCGGCGCGGTGAGCGTCTTCAACAAGCGTCCGACCCTCGACGCGCTTCACGCCGGTGCGGCCGTGACTGTGGGCGACTATTCGCGCTTCGAGGCGGCTGGCTTCCTCAATGCGCCGGTCTCGGAAAAGGCCGCTGTGCGCCTCAGTCTCAGTTCTCGCGAGCACGAGGGCTACACCAAGAACGCCTTCGCCGGCGGCCGGGCCGAGGACCAGGACACTAAAAGCGCTCGCCTGCAGCTTCTCCTGCAGCCCACGGACAGCTTCATGGCCCTTTTTGCGGTCGACGGCACGCGCGATCGCATGAACGGCGACGCGCGGCATGTCGTGCAACTGGATCCCAGCGTCCCAGCCAGCGCGCTCTGGAAGGTCAACGGTCAGCGCGACCAGTATTTCGCCGAGAACAACGGCCGCAACGATCGCGACACTTGGGGGGCTCGCGCCCACCTGTCGTGGGACCTGCCGATGGCTAGCGTGACCTACATCGGCTCATACCGTGACCTCGTCTACCACTACGCCGAGGACTTCGACGGCGGCAATCCGACGATCTACGCCTTGAACTTCAAGGGCGGCCAGGACGAGAAGAGCCATTTCCAGAGTCACGAGGTTCGGCTGTCGGCCTTGCCGTCGTCCAAACTGCGCTGGGTGGTCGGCGGCTACTACTACAGCGGCGACACCGACCGGGTGGACACGCTGTTCGGCGACATCAAGTCCCGGCCGACCCCGCCGGCGACCTACGCGGCGCGTGACCGCTTCATCCAGGCCGCGAGCGTCAAGAGCTACGCGGTGTTCGGCGACGCCACCTGGCCGCTGACCGATCAGATCAACGTCTTCGGCGGTCTGCGCTATTCCAAGGACGACAAGGACTATGCGCTGAACAACCAGGACTCCACGGCCCTGCTGCGCGCCTCGACCCGCTACGCGATCAACGCCAGCCACGACTGGAGCAAGCTGACCTGGCGGATCGGCGGCGACTTCTCGCCCAGCGACGATGTCATGCTGTACGGCGTGATTTCGACGGGTTTCAAGAGCGGCGGCTTCCAGGACACCCCCTCGACCCCGACCTCGGCGGTGACGCCGTTCAATCCCGAGACCGCGACGCTGTACGAACTAGGCGCCAAGACCATGCTGTTGGATCGCCGTCTGACCTGGAACACCTCGATCTACCAGACCGACTATCAGGACCTGCAGGTGCGCAGCACGCGCGGCTTCGACACCGTCACCACCAATGCGGGCAAGGCGCGGATCCGCGGGCTGGAAACCTCGCTCGATGCGCGAGTGGGCGATCGGGTGCGGCTGGCGGCCAGCTACGCCTATACCGACGGCAAGTTCCTCAGCCTGTTCGACCGGGGCGCGGACCGTTCGGGCAACCGCATGACCCGCAGCCCGCGCCACAAGCTGACCCTATCGCCCAGCTACACCCAGCCGTTGGCCTCGGGCGCGCGGATCGAGGCGGCGATCGACGGAACATTCGAGAGCAAGATTTACGATGACCTCGACAACAACGAGATCACCACCCGCAAGGCCCGCACCCTGATCGACGCGCGCCTCGTCTATGACAGCCCGGACGGGCGCTGGAACCTGTCGGTGTGGGGCAAGAACCTGACCGACCAGCTCTACAGGACCCATCAGGTCATCTTCCAAGGCGCGGATCTGGCCATCTTCGCCCCGCCACGCACGGTCGGCGCCACGCTGCGCTGGACCTACTGAGGTGGCGGCGAGCGGCGAGGGGAGAACCTCATGACCCTGGCGATCCTGGGTTTCCTGATGGTGATCAGCTTCATGACGCTGATCATGACCAATCGCCTGTCGGCGATCACGGCCCTGATCATCGTGCCGATCATCTTCGGCCTTCTGGCCGGGGCCGGCCCACAGCTGGGCGGCATGATGGTCAAGGGCGTCACCGCCCTTGCGCCGACGGCCCTGATGCTGGCCTTCGCGGTTCTCTATTTTGGGATCATGATCGATGCGGGCCTGTTCGATCCGCTGGTCCGCTGGGTGCTGGCGATGGTCGGCGACGATCCAGCGCGGGTAACGGTGGGCACAGCGCTCCTGGCCATGATCGTGTCGCTGGACGGAGACGGCGCCACTACTGCCCTGGTGACGATCTCGGCCCTGCTGCCGGTCTATCGGCGGTTGCGGCTGAACCCCCTGATCCTGGCTCTGCTGCTAGGGCTCAGCAACACGATCGTCAATCTCGTGCCTTGGGGCGGCCCGACGGCGCGGGCCGCCAGCGCCCTGCATCTGGAGCCGAGCGCGGTGTTCGTGCCGATGATCCCCGCCATGATCGCTGGCCTTGCCGGGACGCTCGCCCTGGCCTGGGCGTTAGGTCTCTCCGAACGCAAGCGCCTTGGTCGACTGTCGTTGGAGCCCCTCGAGCCCGTGACCGCCGACGCGCCGCTGGTCGACACCGGCGAGGCGGAGGCCAAGCGGCCCAAGCTGATCTGGTTCAACCTCGCCCTGACCCTCGCCTTGATCGTCGGGCTGGTCAGCGGGGCGGCGCCGCTACCGGCCCTGATGATGGGGGCCTTCGCAATCGCCGTGATCGTCAACTATCCCGACATCCCGACCCAGCGGACGCGGGTGGCCGCCCACGCCAAGAACGTCCTGGGTGT
>NZ_DATFAV010000006.1:0-30110 GCF_035254145.1 Caulobacter sp. | reverse complement strand
AGGTCGATGCGTCCCTCGACGCCTCGGTCAACGACGCCACCCGCGGAAGTCTGCGGAAGTTCCGGGGCCGTGGCGGCAAACTGATCATCTATCACGGCTGGGCCGACAGTCTTGTACCCCCCGACCAGTCGATCGCCTTTTACGACCGCATTGCCAAGGAGGCGGGCGGCGTAAGACAGGCGCAGAACTTCGCGAGACTATTCATGGTCCCCGGCATGGCCCACTGCGGCGGAGGGCCTGGACCCGACGCCTTCAACACAGCCAACGCCGTGGTGAAGCCGCCACCTTCCTTGACGCCGCAATATGATCTCTTCACGGCGCTGGCGGCATGGGTGGAAAAGGGGCGCGCGCCGTCGCAGGTCATCGCGACGCGCTACGCCGGGTCTTCGGTCGCGCTCCAAAGGCCGCTGTGTCTTTATCCGCAGAAGGCCTGGTATCGCGGCGCGGGAGACAAGAGCGACGCTCGCAACTTCGTCTGCTCGGTGACCAGGCCGAGACCTTTCGGCTGAACAAGCTCAATGGTCATCAGCAAGGCCCGCCTAAAATGTAGTATTCATGGAGGCGCGCCAAAGCCCGCTTCAGCGTGGCCCGACCGACAACACGCAAGAAATCTAGCGAAATCCAAGGTCGTGTTGGTGCGGCGGTGGTTCCTGGTCGCCGGCGGCGAGGCGATCCAGGATCGCCGTGACCGTGCGCAGAATCTCGCGATCGGCGGCCGAGAGAGGCGCGATCATCCGCGCGATCGCGCTGGCGCGGGTTCGGCGTGAGGCCGAGATCCAGGCAGCGCCGGCCTTGGTCAGGGCGACGTTCCAGGCTCGCTTGTCGCGTGGATGGACGATCCGGTCGACCAACCCCTCGGCTTCGAGCTGGGAGACCACCAGGCGCATGCTTTGGTGTTTCACCTTTCGCCTGGCGGCGAGGGCGGCGATGCTCAGCGGGCCCTCGCGGCCCAGCAGGTCCAAAGTCTCGGTCTGGGCCGAGCGAGGGGTGTCGCCCTCGGCGCGTACATGCCGCACGAAGGCGCCGATGGCGCGGCGGAGGTCCTCGGCCAGGGCGAGGCTCGGGACGAGGGTCTCGGCCAACGGACCTAACCCCGCTTCAGCTGGTCGAGCGTCGCCTGCAGAGTGTTGAGACCCCAGTGCTCCACGTAACGGCCGCCCTCCAGGCGGATGATGTCGATGACCTCGATGGTCACGGTCTTACCGGTCGCGGCCACGCCCATCAGCGGGCCAGTGTGCACGCCGGTGACGGTTTTTCGGGTCGTGACCTTGTCGCCCTCGCCCAGCTGATCGTGGATGATCACCTGGAGGTCGGAAAGAGCCGGGCGCAGGACGTTCTGGAAGGTGTTCCACATCCCCTCGGCTCCAGTGGGCGCGCCGGGCGGCGCCGCGTGGTTGACGAAATCCGGAGCCATCAGCGCCTCGAACACGGTGCGGTCGCCTTGGGCGATCACCTCGGCGTTGAACCGGCGCACCACGGCCTTGTTCATTTCTGGGGACATGCGCGACCTCCGGGACGAGGTGCGGATATATACAGTGTAACTGTATATTCAAGCCGCGACGTGACCAAAGCGGGGGTCAGATCTCCAGCCCGTGACCGCGCACGCAGTCTGCTGGCTTAGCCAAACGGCAGACACCGACGAACCGGCGCCGCTGACTTGATGATGTTCCAAAAGAAGTTCTGACCAGACCCAATCGCCGAGATTGACTGGGATCTATGTGACGCTTCGGCGAGCTCCGAACACTCGAGCGATGGCGACGACGAGCGCTTCAATATGATCGATGATCCAGCTGACCGGGTTCTCGCCGGGGCGATTTCGGCTGACGATCCAAGTCGTGACGCAGGTGGTCGCGAAGACGGCCGTCGGCAAGCCGATGGTGAGAAACGCTGGAAGGCCCGCGCCTGAAGCCATGGCCTGCCCAAGGATCATTGAGGTCTCGAAGAAAAACAGCAGCACTCCGCCGACCGCCATGGCCGAACCCGATCCCGCGCGCTTGGCGCTGAGGCCGAATGGGACGGCCAGCAGGGGGAGGAGGGGGAGGATGAGGGCCCGCGACGACCGGGCGTAGAACTCGGCGAGCAACGTCTGCCGGGGCAGGGCGGTCGGACCCTTGCCAAAACCCTGCCGCGCCAGCTCGATCAGCGTCAGCTCGCTGACATCGTCGCCCCGGACCCGAAACAGCTTGCCTGACAGCGAGAGCGGCATCTCGAAGGAGAAGCGCGCGAAATCGGCGACATAGACCGCTTGGTCGGGGGTCGTGCTGACCTGCCGGCCGTCATGCAGGTCCAGCGTGACGCTTCTATCGAGAGCGCTCTTGTTCACATTCGCCGAGGCCGCCGTCAGAACGTCCTCGCGTCCGTCGGGACCGATCTTGCGGATGAAGACGCGCTCCAAGCGGCGTCCGCTGGCGTCGGCGCGATCGGCGGTGAGGAAGACGGGGCCGCTTGAGAGCAGGGCCTTGGGGCGGACGTCGCCATTCCACCCCGCCTTCTCGGCGGCGTGCAATACGGCGTGATAGGCATAGCGGCTGTAGGGCTGCACGAACCCGAAGAGCAGCACGCTGAACGCCATCAGCAGGATGCCCAGGCCGACGAACGGCGCGGCGAAGCGGCCCAGGGACATGCCGCTAGCCAGGATCGCGTCGATCTCCGAACTCTTGCTGAGTCCGTTGACGACCACGAACAGGCCGATGAAGAAGCCGCCGGGCAGGGTCAAGCCGACGTAATGTGGGACGAGATTGACCAGTAGCTCGGTCAGGAATTTGAAGCCGTCCGTGGACTGAGAGAGCAGTTGGAAAGACCGCATCAGGCGTTCCATGAGAAACGCCACCATCGTGCTGCTCAGAACGGCCGCCATCGGCGTCAGCGTTCGCCTGAGCAGATATCGGTCGAGCGTGGTCGGGATCATCGGAAGGCCCGGGTCTACAGCGCGGGCAGGCCGGCGGGCGACGGCTCGGCCGGAACGGCGCGGCTGCGCTTTGGCGCCTGAAAGACGGGCGCGGCGTGACGCGCGCCCAGGGCTTCGGCATAGACCTCGATCACCTCGTCGAGAATCTCCGTCCAGCGGAAGGCGGCGCTACGCTCAAGGGCCTCGGCTCCCAGCCTCCGGCGCAGATCGTCGTCGACCACGAGTTCAGCCAGCGCCTCGGCGTAGGCGATTGGTTGATCGGGGCAGAGTCGGGCGTTGTACCCATGCCGCAGCAGCGCGCGGGTATTGGGCGCGTCGGCGCAGACCATGGCCAGGCCGCAGGCCATCGCCTCGAGATTGACGTTGCCGAAGGTCTCGGTCGTGCTGGGGTTCAGGAAGATGTCGCCGCTGGCCAGAGCCGTCGCCAGTTCCGCGCCTGAAAGGAAGCCGGCGAACACCGCTTCGGGCAGCCGTTCCTGGAACCAGGCGCGGGCGGGGCCATCACCGATGACCAGCACCTGGGGCGCATGACCCGCCGCCTTGATCAGGCGGATGGACTCGGCGAAGGACGCCAGACCCTTCTCCATGACGATACGGCCAAGGAACACGATCACCGGACGATCGGAGGCGAAGCCCTGGCTGATCCGCCAGGCCTCGCTGCGTCGGCCGGGATGGAAGAGTTCGGGGTCCACGCCCCGCGCCCAGGTCCGGACCTGGGTGGACAGGTTCTGGGCTCTCAGTTCGTCGCCGATGGCCTCGGTCGGGGCCATGACGTAGTCGCAGGCTCCGTAGAACTTCCAGAGCTGTCGCCGCACCAGCGGCCTTAGCCGGCCGAGCCCGTAGTAGGCGAGATAGGTGTCGAAAAGCGTATGCAGGCTGGCGACCACCGGAACCTTCAGGCTCCGGCCGAGCCGAAGCGCCGCCGAGCCCAGGAGGTCGGGGGCCGAGAGGTGGATGAGGTCGGGCCTGAAGGTCTCGACGTCCCGGCGCACCGCTCCAGGAAGGCCCAGCGCCAGACGATAGTCCCTGCGGAAGGGGATCTTGACCGAAGGCACCGAAATCAACTGGCCGGCGGGCGCGAACGCTGGATTCCGCGACGTTGGAGAATAGACCCGGACCTGCGCGCCCACGGTGCTCTGCAGGTGGCTGACCAGCCGGTTCAGCGACTTGTTGGCCCCGTCGAGGATGTAGTTGTAGTTCCCCGAGAACAAGGCAATCCGCAACGGGCGCGCACCACCGGTGTGCGTCTGCGCCTTGATGTCCATGCTAGTCCTTCCACGCGCCCGCCCGATCCCTGCCGACCAAGACGACGCGACTCCCCCGCCACCACATCGAATTTCGAAAATCGATGAGACCTACACCGGCTCATGTCGTCCTTTTGTGAAGGCGGCCACCGGCATCACACCGTCATGGTGTTGGACTAGCGGTGGACGTGGGGCTTTTACGGGAATCGTGATGCGGGTTGTGGATGTCGCCGAGTTCTATTCACCCACCGGCGGGGGCGTGCGAACCTACATCGACCGCAAGTTCGAGGCGGCCACCCAATTGGGCCACGAACTGTTTGTCATCGCGCCGGGACCGCGAGATTCTTTCGAGCCCCGCTCCGCGGGCGGCGTGATCCAGGTCCGCGCGCCTCGGCTGCCATTCGACGCCAATTATCACATGTTCTGGGATGCGGAGGCCGTTCACCGTCAGCTCGAGGCCCTGGCGCCAGATCTGGTCGAGGCCTCCTCGCCCTGGCGAGGCGCGGAGATCGTCGCCCGCTGGCCGGGGCGAACGCCGCGCGCCATGTTCATGCACGCCGACCCAGTGGCGTCCTATCCCCAACGGTGGCTCGGCCCCATCGCCAGTCCCCAGCGGATCGATCAACTATTCGGGTGGTTTTGGAGCTATCTGCGCAGGCTGACGAGCCGCTTCAGCTCGGTCGTGACCGGAGGCCCCTGGCTCGCCGACCGACTGGCGGGGCAGGGCGTCGAGGCCGTAACGAGCGTTCCTCTGGGCATAGATCGCGGCGCATTCTCGCCCACGATGCGAGACGAGGTCTTGAGGTCCAGGCTTCTCGCCGCCTGCGGCTGTTCCGATGACGCCAGGCTTGTCCTCGGCGTGGGGCGCTTCCATCCGGAAAAGCGCTGGCCGATGGTGATCGAGGCGGCGATGCGCGCGCGAAGCCATGCGCCTCTTGGCCTGGTGTTGATCGGTGACGGCATCGACCGCACGCGCGTGGCGCGCGCGGCGGCGGGAAACCCTCATGTCCTGATCCTGCCGCCGATCCGCGATCGGGCCTTGCTGGCCGCGCACCTGGCCAGCGCCGACGCCCTCGTGCATGGCTGCGAGTCCGAGACATTCGGCCTGATACCAGCCGAGGCCATGGCTTGCGGTGTTCCGGTGGTTGGACCGGATCGCGGTGGCTTCGCCCACTTGGCCGAACCGGCGACGTCGGAAATCTATCGCGCAGGCGACACCGCGGCGGCCACGGTCGCCATTCGCCGCCTGCTGGCGCGTGATCCCGTAACGTTGAGGTCCGCGGCGATGGACGCGGCAGGCAGGGTGCGTCGCGATATCGACCATTTCGCCGACCTCTTCGGTCACTACCGGTCGATTGCGGCGGGGGCTCTCGCATGACGGTTGTGGGGGATCGGGCGACGGCCGAGGCCGTGGGCGAGAAGCCGCGGTGGCGTTGGGCTTGGCTGGGCGGCGCGTTGTCGCTCGGCCTGGTCGCGGCCGGCGTCCTGCAGCTCGGCGGGGCGACCTCGGAGGTTCTGAAGACGATCAGCCAGATTCCGCTCCTCGTATGGCCGGTGCTGTTGCTGCTCTATCTCATTCAGCCGATCTTCGACTTCGTGGTCTTCCGGCGGCTGTGGAATCTGCCTCCGGCCGGCTTCAAGGCGCTGCTGCGCAAGAACGTCATCAACGAGGTTCTGCTTGGCTACAGCGGTGAGGCGTTTCTCTACGTCTGGGCGCGGCGGGCGTCGGGGGCGGTGTCCACTCCCTTCGCCGCCATAAAGGACGTCAATATTGTCTCGGCCCTGCTCGGCAATCTCCTGACCCTGGTGTTGGCGGCGATCAGCATCACGCAGCTGCGCGACCTCGACCTTGCCCGTAGGCTCGGGCCTGCCTTGTGGTCGGGGCTTATTCCAATGGTGATCTCGATCGGCGTCCTGGCCTTTGGGCGTCGGGTGTTTTCGCTACGCTTGGGGCGGCTCGCCTACGTCGGCATGATCTTCGGCCTGCGCCTGGTCGCTTGGACGGCGCTCACTCTTTTGGTCTGGCGCATGGCGCTGCCGAACGTCGATCCTGGACTATGGATCGTGCTTCTCGCGATCCGCTGCCTGGTGTCGCGCATTCCGCTGATCTCCAACAAGGACCTGGTGTTCGGAAGCCTGATCCTGCTCCTGCTGGGCGCGCATTCCTCCGTCGCGGTGCTGCTGGCGGCCTTGGCGTTCATCACCCTGGTCCTGCATCTGACCGTTATCGTCGGGTTGAGCGTCGCCGACCTGGCGCAAGCTCTGCGGCCGATCCGGCCGGTCGTTGCGACGGCGGTCGACGTGGGCGGCGCCCATGATTGACTGGCGCGTGAAGATCCCCGGGCGGGACATCTGGCGAGTCGGCCTGGTCGAGGCGTCGATCGTCGACGTCGCCCGGCATGGCTTTCCGCCCGGCGCGGCCGTTCACTGGCTTGCCGAGGAAGGCCGTCTGAAGTTCCTGGCTGACCCGTTCGGCCTTTGGCGTGACGGCCGGCTGCACCTGTTCGTCGAGGCCTACGACTATCGGACACGCCACGGTGTCATCGAGCTTATCGAGCTGGGGGCGGATTTCTCGCCGATCCGGCGGTCGGTGGTGCTCAAGGAGCCCTGGCATCTTTCCTATCCCCAGGTCTTCGAAGCCGACGGCGAAATCTGGATGCTGCCCGAGGCCTACCGGTCTGGCGCGTTGACGCTCTACCGCGCGGCGGCGTTTCCCCATGTCTGGGAGCCCGTCGTTCGCCTGGAGCTGGACACGCCGGCGATCGACGCCACACCGTTTCGCCACGAGGGTCTCTGGTGGCTGGCCTATTCCCCGACCGGCCCCCAGCGCTGGAAGCAGGGGCGGCTTCATCTGGCCTTCGCCGAGCGCCTGACCGGGCCTTGGCGGACGCATCCGGGCAATCCAGTCCGTAACGATCTGGCGTCCAGCCGGCCCGGCGGGACGGCGTGGATCGAGGACGGCTTGCCGTCTCTGCCCGTTCAGGACTGCACGCGCACCTATGGCGGTGGCGTCCGGATGCTGCGGATATCCAAGCTCGATCCCAATTGTTTCGAGGCCGAGGCGTCTTCGCCAATCAGCTTGCCGTCTAGCGCGGGGGCGTACTCGAAAGGCCTTCATACGCTATCGGCCTGTGGGCCGGTCACGCTGTTCGATGTCAAGCGGATCGACCGTTCGTTATGGCCCCGGGGTGGCGCTTGAGCCCCGTGACCACGCTTGAACATCGCCTGGATGGTCGAACGGACGTGTCTACGCCGGACACAGCCCACCCGCGGGTCCTGACATTTCTGCACAGTTTCGAGCCGGGAGGCGTCGAACGCATTGCGCTGAGACTGGTGAGGCAGTGGCGGGGGCTGAACGTTGACGCGTCGCTGTTCGTCGGTCGAACCGACGGCGACATGCGCGATGACGTCGGCGCGGGCCTCGATTTCATCTCGCCGCCCCCCACGGGACCGTGTGTGGCGAAGATGGAAACGCTCTGGATGATCTGGACGCTGCCCAGGGTCGTGCGAAAGCTTCGCCCCGACGTCCTGTTCTGCGCGGGCAACACCTATGCCGTCGTGGCGGTGGCGCTCAAGATTCTGCTCGGCCCAAGCTGTCCGCCGATCCTGTTGAAGGTCAGCAACGACCTGGATCGCCACGATCAACCCCGGTGGTTTCGCGTCTTCTACCGCTTGTGGCTCAGGGCCCAGGGGCGGCTCATCGATCATTTCGTCGGCATGGAGACGCCGATGCGCGACGAAATCCGCGGCAGCCTTGGCGTATCGACGGACCGGATCACGATCATTCCCGATCCGGCCTTGTCCAGGCCGCTGATCGAAAGACTTCGGGCGGGCCGTGGCGGCGCCCGAAGCGAATGCGCTGGCCGGCGTTTCGTATGCGTGGGCCGGCTCACGTCGCAAAAGAACATAGTGCTGATGCTTCGCGCCTTCGGACGCGGCGCGGCGGAGGGCGACACCCTGACGGTGATCGGCGACGGACCTGAGCGCGCGAAGCTCGAAGACCTCGCGCGGGGCCTGGGACTCGAACGCCAGGTGCGTTTTCGAGGCTATGTCCCGGAGCCGGCGACCCTTCTGCCTTCGTTCGACATCCTTCTTCTTTCCTCGAACTATGAAGGCGTTCCCGCGGTCATTCTTGAGGCGCTGGCCGCGGGAATTTCCATCGTCGCCACCGATTGCAGTCGCAGCATGGCGACCCTGCTCGGCGACGGCGCGATGGGCGAGCTTGTCGCCGTGGGGGACGAGCAGGGGCTGGCCGACGCCATAACAAGGGCGCGGCCATCGTCCCAAGACGAGCACCAAAGCCTCAAGCAAGCTGAACGATTTACACTGGAAGACGCGTCCCTAGCCTATCTCGACGCTATGGCCCGTCTTTGTGCAACGGCGCCAGGCGCTGTGCGGACTTAGCGCCTGGACGACGCCTTCAGATCCGAGGTCGCGTCGCCGTTCGAGGGGTGATCATCGGATCCCCCTCCGTAGGAGTTCGATCAACTCCTCGGATTTCCTCCGTTGCTCATCCTTGTCGCCGGAAATGATCGCGCCCTCGATGCAATGATCGAGGTGGTCGCGGAGCAGCTCTGTCTCGACCTTGGCCAGGGCGGCGCGGACCGCCTGCAACTGGGTGAGGATATCGATGCAATAGCGGTCGTCTTCCACCATGCGGCTGATACCGCGAACCTGGCCTTCGACCCGGTTGAGGCGATTGAGCAGGGCGGGCTTGTTGTCGCGTTTCATGCTGTCAACATATACCCCCAAGGGGTAATTGCCAAGATGCCCTATGGGGGTATATATCGAGCTCAGGAGGCCGCCATGCCAAACCACGATCACCCCGAACACGCCGCTCCCCAACACGGGCATGGGCTACATGCCGGGACCGCCCCGGACGATGCGGAGACGGTTACCGATCTGGTATGCGGCATGAAGGTCGATCCTCACACGACCCAGCATCACGCGACCCACGAGGGGCGAGCTTTCCACTTCTGCTC
The DNA here is from genome assembly GCF_035254145.1 of Caulobacter sp. GTDB lineage: Bacteria > Pseudomonadota > Alphaproteobacteria > Caulobacterales > Caulobacteraceae > Caulobacter. Next base: position 20,976 of record NZ_DATFAV010000006.1, on the reverse strand, counting down.
CTCCAGCTGCCGCGACAAGTTCGTCGCCGAGCCGGCGAAGTACCTTGCAAAGGACTCAAAGCCGGCCACGGCGCCCGAGGGGGCGATCTACACCTGTCCGATGCATCCGCAGATCCGTCAGGTCGGGCCGGGCTCCTGCCCGATCTGCGGCATGGCGCTTGAGCCTGTCACGGCGACGGTGGAGGCGGGGCCTAGCCACGAACTCACCGACATGACCCGGCGGTTCTGGGTGGGCCTGGCGCTCGCGGCCCCCGTATTCGCTCTTGAGATGGGCGGACACCTCACCGGTCTGATGATGCTGCTGAGCCGTCAGGTGTCCAACTGGGTCCAGTTGGCCCTGGCGACGCCCGTCGTGCTTTGGGCGGGTTGGCCGTTCTTCGTACGGGGTTGGGCGTCCCTGAGAACCCGAAGCCTCAACATGTTCACCCTGATCGCCATGGGCGTCGGGGTAGCCTGGCTCTACAGCATGGTCGCGGTGTTGGCGCCGGCCGTGTTTCCGCCGGCGTTCCGCGACGCCGCGGGCGTCGTGCCGGTGTATTTCGAGGCGGCGGCCGTCATCGTCGTCCTGGTGTTGCTTGGGCAGGTGCTGGAGCTGCGGGCGCGCGAGCGGACGGGCGGGGCGATCAAGGCTCTGCTGAACCTGGCGCCCAAGACGGCGCGCCGTATCCGGGACGACGGGACCGACGAGGAAGTCACCCTCGACCAGATCGGCGTGGACGACCGTCTGCGCGTGCGGCCCGGCGAGAAGGTTCCGGTGGATGGCGAACTCGTCGAAGGCCGGGTCTCGATCGACGAGTCCCTGGTCACCGGCGAATCCATGCCGGTCACCAAGGAGCTGGGCGGCAAGGTCATCGCCGGTTCGATCAACAAGACCGGCTCATTCGTGATGCGGGCCGAGAGGGTGGGGGCCGATACGCTGCTTTCGCGGATCGTGCAGATGGTGGCCGACGCCCAGCGCAGTCGCGCGCCGATCCAGCGGATGGCCGATCAGGTCTCCGGCTGGTTCGTGCCGGCGGTCATCGCGGTGGCCGTGGTCGCCTTCGCAGGCTGGGCGATTGTCGGCCCGGACCCGCGCCTGGCCTACGCCCTGGTGGCGGCGGTCTCCGTGCTGATCATCGCCTGTCCCTGCGCGCTTGGCCTTGCCACCCCGATGTCGATCATGGTTGGGGTCGGTCGCGGCGCCCAGGCGGGCGTCCTGATCAAGAACGCCGAGGCTCTCGAACGTTTCGAGAAGATCGACACCCTGATCATCGACAAGACCGGCACGCTGACCGAGGGACGGCCGGCGGTCACAGCGATCAAGCCCGCGCCGGGCTTCGACGAGGCCGAGCTCCTGCGGCTGGCCGCCAGTCTCGAACGCGGCAGCGAACACCCTCTGGCCGACGCCATCCTGCGGGCCGCCAAGGAGCGCGGCCTCTCGCTGGCGGAGGCCAAGGATTTCGACTCGCCGGTCGGCAAGGGCGTTCTTGGGACGGTGGACGGCAAGGCCATCGTGCTGGGCGGCGCCCGGCTGATGGGCGAGCGGGGGATCGACATGGCGCCGCTGGAGGCTAACGCCGAGGCGCTGCGACGCGAGGGCGCCACGGTGATCTTCGTCACCATCGACGGACGGCTGGCCGGATTGCTTGGCGTCGCCGATCCGATCAAGTCGTCGACGCCCGAGGCGGTGCGCGCGCTCAAGGCCGAGGGCGTGCGGATCGTGATGATGACCGGCGACAACCGCACCACGGCCTCGGCTGTCGCCGCGCGGCTCGGCATTGACGAGGTCGAGGCCGAGGTGCTGCCCGAGGACAAGGCCAAGGTCGTTCAGAAACTGCGCGCCGAGGGACGCGCGGTGGCGATGGCTGGCGACGGCGTCAACGACGCTCCCGCCCTGGCGGCGGCCGAAGTCGGCATCGCCATGGGCGCGGGCTCGGACGTGGCCATCGAGAGCGCTGGCGTCACCTTGCTCAAGGGCGATCTGCAAGGCATCGTCAAGGCGCGGCGACTGTCGCGTGCGGTGATGGCCAACATCCGGCAGAACCTCGTCTTCGCCTTCGTCTATAATGTCGCCGGCGTGCCGATCGCGGCGGGCGTGCTTTATCCCGCCTTCCATCTGTTGCTCTCGCCGCAGATCGCGGCGGGGGCGATGGCTCTGTCGTCAGTCAGCGTGATCGCCAACGCGCTTCGACTCCGCACGGCAAGGCTCTGAGGTTGTTGCTTAAGATCAATGTGTTAGTCCAATTCTCCCGCAAGGCTACATAGCGCTGCAAAGGATTGTGCGATGACTCATCCGCTCAAGTTTCTTCCGCTCTTCTTCGCCCTGATCGCGACACCAGCCTTCGCGGTCCAGGCGGATTCTCACGCCCAACATCATCCCGCCGTCGGCTCCGACGCCAAGGCGGCCGCGCCTGCGGCTTCGACCGCCGAGGCCAAGCCCGCCATGAAGGGCTGTCCAATGATGGATGGCAGGGCGCCGGCCGGGCCAGGGGGCATGGCGGGCGACGGCAAGATGATGGAGGGCAGGATGATGATGGACGGCAAGGACATGCATTGCATGACTTCACCGGCTCCGAAGGCGACCGAGCCGCCGCGTGATCACGATCATCCGGCCCCGCCCAAGAAGTAGATCGAGGGGCGGCCGCGGTCGCCCGGATCGGACGCCAGAAGCTCCGCCAGGGGAACGAGCGGAAGCGGAAAAATTACGCGGCGCGCGCCGGCCCGCCGTCGCGGGCGGCGTCGCCTGATCCCCCTCGAAGCCGCCTGTCCAAAAGTTCAGCCTTCAAGGGCTAAAGGCGGTTGATCGAGGTCAACTCGACTTCCAGGCGCCACTTGTATGGATAGATTGAAGGCGCATCGGTGATCGCCAATTCGCATTGATCGAGGAGTGACGGATGGTTGGCGTTGCCTTGGTCGGCGGCCGAGCCCGCGCGACCAAGTTCAGGCTCGTCGCTCAAGGCCGCGGCATCTTTGCGCGGCGCCTTCATGCGTAGTGTCAAACGCCTCGCCGTCGGCGGCCTGGACCGAGGCGGCGCCGTCCTTGTCGCCTTGTCGCTCCTCGTGTCGGGATGCGCCGCGCCATCCCCGTTCGTGCGGCCGGCGCTCCCGACGCCGCCGACTTTCCCGGGAACGCCGACGGATCAGGCGTCGATCGGCCGGCTAGGGTGGCGAGATTTCTTCCAGGACCCGCAGTTGCAGGGCCTGATCACGACGGCCCTGACCAACAACCGCGACGTCCGCATCGCGGCCGGCCGGCTGGACGAGGCGCGGGCCGGTCTGCGTATCGAGAGCGCGGCGCTCTATCCGCGTCTCGATGGCGTGGCCACCTCGACGCGCGGCCGCACACCCGCCGATCTGTCGTTCACGGGACGGGCCGTTACGGCCGGAGAATATCGTTCCGTCCTTAGCGCCAGTTGGGAGGTCGATTTCTGGGGGCGCCTGCGCGCATCTCGGCAGGCGGCGCTGGAGCAATATCTGGCCACCGACGAAGCGCGTCGCGCGGTCGCGACGAGCCTGATCGCACAGGTCGCCAACGCCTATCTGCTCGAACGCGCGTATCAGGAGCGCATCGCCCTGGCCCGACGCACGGTCGCCTCGCGCGAGGAGTCCTTGCGCATCCTGCGCCGCCGCTACGAGGTGGGCGCGGGCTCCAAGCTGGAGATGACACAGGCCCAGACTCTCCTGTCCCAGGCCCGCACGGCGGTCGAGGCGCTCAGTCAGGACCAGGAGATCAACCGCCACGCTCTGGCCGTGCTGGCGGGCCAGCCCGTGGCGATGTCTTCCGGAGCGTTGGCGCTTTCCGCGGTGGAGAGCGATCAGCCGCTTCCGGCCGGCTTACCCTCCGACCTTCTCGTCAATCGTCCGGATATTATCGCCGCCGAGCATCGGCTGCGCGCGACCAGCGCCAATATTACCGCCGCCCGGGCGGCGTTCTTTCCCAATGTCACCCTGACTGCGGCCGGCGGAACCGCCAGCGCGCAGCTCGACGGGCTTTTCCAGGGCGGCAGCCGGGCCTGGAGTTTCAAGCCCACCCTGGACCTGCCGATCTTCGACGCCGGAGCGCGAAAGGCCAATCTCGACTTGAGCGAGGCGCGGCGCGACACGGCGGTCGCCGACTACGAACGGACCGTTCAAGCCGCGTTCCGGGACGTTTCGGACGCGCTGGCGCAGCGGCGACAACTGGCGGCGCAGATTGTGGATGCGCGGGACATGCTGGCGGCTCTGAGGGAGCGCGCGCGGCTGGCCGACCTGCGCTTCGCCAACGGGCGATCGACCTATCTGGAGGTGCAGGACGCCCAGCGCGATCTGTTCGAGACCGAGCAGGCGGTGGTTCAGTTGCGTCTCGGCTACCTGGCCAGCGGCGTGGCGCTCTACGCCGCGCTCGGCGGCGGCCTTGGCGACGAAGGCTCCCTCCCACCTTCAAACCAGACCCTCAAGGAAAAGGCGCGATGAAGGCCACCAGCAGGCAATGGCTCGTGCGCGGCGCGGTCGCCGCGACGATAGTCGCCGCCGCGTTCTTCGGCTGGCGGCTCTTGCGGCCGCGAGAACTTCCCGAGGGAGTCGTCAGCGGCAACGGCCGGATCGAAGCGGTCGAAATCGACGTGGCGGCCAAGTCTCCCGGTCGGGTTCGCGATATCCTGGTGGACGAGGGCGCCTATGTGAAGGCCGGCCAGGTTGTCGCCCATATGGACGTCGACGTCCTGCAGGCTCAGCGCGCCGAAGCGGAGGCTCAGCTTCAGCAGGCGCTCAACGCCGTCGAAATCGCCAACAGCCAGGTGATCCAGCGCCAGAGCGAACGCGCCGCGGCGTTCGCGCAGACCCGGCAACGCCAGGCCGAACTGGACGCGGCGCGTCGGCGGCTGGCGCGGTCCGACACCCTGGCGCGCGAGGGCGCGACGGCCATGCAGGAGCGCGACGACGACCAGGCCCGTGTCGAAGGCGCCCAGGCGGCGCTGGAGGCGGCCAAGGCCCAGACGGCCGCCGTCGACGCGGCTATCGCCACGACGCGTTCGCAGGTCATCGGCGCGCGCTCCAACGTCGACGCGGTGCGCGCCGCCTTGCGCCGGTTGGACGCCGACATCGCCGACAGCGCATTGAAGGCGCCGCGCGACGGACGCGTTCAGTTTCGCGTGGCTCAGCCGGGCGAGGTGGTGGCCGGCGGCGGCCGAGTGCTCAACCTCGTGGACCTTTCGGACGTCTACATGACCTTTTTCCTGCCCGAGGTTGTCGCCGGGCGGGTGGGCTTGGGCGCGGAGGTGCGGATCGTCCTGGACTCCGCGCCGAGCTATGTCATCCCCGCCAAGGTGTCGTTCGTCGCCGATGTCGCTCAGTTCACGCCCAAGACGGTGGAAACCCAGAGCGAGCGCCAGAAGCTGATGTTCCGGGTCAAGGCGCGGATCGATCCAGACCTCCTGCGTCGCCATATCCGCCATGTGAAGACCGGCTTGCCCGGCATGGCCTATGTGCGGATTGATCCCAAAACGCCCTGGCCCGCGAAGCTGGCGGTCAACACGCCATGATGGACCTGCCGGCCCAAGGCGCGGCGCCTGTGGTCGCTCGGCTGGCCGGGGTCAGTCTCGACTACGGCCGAACACGGGCCCTGGACCAGATCGATCTCGAGATCCCCGCCGGCCGAATGGTCGCGGTGATCGGGCCGGACGGGGTGGGCAAGTCCAGCCTGTTCGCCCTGATCGCAGGCGCGCGAGTCATTCCTGCGGGGACGGTCGAGGTGCTTGGCGGCGACATGGCCGACCGGCGCCATCGCGAGGCGGTTTGCCCGCGTATCGCCTATATGCCCCAGGGACTGGGCAAGAATCTCTACGCCACCCTGTCGGTGGCCGAGAACCTGGAGTTCTTCGGTCGGCTGTTTGGCCAGGACGGCGCCGAACGCGAGCATCGGATCGCCGACCTGCTGGAGAGCACGGGTCTTGCGCCTTTTCGCGATCGGCCGGCGGGCAAGCTGTCGGGGGGCATGAAGCAAAAGCTGGGGCTGTGCTGCGCCCTGATCCACGATCCCGATTTCCTGCTGCTCGACGAGCCGACGACCGGCGTCGACCCCCTGTCGCGGGCGCAGTTCTGGGCCCTGATCGATCGCATCCGCGCCGCCAGGCCGGGCATGAGCGTGATGGTCGCGACCGCCTACATGGAAGAGGCGGCGCGGTTCGACTGGCTGATCGCCATGGACTCCGGGAAGGTCCTGGCGACGGGGACGCCGGAGACGCTCTATCAACGCACGGGCACGCGCGACCTTGAAAGGGCTTTCATCGCCCTGCTTCCGGAGGAACGCCGGCGCGGGGCGCGCCCCGTGACCATTCCCCCGCGTCCTCACGCCGGTGAAGGCGACATCGCCATCGAGGCCAAGGGCCTGACGATGCGGTTTGGCGAGTTCACCGCCGTCGACCACGTGGATTTCCAGATCGAGCGCGGCGAAATCTTCGGGTTCCTGGGGTCGAACGGCTGCGGCAAGACGACCACGATGAAGATGCTGACCGGCCTGCTGCCGGCGACCGCTGGCGAGGCGCATCTGTTCGGCCGCCTGGTGGACGCTCGCGATGTCCAGACCCGCCGACGGGTCGGCTACATGTCCCAGGGCTTTTCGCTCTATTCCGAACTGACCGTCGCTCAGAATCTCGAGCTCCACGCGCAGCTGTTTGGACTGGACGCGCAGGATATCCCGGGGCGCATGACCGAAATGGCCGGGCGCTTTGGCCTCGCCGAGATCATGGACGCTCTGCCCGAGTCGCTGCCCCTGGGCCAGCGCCAGCGTCTTTCGCTCGCCGTCGCCATGATCCACAAGCCGGAGATTCTGATCCTCGACGAGCCGACTTCGGGCGTCGATCCCATCGCCCGGGATCAGTTCTGGCAGAGCATGATCGACATCTCGCGACAGGACGGGGTGACGATCTTCATCTCCACGCACTTCATGAACGAGGCCGCGCGCTGCGACCGTATCTCCCTGATGCATGCGGGCAGGGTGCTCGTCAGCGACACGCCCGCTCGCATCGTCGAGCAGCATGGCGGCGAGACTCTCGAAGAGGCTTTCATCGATCACCTGAAGGCGGCGGGCGGGTTCGACGCCTCGCCAGCGCCGCGGCCGGCGTTCATTCGAGAGACGGCCGCTGCGCCGCCGGCGCGCGCCGGATTCAGCCTCCGGCGCATGATGAGCTATTCGCGGCGCGAGGCGCTTGAACTGCGACGCGATCCGATCCGGGCGACCCTGGCGTTGCTTGGCAGCGTCATCCTGATGTTCATCATGGGCTACGGCATCAGCATGGACGTCAAGGACCTGCCATTCGCGGTGCTGGATCGTGACGGCACGACGACCAGCCAGGACTACGCACTCAACATCGCCGGTTCGCCCTATTTCCTGGAGCGGCCGCCGATCACGGACTATGGCGACCTGGACCGAAGGATGCGGTCGGGCGAATTGAGCGTGGCGATCGAGATCCCGCCGGGGTTCGCGCGCGATCTGCGGCGGGGCAAGACGGTTTCTCTTGGGGCATGGGTCGACGGCGCCATGCCTCAGCGGGCCGAGACCGTGCAGGGCTATATCCAGGGGCTGCACGCCCAATGGCTCAGCGACATGTCCGTTCACGAGTTCGGCGTACGGCCGTCGGGCGGACTGATCAACATCGAGACCCGCTATCGCTACAATCCCGACGTCAAGAGTCTGGTGGCCATCGCCCCGGCGGTTATCCCGGTCCTGCTGCTGCTGTTCCCCGCCATTCTCACGGCGCTGAGCGTCGTGCGGGAAAAGGAGCTTGGCTCGATCGTCAACTTCTACGTGACGCCGGTCACATCGCTGGAGTTCCTGCTGGGCAAGCAGGCGCCCTATGTGGCGCTGGCCATGTTGAACTACGCCCTGCTGGTCGTTCTGGCGCTGGCGTCCTTTCGCGTACCGCTGACTGGCGATCTCGTGACCATGACGGTGGGGGCCTTGTTCTACGTCCTTTGCTCGACGGCGATGGGCCTGCTGTTCTCGATCTTCATGCGCAGCCAGATCGCCGCCCTGTTCGCCACCTCGATCGGCACGATCCTGCCGGCGGTGCAGTTCTCGGGGCTGATCAATCCGGTCTCGTCCCTGGAAGGGGCCGGGGCGATCATCGGCCGCGTCTTTCCGACCAGCCACTTCGTCACAATCTGCCGGGGCGTGTTCTCCAAGGGTCTGGGGTTCGCCGATCTTCAGTCCGACCTCTTGAGTCTGGCGCTCACCTTCCCATTGCTGCTGATCGCGTGCGTCATGTTGCTCAAGAAGCAGGAGGGCTAGGGGTGCGCGGGGCCAACATCCTCAGACTGGGCGTCAAGGAACTGCGCAGCGTCTGGCGCGATCCGATGATGCTGTTCCTCATCGTTTTTTCGTTCTCGTTCTCCATCTACACGGCGGCGACGAGCATCCCTGAGTCCTTGCACAGAGCGCCCATCGCGATCGTCGACGAGGATCATTCGCAGCTCTCCGATCGACTGATCGGCGCTTTTTATCCGCCCTATTTCACGACGCCGGCCCTGGTCACCCAGGACGCGGTCGACGGCGGAATGGATGCGGGCGAATACACCTTCGCCGTCGATATCCCACCCAATCTGCAACGCGACGTCCTGGCCGGACGTCAGCCCACCGTGCAGACCAACATTGACGCCACGCGGATGAGCCAGGCGTTCGTCGGGGCGGGCTATGTCCAGCAGATCCTTACCGCCGAGGTCCAGGAGTTCGTCCAGCGCCATCGCGGCGCCGCCGATCCGCCCGTGACCTTGGCCATCCGGGCGCGGTTCAATCCCTCCCTGACCGAGTCGTGGTTCGGTTCGGTGATGGAGGTGATCAACCACGTCACGATGCTGTCGATCATCCTTACCGGCGCCGCCCTAATCCGCGAGCGTGAGCACGGCACGATCGAGCATCTGCTGGTGATGCCAGTCACCCCGCTGGAGATTATGGTCAGCAAGGTCTGGTCCATGGGGCTGGTCGTGCTCGTCGCCTGCTTCGCGTCGATCATCGTGATGGTCGAGGGCGTGCTGGGCGTACCGATCGAAGGCTCTGTGGCGCTGTTCCTGTTCGGTGCGGCCCTGCATCTGTTCGCCACCACCTCGATGGGCATCTTCATGGGTACGATCGCCCGGTCCATGCCGCAGTTTGGGCTGTTGCTGATGCTGGTCCTGCTGCCGCTGCAGATGCTGTCGGGCGGGATGACCCCGCGCGAGAGCATGCCCGCCTTTGTCCGAGACATCATGCTGGCCGCGCCGACCACCCATTTCGTCAGGCTGGCCCAGGCCATCCTCTATCGAGGCGCGGGTTTCGGCGTCGTCTGGCCGCAGTTCGTGGCCATCGCCGCGATCGGCGCCGTCTTTTTCGCGATCGCCCTGGCCCGTTTCCGCAAGACGATCGGCGCCATGGCCTGATCGGCTCGCCCAGTCGCGGCGTACAGACTGTTTCGATTATCGCGGTCAGGGGCCGCCCAACCGGAGTCCTAATGATGAAGCCCTTCACCCTCGCCGTCGTGGCCGCCATCACACTCTCCCTGCCAGCGATGTCGACCGCCGACCCGGCGCCGCGCGCTCAGCCCTCGGCGACCGCGCACCTGTCTGGAGACTCGATCGCCCTAGGCGTTGGCTATGGCTGGGGGAGAGGTGTGCTGTCCTTCCAGGGCCGCAACACGCCCTTCACGCTGACGGGCGTGACCCTGGTCGGCGCGGGGGCCGAACGCGCCGAGGGTGAGGCCAAGATCTACAATCTGAAGCGCCTGGAGGACTTTCCCGGCCTCTACATGGTGGCTGGCGCGAGCGGATCCTTCGTGACGCTCGGCGGCGGGACGGCGGTTCTGCGCAACGCCAAGGGCGTGGAAATCAGGCTTCGGGGCGAGACGAGAGGATTCCACATCGCCGTGGCCGCGGGCGGCGTGAACATCGCCCTGCGCTGAGCCGGGCGGACGTCGACAGCCGAACTAGGGACGAACCTGCGTGCCGGCGCGTCCGGCGATCACCGCCTCGGCCTCGGAGAGGGCGCCGATGGCGGCGGTTCCCCGGCCCCTCTCGACGAACTGGCAGGCGGCTTCGACCTTGGGGCCCATCGAACCGGCCGGAAAGCGCAATCCGCGCAACTGCGCCGGTGTCGTCTGGCCGATCCGGCGGGCCGTCGGCGTATTCCAGTCGGCGTAGACGCCATCGACGTCGGTCAGGATCACCAATCGTTCCGCGCCGAGGCGCGTGGCGACAAGGGCGGCGCTGAGATCCTTATCAACGACAGCCTCCAAGCCTTCCAGGCGCAGGTCCGGAAGACGTCCGACCGGCACGCCGCCGCCGCCGGCGCACACGACCAGCACGCCGGCCTCCAGCAGGCGCTTGACGACAGGGAGTTCGACAATGTCGACCGGGTGCGGGGAGGCCACCACGCGGCGCAGGCCCTCGCCATCGGGGGCGAGGGTCCATCCGCGCGCACGCAACGCCTCTCCCTCAGCCAGGGGATAGACTGGTCCGATGGGTTTGGTTGGAGCGTGAAACGCCGGGTCGTCCGGATCGACGATCGCCTGCGTTATCAGGACGGCGACGTCTCGTTCGGGGACGGCGTTGCGCAGCTCCTGGGCGACGACATAACCGATCATGCCCTGGGATTCAGCGCCCAGCACGTCGAGCGGCGTGGGCGGCGCGAGCTTGTAGGCCTCCGTCTCAAGGGCCAGCAGGCCCACCTGCGGGCCGTTGCCGTGAACGATCACCGTCTCATGGGGCGCGCAGGCGCGAGCCAGCGTCGCCGCGACGGCGCGCATGTTGCGCCTCTGCGCCTCGGCCGACAGCGGTTCGCCGCGTTTGAGCAGGGCGTTGCCGCCCAGCGCCACGACCAAGCGCATGCTAGGCCGCCGAGCCGGAGACGGCGGTGGCCAGGCGTCGTCCGCGCGGTTCCTGCTGGGTGATGCAGTGGATCCCCCCGCCGCCAAGCAGGATCTCTCGCCCGGGAACCGTGACGATCCGGCGCCCCGGAAACAGCGTCGCCAAGAGCGCCTGGGCCGGCTCGTCGTTGGGATCGTCGAACCGGGGCGCCACGATGACCTCGTTGGCGATGTAGAAATTGACGTAGGAGGCGGCCATGCGGTCTCCGGCCTCGCGGGGCAGGGTTCCGTGCACCTTGTCGACGCCCCCGGCCTCTTCGGCGGTGATGACCACGGGGCGGGCGGGCTGCAGCAGCTTGTGCACCTTCAAGGCGCGCCCGCGGGCGTCCCGATAGCCTTCGAGCCGCCGAAGGGCGTCGTGGGAGATCTCGTACTGCGGGTCGGCGGGGTCGTCGGTCCAGGTCAGAACCACTTCGCCGGGGGCGACGAACCGACAAAGGTTGTCCACGTGGCCGTCGGTTTCGTCGAGATAGACGCCTTTGCCGAGCCATAGGACGCTCTGGACGCCCAGATAGTCGCGCAGCCAGGTCTCGATCGTCTGGCGGTCCATGTCCGGGTTGCGGTTCGGGTTGAGCAGGCACTCCTCGGTGGTCAGCACGGTCCCTTGGCCATCCACGTCGATCGAGCCGCCCTCCAGGACGAAGTCCGGCGCGTAGCGGTCGTCCCGCTCGAACTCCAGGACCTTTTCGCCGACGAGGTCGTCCTGGTCCCAGGGGAAATAGAGGCCGCCCACCAGCCCGCCCCAGGCGTTGAACTTCCAATCGACGCCGCGGACATCGCCCGTGTCATTGACCAGAAAGGTCGGGCCGCAGTCGCGCATCCAGCTGTCGTTGTTGGTCATTTCGACGACCCGGATCGCCGGGTCCAGCATCTCGCGGGCCACCGCATATTCCCCGGGTGAGGCGCAGACGGTCACCGGCTCGCCCTGGGCGATCGCCGCGGCGACGGCGGCGAACGCGTGCTGGGCGGGCTTGGCGCCGTTGCGCCAGTTATCCGAGCGCTCGGGCCAGAGCATCCAGCAGCCGATATGAGGCTCCCACTCGGCGGGCATACGGAAGCCGTCGGCGCGCGGGGTCGTGGAGAGGATTCTAGACATCGGCGCGGTCCTTCTTGCCGACCGTGACCCGGACGAGAACTTCGCCGACGATCACCGTCGCCACCACGCCGCCGACCACCGCCAGGACGTAGGTCGGGTCGAACGCATCGGGCTTGTAGATGAAGAAGACGATCGCCTGCAGGATGAAGGCCATGCACAGCACGCTCAGCGCCGTCGCCACGAACTGGCCGCCCGGAACGCGATAGGGGCGGGGGAGACCGGCGTCGATCTTCCGAAGCCGCAGGAAGGACAGGAAAAGCAGGAGATAGGGCAGTAGGAACACCACGGACGAGAAGGCGAAGGTGGTCCAGAAGAAGTCCTCGGCGCTCTTGGCCAGCAGGCCGTACAGGAACAGGACGGCGGTGGCGATGGTCCCACAGAGGACGGCGGCGCTGGCGGGCGTTCGATACTTGGGATGCAGCCTGGCGAAGATGGCCGGCAGATCGCCCCGGTTCGCGGCTTCGGCGGCCGAGCGGTTCGCGCCCATGGTCCAGGTCACCATGTTGGCCAGGAAGGTGTAGAGCGCCATGGCCCCCAGCACCGCGACGATCGCCTGACTCGCCGGCGCGTCGCCGAACAGCCGCCGGAAGGTGTCGGTCAGCCCCTCGATCAGCCCGACATCCTTGACGGGAAGGGCCAGCAGCATGCCGACCGTGGCGAAGACGTAGAAGAAGGCGATCAGGGCGCCGGAGCGCATGATCGCCCAAGGCACGTCACGAGCGGGATTCTCCATTTCCTCGCCGGCGCCGGACATCAGCTCGAAGCCTAGGAAATTGTAGAGGATCACCGGCAGGAAGGCGAGGCTGGCGCCCCAGCTTGGCCGCAAGGTCTCCAACGTGAAGGCGTTGGCCACCCCGTGCCGCAGCGCGTAGGCGATCCCGCCGAAGCCGATCGCCAGCATGATCACGGCCTTGAAGACCGCGCCGATGTTGGGGACCCACTTGCCGACATCCAGCGCCACGATGTTGATCCCCACCGTCAGCCACGTCAGGCCCAGGGTGATCAGGATCTTGGTCCAAAGGGACATGTCGGGGGCGACCAGTTCGGCCAACACCCCGGCGAACAGGATGTAGACCGACGGCATCCAGAACGCGACATTGACCCACCAGAGCCAGGCCGTGCGACCGGCCCAGCGCGGGCCAAAGGCGCGGCGGACCCAGGCGTAGATGCCGCCCTCCTGCGGATAGGCGCTACCCAGCTCGGCCGTGATCAGGCCGTAAGGAATGAAGAACAGGACGAGGGTCAGCACCCACCAGAAGATGGACTGAACGCCAATCGCCGCGGACGCCGCGAGCTGATCGACGATCAGGATCGCGCAGACCGTGAACAGCGCCATGTCCAGGCCATGCAGAACCTTGCGGAATCTGGGCGGGCGGGCGGCGGTGGGAGTCTCTGGGGCGGCCATTGGAGCTCCTGTGTTCAGCGGCTGAGGAAGTCTTCCACTCGCCCGCGATGATAGGCGGCGAGCTCGGTCGAAGCGGTCTTCAGGCGTGGGTGGACGAAATGGACCAGCAGCGCCTTCTCCGTGTGGAGACGGTTCTCGGACTGGTCGTAGATGATCGACTGGGGGCCATCCATGACCGCGTCGGTCACTTCGACGCCGCGCGAGGCGGGCAGGCAGTGCATGAAGCGGGCGTGCGCGGGGGCCTTGGCCAGCAGAGCCTCATTGATCTGGTAGACGGGCATGAAGGCTTGGCGGCGCTCAGGGATTTCGGCCTCCTGGCCGATCCACCACCAAAGATCGGTGTAGACGAAGTCCGCGTTCCGAACCGCCGCCTCGACATCTTCGGTCACCGTCAACGAGCCGCCGGAGGCCGCCGCGTTCGCCTCGGCGATCTGTCGCCACGCGGCGGGCGCCTGATAGCGCGCGGGGGCGGCGTGAGTGAAGCGCATGCCCATCTGGGTGCAGATCATCATCAACGACGAGCAGACATTGGTGGCGTCGCCAATGAAGGTCACGTTCAGCTCGCCGACCGGCTTTCCGGCTTGCCGATGCTCCAGCATCGTGAAGACGTCGCACACCACCTGGGTGGGGTGGTTGTAGTCAGTCAGGCCGTTGATCACCGGCACGGTGGCGTTGGCGGCCAGATCGAGCACGGTCTGATGCTTGAGCGTACGGGCCTCGATCACGTCGACCATGCGGCTGATCACCTGGGCGGTGTCGCGGATGTTCTCGCGCTGGCCAAGGTGGATCTCACCGGGCTTGAGATAGAGCGCATGCCCGCCGAGCTTGGTCATGGCCACTTCGAACGAGACGCGCGTGCGGGTGGAGGGCTCCTCGAAGATCATGCCCAGCGACGCGCCAGCCAGCAGCTTGGGGCAGGCGCCGTCCTTGTCGGCCTCCTTCAGCAGTCCGATCAGATCCAGAATTCGCAAGAGCTCTTCGCGAGCGAAATCCTGGGTGTCGATGAAATGCCTTGGAGGCGCCATGTCCACTTGTCCTTTTGGGAGTCAGGAATGATTGGCGATCAGAGCCAACCATAGCGCATTGACTTCGCGCAAGTGGACCGAGCGGGGAGGGGCCTATGGAAATTTGCCGATCTGACGTTGGCTGATCAAGGCTGGCGACCCTCCTCTCAGTCCGCGAGCCAAGGTTCGTTGGATTGATATTCCGTTGGCGGACAAACTATCGCGTTTGACCTGGTCGGCATAAATACTTGTCTCGACGAGCAAAGAGCCTTTGCGAGGCGAAGCGGAAAAACGTCGTTCCGCTGGAAGCAAGCGCCATAGAGCGATCTTGCCCATCCCTTCCGTCACATAATCATAAAGGGAGGGGACGTTGTTCAAAGTCGCCAGTTTTGTCTCGACGTCGTTGATCGCCCTTGCGGCGGCGACGGCCGCCTCGGCTCAGGCCGCGCCGGTCCAATCGGACTCGGTCGCGGTCGAGGAGGTCGTGGTCACCGGCTCGCGAGTGCGCACCACCTATAATTCGCCCACCCCAGTCAATGTGGTCGGCGCCGAGCGCATGCAGCAGCTTGCCATACCGGATGTGGCCACAGCGCTAAACCAGATCCCATCGTTCCGCGCCACGACCTCGGCCTCGACGATCCTGTTTCGCGTCAACGGCGCCATCGGCGGCAACACGCCCGACCTGCGGGGGCTGGGCACCAGTCGCACCCTGGTGCTGGTGGACGGCCGGCGGTTCGTGCCTAGCGTCGACTCCGGCGGCGTTGACCTGAACAGCATTCCAAACGCGCTGGTCAAGCGGTCGGAAGTCGTCACCGGCGGCGCCTCGGCCGCCTACGGAGCGGACGCCGTCGCCGGGGTGGTCAACCTGATCCTCGACACCAAGCTCAACGGCTTGAAGATCGACGCCAGCGCCGGCGTCAGCGACCGGGGCGACGCCAAGAACTACTTCCTGTCGGTGGCCGGCGGACGCGGCTTCGCCAGCGACCGCGGCCACATCATCGCCGGGTTCGAATACCGGGACGACAAGGGCGTGGGCAACTGCTTCGAGCGCAGCTGGTGCGCCAAGCTGACGAACTTCGTTCCCAACCCGGGCTACATCGGAGGGGTCAGCACGAACGGGCTCCCGGCCACGCTGGTCTTGGACAATGTCAACTTCGTCTACACCCCGACCGGCGTGCTGCTCAGCGCCGTCCAGACCGTGAACGGCGTCAAGACCACGCTAGGCCAGCAGGTCAACCATACCGGCGCGACGGCGCTGCCCGCGGCCTTGCGCGGCCTGCAGTTCAACGCCGCCGGCACGGCCCTGGTCCCGTTCCAGTTCGGCAACTATCTCAGCGGCACGTTCATGCAGGGAGGCGACGCGGCCGCCAGCAACAACTGGGGCTGGGGCAACCCGCCGCTGGTGACGCCGACATCGCACGGCTCGGGCGTCGTCCACGTCGACTACGACCTGACGCCCAAGACCCAGGCCTTCGGCGAGTTCATCTACAGCCGCACCGAAGGCGGTCCGGTGCGCACCTCGGTGCTGCTGCAGGCGCCGGCTGGCGGTTCGGCGGGCCTGGACATCAACAACCCCTTCATCACCCCGGCGGTGCGGGCGCAGATCCTGGCGGCCAATCCCAACATCACGGCGATCAACGTCAACGTGGCGGTGGCGCAGGGTGGCGATACGGTGGTGGCCTCCAGCACCAACAACATCTACCGCTTCGTGACCGGCCTGAAGGGCGAGCTCTTCAAGGACTGGCGTTGGGACGCCAGCTATGAGTACGGCCAGACCGACAGCCGCACGGATGTGAAGAACACCCGTTTGGCGTCGTTCGACACGCAGGCGACCAACGCGATCACTCCGCCGGCCGGTTATGCGGGCACGATCTACACGACGCCCACGGGCGCGCCAGTGATCTGCGCCTCGTCTGTGGCCAATCCGAACGACGGCTGCCTGCCGGTCGATCTGCTGGGCTCGAACATCACCCCGGCGGTGCTGAACAAGTACTTCAAGGACGAGTGGCAGACGCGGACCATCAAGCAGCACGACCTGATGGTGAACTTCCGCGGCACGCTGTTCAACCTTCCGGCCGGCGCCGTCCAGGCCGCTGTCGGCGGTGAGTTCCGCCACGACAGCGTTTCCGGCCAGGTCGATCCGCTGACCAAGGCCGGCCAGTTCGCCGCGCCGCAGGTCACGGCCCTGCCACAAGTCACCCAGAAGGTGACGGAAGGCTATGTCGAGGCGAATATCCCGCTACTGGGCGACCTGCCGCTGGCCAAGTCGCTGTCGCTCGACCTTACCGGCCGCTACACTCACTATAGCGGCTTCGGCAACGCCCAGCCCTGGAAGGTGGGTGTCGAGTATCAGCCCAATGACCAGATCCTGGTCCGCGTGACGCGTTCGGCCGACATCCGCGCGCCCACGGCCGCGGAGTCGAACCCCAACACCGTGCAGACCTTCCTGCCCTTGAACGATCCCTTCAGCGGCAGCAATCACCTGATCGGCGCCCTGGCCGGCGGCAACCCCAAGCTGGAACTGGAATCGGCCAAGACCAACACCGCCGGGATCGTGCTGAAGCCGAACTTCCTGCCGGGCTTCCACGCCTCGGTCGACTGGTACGACATCACCGTCAGGAACGCGATCGACTCGGTGTCGGCCCCGAACATCCTGTCGGCCTGCGCCACCAAGAACCTGCTGTGCAACCTGATCACGTTCAGCGGCGCGGCCAAGGCCAGTCCGGTGGTGTCGGTGCTGTCGAACTTCCAGAACGTCGCGCAGGTTCACGCCGAGGGCTACGAGTTCCAGTCCGACTACACGATCCCGGATGTCTGGGACGGCGCGGTCAGCTTCCAACTCAACGCCAACTACGTGAAGGATCTGAAGTCGATTGGCGGCACCGGCCTGGTCACCCGAATGAACGGGGTGACCGGCAACGCCGGCTCGCTGGCCGGCATCGCGGGCGTGCCGAAATACAAGATCGACGGCCTGGTGGCCTACACCCGGCCCAGCTGGATGCTCGCGGCGCACATGCGCTACATCCCCAAGAGCATCCTCGATCCGACCAAGATCGGGCCCGATCAGGCCGGCTACAACATCAACCTGCCGACCAGCGTCAGCATCAACAAGGTCAGCGCCCGGTTCTACATGGACCTTTCCGGCTCGGCCCAGCTGCCGTCGCTGTTTGGCAGCAGCAAGACCGAACTCTACGGCGGGGTGACGAACCTGTTCGACAAGGCCCAGCCGCCCGAGCTGCGCCTGTTTGGCAACCCGCTGCAATACGACACCGTCGGACGGGCTTTCCGACTAGGCATTCGGGCCGCCTGGTAGGCGGCGTCCGAACGAAGACGGCGCCGTCCTTCTCCTCCTCGAGCGGCGCCGAGCTTCTCCTTGATCCCGATGCGTGATCCGGTCCGGCCGGCTCATGCATCGGGATTTTTTCTGGGCGACCTTGAGGGAGCGCCTAGCCGAGGGTCTTGACCAGCAAGAGCGTCGTCAGACCGCTGTCCCATTCTCTGTCGGGATAGCGATCGCTCTCGCGGTAACCGCGGGCCGCGTAGAAAGCTTGCGAGACGATGTTGAAGGTGTCGGTTTCCAGGCGCGCGGCGAGGTAGCCGGCGGCGGCGATCTCGGCTTCGGCCTTGTCCATCAGGCGCGCGCCGATCCCCAGCCGAGCGCGGGAAGAACGCACGTGCAGCGCCTTCACGAAGTCCGCGTCCCAATCGACGAAGCCAGCGACCTGGCCATCCCATTCGGCGACCCAGAACGCCTCGCCCCGTTCGGCGACGTAGGCGGCTGGTCGGTCCTCCTCGAGAAAGGCGCGCGCGGCGTCTGGCGTGACCTGGGGGAGCCAGGTGCGCGCGTACGTGTCGTGGAGGATATCCCGCAACGCGGCTGCATCGGACGGGCGAGCACGACGGACCAGCGGGATCGGTCGGATGGTCATGCGGCAGAGTTAGGCCGGTGGCGAAATGTCCGCAACGGCGCGCGGGCGGCCGCCGCCTACCAGGCCGCTTCGTAGATCGCCTGGGCGTCGGCCTCGGTCAGGGGGCGGGGATTGCGGTCCAGCAGACGCGTGACCTTCATCGCCGCCGTCGCCATGCGGGGGATCGCATCGCGGGCGATACCGAAGTCCGACAGACGGCGCTTGATCCCACAGGCGTTGGCCAGCGCGATCACGCGCTCCACGCCGGCCAGGGCGTCGGTGGCGTGGTCGCCAGTGCAGTCCGCGCCCAGCGCCCGCGCGATCGCGGCGTAGCGTTCCGACGACGCCTCGATGTTGAAGCGCAGCACGTGGGGCAGCAGTAGGGCGTTGGCCACGCCGTGGGCGATATGGAACTCGCCGCCGAGCGGATAGGCCAGGGCGTGCACCGCCGCGGTGTTGACCGGGCCCAGGCACAGCCCGCCGTAGTAGCTGGCGATCATCATCGCCAAGCGCGCGTCCAGGTCGTCGCCATGCGTACAAGCGCGCTCGATGTTTTCGGCGATCAGCCGGATCCCGCCCAGGGCGTAAACGTCGACCAGAGGATGGGCGAAGCGGTTGGCGTAGGCCTCGATGCAATGGGTCAGGGCGTCCAGTCCCGTCGCCGCGGTCACCGAGGGCGGCATGGTCACGGTCAGGGCGGGATCCAGATAGGCCGCGTCGGGCACCAGATACGGGCTGACGACGCCCTTCTTCAGATCCTCGTCCTCATCGCCGAGAATGGCGATCGGAGTCACCTCGCTGCCGGTGCCGGCCGTGGTCGGGATGCAAGCCAGCCATAGGGGACGGGCCGCGACGAGATCGGTCCCGAGCACCTCCATGACACCCTGGCGGCCATCGAACAGCGCCGCGACCAGCTTGGCGACGTCCATGGCGCTGCCGCCGCCCAGACCAACGACCGCGTCGGCCTCGCAAGCCCGCGCCGCCATCAGGGCGGCGTCGAATTCCTTCAGAGTCGGTTCGCCGAGGAGATCGCTCCAGAGCGTCGTCTCTACGCCGGCCGCCCCCAGCGCCTCGACCAGCGGGGCGCACAGGAACAGCGTCGGCTCCGTCGTGACGATAAAGACTGATCGCGATCGCCGGGCGATGAGGTCGTAGGCGCACCGCGCCAGGGCTCCGGGACCGAACGTGAGCGCGCCCACGTTCACCATGCTGATGAGCCTCTGTCCCCCCACGTCCATTCCGTGCGCTTTCCTCTTGTCGATGCAGGGCCATGACTAGGTCTGGCCTGAACGAGGGGCTTGCTCATAGAGGCAGGGTGACTTGCACCGCCGATAGCCCCTGAATGGCTCCCAGCGCTTGGCGAGGGTGTCTCGCGAAAGTAATCGCGCCGCTGGAGGCAAGGCGCGGCGCGCTAGGTCAGCCTAAAATCGCCACCTGTTCTCTCGCGAGGACGTTGCTGGCATGATATCGCCAGCGGAGATATCGAGCGACGCGATGGCCGTATTTCGGCCGGGCGCGGCGTTCTAACCAGGAGGCCCGAGTGGCTCGCCGATCCACCGCCGGGCAAGGTCACGGCGTCGAAGCGCCTCACGTCGAAGGCCCCCGCAACGATTCTTCCGATCAAAACGGCGCGGATCGCCGGATCA
The DNA here is from genome assembly GCF_035254145.1 of Caulobacter sp. Taxonomy (GTDB): domain Bacteria; phylum Pseudomonadota; class Alphaproteobacteria; order Caulobacterales; family Caulobacteraceae; genus Caulobacter. The sequence goes on along the minus strand of NZ_DATFAV010000006.1, from coordinate 1,067 downwards.
AACGCTCACAGGGTTTCGTCGAAGAGGTCTTCGAGGTCATCCGGGCCGACATCATGTCGCTGGCCATTCCGCCCGACACGCGAATCTCGATCGATCACCTGGCGCGCAAGCTGGGCGTGTCGCAGACGCCGATCCGCGAGGCGCTCAGCATGCTCGAGGCGATTGGCCTGGTCACCAAGCGCCACTTCGTCGGCTATTGCAGCGCGCCACAGCTCAATCGCCGTCAATTGGACCAGCTTTACGAAGCTCGCCTGCTGATCGAGCCGTTCGCCGCCCGCCACGCGGCCGAGCGGATGGATGACACGGCCATGGCCGAGCTGGTCGCCTTGGCCGAGGCCATGACGCCTGGCGAATCGCGCCAGTCCTACGACCGATTCGCCGACCAGGATTCCGAGCTTCACGACCTGGTCGCGGCGGGTTGTGGAAATCCGATCATTCGCGAGACGCTGGCGCGGCTGCACTCGCATCTGCACATCTTCCGCCTGCGCTTCCACAGCGAGGTTACGACCGAAGCTGTCAATGAACATGCGGCGCTGATTCAGGCGCTGACCTCGCGCGACCCGGACGCGGCCGAAGCCGCCATGCGCGAACACATCCAGCGCTCATACGCCCGTGTTGTCCCGTTCGCTGGTGCGTAGGGCTATCTGAGCGCGGCCGCAAGGTCCGGTAAATTCATGTCTTTTGAAAACGCGGGCGCGGGGAGGGATCTCCGCGCCTGCCGCCGTATGTCCGTCTCACAGCTTTTCGCGGTCGAATTGGCTGGGGCGAAAAATAAGGCTTTCCATATTTCCTATATCATATAGGAAATGACCCAGGGAGGGCACACTCCCGGTCTAGGGGGAGGCGCGCATGAACGTCTTCAGCACGAACGATCTGACGGGCCGATCCTCGCCCGGGGGCTGGGCGGGACTGTTCGCCGCCCATGTCGAGGCCATGGATTTCAAGCCGGCCGGAGCCGAGGCGTTCTCGGCGGAGCTGGCCGGGGCGGATTTAGGTCCGCTGTACATCGCTCGCCTGGCTTGCGGTAAGTCGACGGCCGAGCGCGGCGACGCCCAACTCGCCCGGAA
>NZ_DATFAV010000005.1:0-3942 GCF_035254145.1 Caulobacter sp. | reverse complement strand
GCACGACCGTGGTCTGGTAGTTCAGCAGGCCCACCGCGTCGAAAGCCTTCTCGACGGTGATCCCTTCGACCTGGGTGGCGCCGACCTTGTACTTCTGGATGTAGGTGGCGTTGCCGCCCACGGTCACGTCGCCGCCCAGCACCTCCTTGAAGCGGTAGTCGGCGGAGAAGTCGAAGCCCGAGTTCTTCACCGGCGCGCCGTTGATGTAGAAGGTCTTCAGGCGGGCGATGCTGGTCGTCGGGGTCGCGCAGGAGCCGTTGAAGGTGAAGCGGGCCACCAGGGCCGCATAGGCCGCATTGGCGCAGTTGTTGGCCCCCGCCGCCCCGTTCGGATAGAGCGCGCTGACCATGCCCGCCACCGGCTCGGCCACGATCGGGTTTTTGAAGTCGAAGGCGAAGTAGTCGATGCTGGCCTTCAGCTCCCCGGCCTTGAACAGCACGCCGAAATTATAGGTCTTGGCCTTTTCCGGCTTCAGGTCGGGATTGCCGAAGATGTCGACGGCGCGGAACACGCCCAGAATCCCCTGCAGCGAGGTCACCGAGGTGGTGGTGGTCAGGGGGTCCGGCGGCCCGCGGAAGGTCGAGCCGGCCGAAGCCCGCAGCGCCATCCACGGCGTGGCCTGCCAGCGCAGCGAGGCCTTGGGATTGAAGGTCGAGCCGATCGGCCCGCCATATTTCTCGTAGCGGGCGGCGAACTGGGCCTGCAGGTCCTCGGTGATCGGGACCGACAGCTCGCCGAAGCCGGCCATCACGTCGCTCTGGTTATCGGCCTCGTTGCCGACGCCCAGGAACATGAAGGGGCCGTTGCGCTGCGAGCCGGTGCAGGTGGTCACGCCGAAGTCGGGCGTGTTCACGCACGGATTGATCGCCGCGTTGCTGATGTCGTTGTAGTCGGCCTTGAAATAGGTGCGGCGGTACTGGACGCCGGCCGCCCAGGCGATGTCGCCGCCCGGCAGGGTGATGTTGGTCTTGCCGTTCAGCACCGCCTCGCCGACGAACAGGCGCGAGGACTGCTTGGTCGACAGCTTCTTGAAGAACCAGTCCACCAGGTCCTTGTTGTTGGCCAGGGCGGAGTTGTAGCCGGCGTTGGCGGTTCCGGTGATCGCGTTGGACGGGATCGCGCTGGCGAAGGGGTTGTAGTACATGCACTGGCCGACGCCGGGCGTGCCCTGGACGCCGGGCAGCGACGGATTGCTGTCGCACAGCGGCCCGCCCAGGCCCTGCAGCGCCAGGGCGAAGCGGTTGACCAGGGTGTCGTAGCCGGTGCGGATGCCCACTTCCTGCGAATAGGTCAGGGCCATGTCCCAGCCGATGCCGTTCTCGAACTCGCCCGATAGGTCGGCCGAGACGCGGAAGGCGTCGAACGAGCGCGAGCCGATCGAGGGGCCGTAGCCGAACTTGGGATTGCCGCCGATGCCGAACGGCCGGTTGGCCACGTCCAGCGCCCCGAAGCCGAAGATCGAGCCGGGGGCGGTCGAGCTGACCCCGGTGGCCAGGTTGGTCAGGTTGACCGTCGGGTTGGCGGCGATGAAGGCCAGCAGGCCCGGATTGGTCGCCGGCACATAGTAGCGGCCGGTCAGGGCCGGGCTGGGCGCGACCTCCGAGGTCGGCACGGCCAGGGCCGCGTAGGACGGCGAGGTGTTCCAGTCGGGCACGTCGGTGTGGGCGTACAGCACCTCGGCGTGGAACTTGGTGTTGGCCGACAGGTCGGCGTTGGCCTCGGCATAGGCCTGGATGGCGTTGGACTTCTCGACCAGGTTGTCGAACGGCGTGTAGTGCCAGTAGCAGACCGGCGTCAGGCCCGAGAAGCCGGGGAAGCCGCCCAGCCCCGCGCAGGCCGGGTCGCGCATGGCGTTGGTGGTGCTGGCCAGGGGGATGAAGGTGGAAGGGTTGCCGGCGGCCGACCAGCCGGCCTCGGGATTGCTCAGATAGGACCGGTTGGCCCAGTCGCGGTCGGCGACCGACAGCTTGGAGCGGTGCTGCCAGCCGACGCTGGCCAGGACATTGCCGTTGTCCCAGGTCTTGCCCCAGGTGACGTTGACGCCGTAGTCGCCCTTGGAGCCGTCGATGATCCGGTAGTCGGCGGCCGCCTCCAGCCCCTCGAAGTTCTTCTTGGTGATGAAGTTGACCACGCCGGCGATGGCGTCCGAGCCGTAGGTCGCGGCCGCGCCGTCCTTCAGCACCTCAAGGCGTCCGATCGCGGCGGCCGGGATGATGTTGGTGTCGACGATGCCCGCCCCGGCCGCGGCCAGGGGGTTGATCGCCAGGCGCCGGCCGTTCAGCAGGACGAGGGTCCGCTGCGAACCGAGGCCCCGCAGGTTCACCGAGCCCGAGCCTTCCGAGCCCTGGGCGCGGCTGTCGAACTGGTTGGTGTCGCCCAGCACCCCGCTGGACACCGACAGGGCCTTGATCAGCTCGACGGTCGACGGCGAGCCGCGCTTTTGCAGCTCCTCGGCGCCGATCACGTCGACCGGCAGGGCCGCGTCCTCGGGCGTGCCCCTGATGAAGGAGCCCGTGACCACGACCTCCTCGACCTCGACCGGCGCGTCGCCAGGTTTCTGCTGGGCCTGGGCGTGGGCGGCCCACCCCATCAAGGCGAGACTCAGCGCGAGGCTTGAGCCTCCGCGCAGGAAGCTGCTGCGTTTCATCGTCTTTCCCTCCCTCGATTATTTGTTTGGTTGGCCGATCGTCTTTTCGCGAGGCCATGGAGCGCGTTCAGCTGGGGGGCGGCCTCCCGGACAGGCGCCAGCCGGATCCCGCGCACGTCGCCACGCCCGCGCCGAGATGGGCGCGCCGCGGGCCGCGTACTTTTTCGAAACCTGGTAATGCGCCGTCTAGAGCCGACAAGCCTTGGTCCCCTTTGGGCCGGACGCTTGAAAAGCCACGCATACTAGCCCCGTCTGTTCGACGAGACGGCGACGACCATACAGGCCGAACGCTTGTTTCGATGATGTGGTATGTTTCGCGAGCGCGTCAACCGCCACCAAGGCCTGACGACATGGCCGCGTCAACGCGCCGCACGGGCGCCCCTCGAAGCGGCGCCCGCGCCAAGCTTGGCCGAAGAACGCCCCGGAGCCTTCCCGATCCGCGCGGCGGCCCCTAATGGAACGGGCCTGCCCCTCCTCGACGCTCCATGGATCCCGCCCGATGCCGACCGTGACCATCCGCCCCTTCGCGCCCGGCGACGCGCCGGCCGTGATCGACGTGATCCTGCCGATCCAGCGCGAGGAGTTCGGCGTGGCCATCACCGCCGCCGACCAGCCGGACCTGGCCGACATCCCCGGCTGGTACCAGACCGGCGCGGGTCAGTTCTGGCTGGCTGAACTGGACGGCCAGGCCGTCGGGACCATCGCCCTGAAGGATATCGGCGACGACGCGGTGGCCCTGCGCAAGATGTTCGTCAAGCCGGCGGCGCGCGGCCCCGTGGGCGCGGCCCAGGCCCTCCTGGCCACGGCCCTGGACCATGCTCGCGACGGCGGCGTCCGGGCCGTCTGGCTGGGCACGACCGACAAGTTCAAGGCCGCGCACCGGTTCTACGAAAAGAACGGCTTTTCCCTGGTGGAGATCGCGGACCTGCCGGAAGCCTTCCCCCGCATGGCGGTGGACACCCGGTTTTATCGGCTGGAGCTGTAGGGGGGGGCCGAAACCCTCTCCGCCGCAGGCGGTGAGAGGGTGAGAGGTATCAAATCCTCCCCCTAGCGGGGAGGTGTCGGCTCGGAGAGACGACGGAGGGGGAAGAGGCAAGCTCAGCAGTACTTCCCCCTCCGGCGCTTCGCGCCACCTCCCCCGCTAGGGGGAGGATTGGCCAAAGCAAAAGGCCCCGGAGATCGCTCTCCGGGGCCTTCGCTTAGATCAGCTGTCGCTGGGATCGATCGATTACTCGACGATCTTGGCCCGCCAGAAGCGCATGCGCTTCTGGCCGCTAAGCATGGTCGTGAAAATC
>NZ_DATFAV010000004.1:0-3940 GCF_035254145.1 Caulobacter sp. | reverse complement strand
CCAAGGCCTCGCGGACACGCTCGGCGACCACCAAGAACACGATCTCGGCGACCACGCTGGCGCCCCACAAGGCGCCGATCTGGACGCCGTCGAACCCCCGGTCGCGCCACAGAAGGCTCGAGAAGCCATAGAAGAGTGCGTGCGAACCCTGGATCAGCGCCAGGACGATCGTCACCCGACCAAACCCTGGCGCCTCCCATAAGCGACGCAGCGTTTCGATCGGGCCGTCTTGGGGCGAAACCCGCTCAGCCACTCTGAACGGCGGGAGCGTCCTCGCACCCAACGCCAGCATGGTCGCCGCGGCCAGGCTCCAGACAAGCAAGGCCGTCGGCCCAAATAGCTTCAGCACGAAGCCGCCCGCCATGCTGGCGGCGGCGTAAGCGGCCGATCCCAAGGCCCGCATCCGCCCGTAGGTCCATGCGCTCGCGCGAACCACCGTCAGGGCCATGGCATCGAGCAGCGGCAGGCAGGCGGCCGAAGCGGTGGCGGCCAAAAACCAGGCCCCGCCCAGGACCCAAGGGCTCCGGCTGACGCCCAGCACCGCGAACCCCAGGGCAATCGCGCCTCCAAGCCAGATGAGGCCGGATCTCTGCAGCGCCAGGCGATTGGCCGCCAACGCTATGGCGGGGCCGGTCAACAGCCGCGCCAGGTTGGGCGCGGCCAGAACCATCGCCAGGGCCTCCCCGGACAATCCACGGCTGTCGAGCCACAGCGGCATAAGCGGAGAAGCCACGCCCCGCCCCAGGAACAGCGCCACATAGACCAGCCCGATCGCAGCCAGGCCTCCAGATCGAGCCTCGCCCGGATCACTGGCCGCCTGATTCATCATCGCCCCCGCCGTCACGCGATATTGGACCTAGCCGCCCCGGTCGCGACGCCGGTCTCCGCCCCAGCGTCGCCTTTAGCGCGCGCCGCCCAGAATCCGAAGCCGCCGCGAAGGCGGTAGTCGTCAGTAGCGGTATTTCACGCCGACGAAGTAGCTGCGCCCCGGATTGACGGCTTGAGCCACCACATCGGTCGCGCCGGTCGTCTGGCGCCAGTCCTGATTGGTGAGATTGCGCGCCTCGGCGAACAGGCGAAGGCCGTGGCGCACGACGAAGTTGGCCTGCAAATCCAGCTGTTCGTAACGATCGATCCACACGTCCTTTTCGGCGCTGGTTCCGAAGGTGCCGGTAAAGGTTCGCCCGCGCAGGCGCCAAGCGAGGTTCAGGTCCAGCGGCCCGGCGTCATAGCTGACCATCACGTTCGCCAGCCAGCGGGGCTGGTTGCGCAAGCCATCGACGCCGCGCCGCGTCCCATCGGTGAAAACGACATCCCAGCGACCGTCGAGATAGGTGTAGTTGGCGTTGAAGCCCAAACCCTTCAGCAGCCCCGGCAGGCTCTCAAAGCGACGCTTGACCAGGCTGACCTCTAGGCCCTTCACCCGGGCAGCGCCGGTGTTGAGCGGAACCTCTTCGGTGAGGATGGCCACGCCCGCGGCGTCGAACTGCTGCGTGCGCTGAGTGAAGGTCTCTTCGTGCAAATCCTTCCTGAAGACTCCGATCGAGGCGAAGCCATCCTGGAAATAGTATTCGGCCGCCAAGTCATAATTGGTCGATTGGCGGGGGTTCAGATTGGGGTTGGTGCCCTTGATGACGGGGTTGCCCAGGCTATCGAGGGTCGTCGTGCGGCCCATGGCGAAATCGGAGAAGTCGGCTCGAGCCAGGGTCTTGGTGAAGGCCGCCCGAAGACGCAGCTTGTCGGTGACGTCGAAGCTGGCCTGGGCGTTGGGTAGCCAGTTGTCGTAGCCGCGATGACGCGTGGCCGCCTTGGTCACGCCATTGATGATATCGGCGGTGTCGTTGTCGAACCGGGTATGCTCGTAGCGCAGTCCGGTCAAAAGCCGATAGCGATCGCCGGTGAAGGACATGCTCGCATAGCCCGAGGTCACATCTTCGGTGAGGCGATAGTCGGCGGTCGCCTGATCATCGCGCGTCAGGACGCCATTGGACCGCATGGCCGCCCAAAAGGCGCTCCAGTCGTTCTCCATGGCGCTGTTGTCCGCAACGCTCGATCCCGCCGGCGCCACCTGCGACAGCCGCAACGTCATCCCGGTGGGCAGCTTGTAATTGTCCTGGGCTTGGTCGTAGTCGCGATCAAGGCGCGTCCAAGCGGCTCCCGCCTTGAAACCCAGCCCGCGCGCGGAGTGGCCGCTGTTGAAATCATAGTCGGCGCGGAGGGCGTAGACCTTGTCGGAGAGACGCTGGAACTGCTGATAAGAGGCGCTGGTGTTGCGGTAGACCCAGTTGGCGGGATCGCCGAAGCCCGTGGTGGATACGCTCGCCGACGGGCGATCGCCGGAGACGTCATAGGATCCGCTCAGGCCCGACATCTGGAAGGTTTCGGGATAGCGCAGGTCCACGTCATAGTCGTAGTCGGTATAGTTGCCGCGCAGGGCCAGAACGCCGCGCGCGCCGAGCTGATAGTCCACGCCACCGCCCAGAACGGCGGCCTGGCGCTTGATGTCGTAGTCATATTCCTTGGTCTGGCCCACGGCCTTGTTGAAATTGGCCTTCCCGTTGGAATAGTCGGTCGTTCGGCCGCTGGTTTGATAGATATAGACGCCACTGCGCTGCAGGTATTGCTTGGTGTGCTCGTCGAACACATTGGCCGAAAGAAAGGCGTACAGCCTGTCATTGGCTCGCGCCTCGAGCTTGCCATAGGCGGCGTTGCGCCGGATGTCCTTGTCGTACTTGCCTTGGTAGACGCCGCCATTGACTTGGTCGCTCCCCGACACCTGGCTGTAGCCGTCAACGGCGACATAGCGGTCAAAATTGCGGGTGCGTTGACTGTCGAAACCAAGAACGGCGCCGAATTTCCCTTCTGCGCCGAAGGTCGTCTTGCCAGCGCCATAAAACCGGTACGAGGGGCCGCCCTGGCCTCCCGACCCATCCTGGTCATAGGCCCCGACCCGCGCGCCGAGTGACAGATAGGGTTTGGATCCGCCGTCAAAGGCCCGCAGCGTGCGCAGCGAAATGTGTCCGCCGACCGCGTTGGCGTCCTGATCGGGAGTCACGGTCTTGAAGACGTTGACCTGATTGACGATCGAGGCGGGAAAGATCGCCAGCTGGGCGCCGCGGTTGTTCTGGCTGGTGAACCAGATCGGATTGCCGTCGATGTCCATGCTGTTGTAGCGGGCGTCAAAGCCCCGCACGGTCGTCGATCCGGCCTCCGAGGTCTGGGTGAACTTGTCGGAGCTCACTCCGACCACGCGATCAAGGGCCTCGGCCAGGGTGGTGTCGGGCAATCGAGCGATGTCTCGGGCGGTGATCGAGTCGACAACGCCTGGAGCGCGTCGCTTGATCGTGTCACTGGGCGTATCGACCTGCCGATTGCCGCTGACCACCAACGCATCGACCGTCGCACCGCTATTCGGGTCGGTCGACTGAGCGATGGCCGGCTCGACGCCGAGACCAAGCGCCAGAGCGGAGGCGGCCCAGACGACGGGCTTGGAGGTGATCGACATGGCAGTCCCCTTGATGACTTCGACGTGAGGTGCCCATAAAGCCGATTCATGACATTTTGACTTATCATGAAATTAATTTGAGGCCGACCAATGGCCATCCGGTCTCCAAACATCCTTGCCCGTAAGCTCATGACAAGCTAGTCCGAGCTTACAATTCAGCTTGCCTGGGAAATTAATGCCGGATCCGACCCTCTGGACCCTTTCGCCGAGTGAACGCACCGTTCTACGGGCGATCTGGCGGCACGCACCGATCTCGCGAAACAGTATCGCCAAGCTCACCGGCCTGGCGCCGGCTTCGGCCACGCGACTGGTGCGCGATCTGGAACAGCGCGGCCTGGTGGCTGACTCGGTGCTGCGCCGCGGAGGCCGCGGGCAGCCCAGCCGCCCTCTGACCCTGCGCCCAGAAGGCGCCTATTCGTTCGGGGTCTATTTCTC
>NZ_DATFAV010000003.1:0-12157 GCF_035254145.1 Caulobacter sp. | reverse complement strand
TCCGCCAGGCCGACCTTCGCCAGCAGCGCACGCCCTTCCGCGCGCGCCTGCTCGCGCGGCACCTTCTTCACGTACACCGGTCCCTCGATCACGTTCTCCAGCGCCGTGCGGTGCGGGAACAGGTTGAAGCCTTGGAAGACGAAGCCGACCCGCCCGTTCAGGGTCTTGGCGAGCGGCGTCTTGCCGCCGGCCTTGACGCCCGCGATGGAAAGATCGCCTCCGTTCAGCGGCTCCAGGCCCGCCAGGCAGCGCAGCAGGGTGCTCTTGCCCGAGCCGCTGGGGCCGATGATCGCCACCACCTCGCCCGGAACGACGGTGAGGTCCACGCCGGCCAGGACCGGGGTGTCGCCGAAGCTCTTGAACAGGCCCTTGGCGTCGATCGCGCTCATCGGCGGCCCTCCGAGGCGCGGCGCTCGAGGCGGTGCTGCAGCGTCGCCAGCACGGTGGACAGGATCCAGTAGATGGCCGCCGCGGCCAGATACAGGGTGAAGACCTCGTAGGTGCGCGCCACTATCAGTTGGGTCTGGCGGACCAGTTCCGGCACCTGGATGACGGCGGCCAGCGAGGTGTCCTTGACCAGGCCGATGAAGCTGTTCGACAGCGGCGCCAGCGCGGTGCGCGCGGCCTGGGGCAGGATCACGCGGCGCAGGGTCTGGCCACGGCTCATGCCCAGGACGCTTGCGGCCTCCCACTGGCCCTTGTCGACCGCGTCGATGGCGCTGCGCAGGATTTCCGACGCATAGGCGGCGACGTTCAGCGAGAACCCGATCCCGGCCGACACCAGAGGCGACAGCTCGACCCCGAACTTCGGAAGGCCGTAATAGATCAGGAACAGCTGAACCAGCAGCGGCGTGCCGCGGAAGGCCGAGACATAGACCGCCGCCGGCCAGCGCAGCAGGGGCGAGCGCGACAGCCGCATCAGCGCCAGGCCAAAGCCCAGCACGACGCCCACGCCCATGCCGATGATGCTCAGCAGGACGGTGTAACCGGCGCCTTTCAGCAGCAGCGGCGCCGACTGACGCAGAAGATCCAGGCCCGTCTCCATGCGCCTAGCGGGTCACGTCCATGCCGAACCACTGCTGCGACAGGGCCGACATCTTGCCGTTGGCGCGCAGGGCGTCGATCGCCTGGTCGATCACCACCTTCAGGCCCGGATCCTTCTTCATGGCCACGCCCGCGCCCTGGGCGGCGAAAGGCGGGCCCGAGGCGATGAATTCGGGCGAGGTCTTGAGGAAGTCGGCCGCCACCAGGCGATCGTTCAGCACCGCGTCGATGCGGCCGGCCTTGAGGTCCTGGTACTTGGTGGGATCGTCGTCATAGGCGCGCACGTCGGCCGTCGGCACGTTGGCGCGGATCCACTGTTCGTAGTTGGTCCCCAGGCCCACGCCGACCTTCTTGCCGGCCAGGTCTTCGGGGCGCCGCAGGTCGGTCCGGCCCTTCAGCGTGATGATCTGGATGCCCGAGACCGTGTAGGGCTCGGAGAAGTCGTACTTGGCCTGACGATCCGGGGTGATGGTGATCTGGTTGATCACCACGTCCACGCGGCCGGACTCCAGCGCGCCCAGCAGGCCCGCGAACGGGGCGGGGCGGAAGTCGGCCTTCAAGCCCAGCTGGGCGGCGAGCGCCTTGCCGAAATCGACCTCGAAACCGGCCAGCTGGCCGTCGGGACCCTGGAAGTTGAACGGCGGATAGGTGCCCTCCAGACCGATCCGCAGGGCTCCGGACGCCTTGATCCGCTCCCAGCCGTTGGCGGCCTGGGGCTTCTTGGCGCACGCGGCGACCAGGGCGAGGCCGAGACCGGTCAGGACGGCGCGGCGGGCGGGGAATCGCATGGACGGACCTTTGAGCGAAACAATCCAGCGCAGTTCTATACGGGCGGACGCCGTTCGCCAGTCCGAACGCGCACTGTGGCCTGTGGAGGCCGCGTGGCTGGCTGGCGAGGCGTTTAGCGCCTATCGCTTGCGCACGAACACGGTGCCGGCCGAATAACCGGCGCCGAAGCTGCAGATCAGGCCCGTCTCGCCCGGCTGGAAGTCGTCATTGGCCGTGTGGAAGGCGATGATCGAGCCGGCCGAACTGGTGTTGGCGTATTCGTCGAGGATGATGACGTTTTCGCCTGGGGCCGGATCGCGGCCCAGCACTTTTCGACCAATTAGATCGTTCATGTTGATGTTGGCCTGGTGCAGCCACATGCGCTTCAGCGTCGACGGATCGACGCCCAGGTCGCTGGCGTGTTCGATGATCATCTCGCTGACCATCGGCACCACTTCGCGGAACACCTTGCGGCCTTCCTGGACGAACAGCTTGTCCTTGGCCCCGATCCCTTCCGGCGCGGCGCGGTTCAGGAAGCCGAAGTTGTTGCGGATGTTGTTCGAGAACTGGGTCTTCAGGCGCGTGCCCAGGATCTCCCAGCCGTCCTTGGCTTGATCGGCGTCCTCGACGATCACCGCCGTGGCCACGTCGCCGAAGATGAAGTGGCTGTCGCGATCCTTGAAGTTCAGATGACCCGAGCAGATCTCCGGGTTGACCATCAGGACGGCCTTGGCGCTGCCGGTGGTGACGAAGTCGGCGGCGGTCTTGATGCCGAAGGTGGCCGACGAGCAGGCGACGTTCATGTCGAAGGCGAAGCCCTCGATGCCGAGCGCCTGTTGGACCTCGATGGCCATGGCCGGGTAGGGGCGCTGCATGTTCGAGGCCGCGCAGATCACCGCGCCGATCTCGCTGACGGGCTTGCCCCAGCGCGCGATCGCCTGTTTGGCGGCCTCGACGGCCATCTCGGCGAGGATCGAGAGCTCCTCATTGGGGCGCTCGGGAATGACCGGGCGCATGATCTCGGGGTCGACGATGCCCGACTTGTTCATCACGAAGCGGGACTTGATGCCCGAAGCCTTCTCGATGAATTCGGGCGAGGAGGGGGCCAGGGCGGTCACCTCGCCGGCGGCGATGGCCTCGGCGTTGGCGGCGTTGAAACGCTCGACGAAGGTGTTGAAGGCCTCGACCAGCTCGGCGTTCGAAATGCTGAAGGGCGGGGTGAACAGCCCCGTGGCGGCGATGACGGCTTGCGGCAAGACGACGGTCCCGATGATACGCGCGGGCCTCGTCCTCTCTGGGAGGGGGCGGGTCCGCGTTCTGACGCTTGTTTGACCCGTAGATAGCATGGATGGCGGCCGCGTCATCCACCCCGCTTTGCAGCGCCGACACGCAATGACCTTAAACGCGGCCGTGAACCGCCGCATGGCCGCCGCGTTATCCGCCTAGCCCTAGGTTGGCTGAGGGAGCTGAAGACTACGAGTAGAATTGGAGTACAACAATGAAGACTCTCATCGCCACTACCCTGGTCGCTGGTTCGGTTCTCGCGGCCCCGATGTTCGCTCAAGCTCAGAATTCGACGGATGTGTATGGCTCCGTCAACTATGGCCAAACTCGGACGCGAGGCGCTGACACCGGCGCTATTCAAGGACGCGTCGGCGCCAAGTTTACGCCTAATTTCGGCGTCGAGGCCGAAGTGGCTGGCGGCGTTGATGGCGACACCACCTATACGCCCGGCGGTCCGGCCAAGGTGAAGATGCAGCACCAGGCCGCGGCCTACGCCGTCGGCTACCTGCCGGTGACGCCGAACCTCGACCTGCTGGCCCGCGCCGGCTACGGCACGACCAAGTTCGACACCAACAACCCGGTGGCGACCCAGTTCGACGGCAGCCGCGAAAGCTGGAACTACGGCGTCGGCGCCGAGTACAAGCTGGACGGCAAGAACGGCATCCGCGCCGACTGGACCAAGTCGGAATACACCAAGAGCGACCTGAGCTCGAACACGGTGTCGGTCGGCTACGTCCGCCACTTTTAAGCGCGGCCTCGCCCGACTGAACGACGGCGCGCCTCTCGCGGGGCGCGCCGTTTTCATGTCAGCGGCTTGAAGGGACGACTCAGGAACGGCGAGCCGGCGAGGCCGAAACGCCAGGGCTGCTCGACCGCCTTGGTGATACCGATGCGCGGTCCCTCGATCACGGCGACCTGCGCGGGAGCCGGCTCCAGGTGGAACGGCGGATCGGTCATCGGCATGGCGTTCTGGGCAGTGCCGATTCCAAGAGCCTGGCAAAGCCGTCCCGGCCCGGCGGTCAGCCGACGGATGTCGGTCAGGCCGCGCCGCGCGATCATCCGGTCCAGGCCCACGGTCGGCTCCAGCGCGCGAAACAGCACCGCCGCGCCCGGGTTTGGTCCGCAGACGATGTTCAGGCACCAGTGCAGGCCGTACGAGCGGTAGACATAGGCCCGTCCGACCGGTCCGAACATGGGCGCGTTGCGTGGGGTGGGGCCGGAGAAGGCGTGCGAAGCCGGATCGTCGATGTCGTAGGCCTCGGTTTCGACCACGACGCCGCCGACGCCGTCGAAGGTCAGCAGCGCGCCGATGAGGTCGCGCGCCACCTGCTGCGAGGGGCGGGTAAGGTCGATCATGCGATCTGGTCCATGCGGCGTTGCTCGGGCCCTGCGCGCGTATCGCGGTTCCAATCGTTCGAGCCGCGACGGCTTGACGGCTGATCTCCACGCGTCAATCTGAACGGCAATAAGTTATGGGGGGATGCGTCGGTCTTGGACAAGGCGCTGTTGATTCAATTGGGCGGCTCGGTCGTGGCCGTCGCCTTGCTCGTGGCGTTTGCAGCCTGGATGGGCGTCGCGCGGCCGACGCCGCCGCTGGACGCCAAGGCGGCCCAGGCTTTGCTGAGCCTCGAATTTCCCGACCACAAACCCGACGCCGTCTGGATCGCCGCCGATGGTTCCGGCCTGATCGCTCGCGCGGGCGAGGAGGCTCTGGTTATCTGGCGGCGTGGCGACGGCTATGTCGCCCGCGAGGCTCCCTGGAACGCCGTGGCGGCCATGACGCCCGCCAATGGCCGTCTGTCCCTGCGCCTGGCCGACGCACGTCCCGTATTCGCCGTCGCCGACGACGTCTGGCCCCCGAAGGAGCTCACCCGATGCTGAAGGCCACGTTCGACCCGGTGCAACTGGCGATCCCGTTCTTCGTGCTGGCCGTCGTCCTCGAAATCCTGCTCGGGCGCTTCGGCAAGGCCAAGGCGAACTACGAGACCCGCGACACCGCCATGTCGCTGACCATGGGCTTTGGCAGCACGGTGGCGGGCGTATTGTTCGGCGGGGTGATCTTCGCCGCGACCGTCTGGGTCTGGAACCACCGCCTCTTCACGATCCCGATGACGGCGGTCTGGGCCTGGGTCGCGGTCTTCCTGCTGGAGGACCTGACCTACTACTGGTTCCACCGCATCGCGCATGAACGGCGGTTCTGGTGGGCCAGCCACGTCAACCACCACACCTCGACCCACTACAACCTGTCGACGGCTCTGCGCCAGACCTGGACCGGTGGGGTGGCGGGCACCTGGCTGCTGTGGCTGCCGCTGTCCTTCCTTGGCTTTCCGCCCGCCATGGTGGCGATCCAGAAGGGCGTCAGCCTCGTCTATCAGTTCTGGATCCACACCGAGGCGATCAAGCGCATGCCGCGCTGGTTCGAGGCGGTGTTCAACACGCCCTCGCATCATCGCGTGCACCACGCTCGCAACGCCCGTTACCTGGACGCCAACTACGCCGGCATCCTGATCATCTGGGACCGCCTGTTCGGCACCTTCATCCCCGAGACCGACGAGGAGCCCTGCCGCTATGGCACGGTGAAGAATCTCGGAAACTTCAACCTGCTGCACAACGTCTTCCACGAGTGGGTCGGCATCGGCCGGGACGTGGCGGCCAGCAAATCCCCGCGCGAGGTCGTGGGCTACGTCTTCGGCCCACCGGGCTGGAGCCCGGACGGCTCGCGCGACACCTCCCATACCCTGAAGGCCAAGTGGCGGGCGCGGGAGGAGGCGGCGAAGAAATCCTCCTCCTCCTAGCGGAGAGGATTTCAGTCTCTCAAGAGCGGAAGCGAAAGTCCCGTCGCCTGGCGGGTCGCCAGCATCTCGCGGCGGAAGCGGAACAGCTCGGCCGGACGGCCGCCGGTCTCGGCGTCGAGGCGTCCAAGGCCCTCGACCAGCTCCTCGCGCTCGACCACGCGGCGGAAGTTCTGCTTATGCAGCGGCACCCCGGCGATGGCTTCGACCGTGCGCTGCAAGGTCGAGAGCGTGAATTCCTCGGGGGTCAGTTCGAACACCACGGGCCGGTACTTGATCTTGCCGCGCAGGCGCGAAAGGCCGGTGGCCAGGATCCGCCGGTGGTCGGAGATCATCGGCTCGCCCAGGGCCGCCGAGATCGCCTCGGGTTCGGCCGGGTCGTGGCCGTCGGCGCGGGCGCGATCGCGGGCGGCCTCGGGCGCCAGCCCCGCCTCGTAGAGCAGCTCGTAGCGCTCCAGCACCCGTTCTTCGTTCCAGGGCGCGCCATCGAGGGCGAAGGCCAGGCGGGCGCGCGACCACTTGCCGGCGTCGTCGGCCGCCCATCGGCGCAGGGCCGGGGCTATGGCCTCGTCGAGCAGGGCCGGGCGACCGGCGCGCCAGTCCTCCCACGGAAAGAACCTGGTCCACGGGGCCCAGACCGTGTCGGGGGCGTCGGTGTCGACCGCCTTGGGCGTCAGGCCCAGATAGCCGACCGAGACCACGCGCGCCGCGCCGGCCCCGACCTCGGCGCGCGGCGCGTCGCGGCCCTTGTCGCCGAAGGTGTAGAGCTGCTCGACATAGCCGAGCTGAAACCGGGTCTGAGCCGTCACGAAGGCGCGCAAGCCCAGCTCGAAGGTGCGATGGGCTTCGGGGTCGAACGGGCCGAACGGCAGGCCGGAAAGGGGGGAGGCGACGTCGGTGACGGCGTCGTGCGGTCGTACGGTCAGGACCACGGCCTCGCCGTCGCGGATCGCGACGACCACCGCCGAAAGGCCGATGACGACCGAGGTGCTCATGAGGGCGCGCTCATTCGGTCTCGAACGCCGCGCCCGGCGCGGACTCATAGCCCGCCGCGCGCGACAGCACGTGGAAGCGCTGGACGTAGCGAGCCTGGGCCTCGAAGGGCGCCAGGGGCGTGATCTGCAGGTCGTAGCCCACGGGCGGCGCGCCGAAGATCGTCAGGGACTCGCCGTGGTCGAAGCCGGCCAGCTGGGTGGCCTCGAAAAAGGCGCAGGCCCGATCGGCCTGCTTGATCAGCTTCTTGATCGGGGCCGGGGTCTTCACGGGCAGGCCGAAGCGGATGTGGATCGCGTCCTCGAGTCGGGCCTCGAAATCCTTGTAGCTGACGCCCAGCGCCGCCTTGAACGGGCTGATCATGTCGCCGATCACATATTCGCTGGCGTCGTGCAGCAGGGCGGCCAGGCGCCAGCGCGGCTCCAGGTCCGGCTTGATGTGGGCGGCGATCTCCTCGACCACCAGACTGTGCTGGGCGACCGAGAAGCCATGGTCGCCAACCGTCTGGCCGTTCCACCGCGCCACGCGCGCCAAACCGTGGGCGATGTCCTCGATCTCGATGTCCATCGGCGACGGATCGAGCAGGTCGAGGCGACGCCCGGAGAGCATCCTTTGCCATGCGCGGGGCGGTGCGCCCTTGTGCAGCCCTTTGGCCACGAGATCGTTCCTCACGGTGAAGGTGGTTGACTGACCCATCGGTTGAGAAAGATCAATGAGGAGGGCGCCGTCATCTGTGGAAATGCCCCTAAAGGGAGTTCGATCATGAGCTGGGCGAGAATTATGGTTCCCCTCGCGGGAACGCCGAACGACCGTGGCGTCGTGGAAGCCGCCGCCAAGCTGGCTGGCGCGTTCCAGGCGGAGTTGGCTTGCGTGCACGCGCCAGCCGACATGGCCGACCTCATGCCCTGGATGGGCGAGGGTTTCATGGGCGGCGTTCAAGTGACAGCGCTGGAGAGCCTGAAGGAAGCCGCCCAGGAAGGCGCGCGGGCGGTCGGCAAGCTCGCCGCCGAGGTGGCCTATCCTCGCACCCGGGTGGTCAGCCTTGAATCCCCTGTCTGGGCGGGCCTGGCCATGGAAGGTCGGCTTTCCGACGTGATCGTGTTCGACGATACCGCCGCCCGTGGGCGTGGGCCGCTGGCCGAGGCGTTCCAGCAACTGGTCGCCGACGAGCAGCGTCCGACCCTGGTGGCGCGGGCCGGCTTCAAGGTCGACGGCGTGGCCCTGGTGGCCTGGGACGGCGGCAAGGAGGCCAGTCGCGCGGTGCGCACGGCCCTGCCGCTGCTGCAGAAGGCTGGGTCCGTGGTGGTCGCCGGCGCGCCCTCGGCTTCGTCGCGCGCCTTCGAACTGGACCGTCTGGTCGAGTTCCTGGCCGCGCGCGGGGTCAAGGCCACGACCAAGGTGCTGGAAGGCTCGGGCGATGCGAGCGGCCTGCTGCTGGGCGCGGCGCGCGACACCGGCGCGAACCTGCTGGTCGCTGGCGCGTTTGGTCACCCCAGGCTGCAGGAGTTTATCTTTGGCGGCACGACTCGTACGCTGCTCAACAGCGATGGGCCCTCGCTGTTCCTGTCGCACTGATCCCGTCATAACAAGAAGACAAGAAAGGGAGACGACCGCATGTCTCTTTCGCGTATCGTTATGCGCCTGGCGCGCAATCCCGGCACCGAATTCGCCGGAGGCGACGACCATCGGGGCTACGCCTTGACCGCCCCGCTCACTCCGGACGGCCACATCGATGAAGAGGCCTTCAGCAAGGTGAAGGACGAGTGCAGCGTCCGCCGCTTCGCCCCCGACGAGGACGCGGCGGATGGACGCCTGAACCGCCGCGGGACGCGCTGGTTCTTCGACTACGACAAGACCGACGACACCGACGACGAGCCGGTTCATCGCCTGGGCGAGCACCGCTTCGCCCTCGGGGAATACGTCACCGTCACCGACGAGGACGGTCGTCCGCTGACCTACAAGGTCATGGAAGTCACTCCGGCCTGATACCGAGCCTGACAGAGGAGGCATCCCGGGAGGCCGCGCCGCTCGGGATGACGACTTTCCAAGGTCAGCGGCCGACGTTGTGGCGGACCAGCGCCTTCATGTCCTTGAACAGGTCATGGTCGTCGGTGTCGCGGGTCTTGGCCTTGACGACGGCCACGGCCAGCGGGCCGCCCTTGGGACCGCGCGCTTCATAGCCGGCCAGGCGATAGCCCTTGGGCGCCTTGTCGTTGGCCAGGATGAGGGTGGAGCGGACGATGTCGCCGCCCTTGCGGGCCCGGATTTCCGCGCCACCGTCGCTGGCCCTGATCGCCACGTCGCCTTCGCCATGATCGTCGTCCGCCGTGACGTTGACCGCGCCCTTGGCGTCGTCGCCCTTGACGCTGACGTTCTTGTTGACCTTGACCTCGGCGGCGCCGCCGTCGCTGTTGATCGTCAGGTGGCCGATGCGGATGTCGGCGGTGTCGTCGTGGGCGTCGATATTGATCCCCGGCAGGTGGATGCTTGTGTGGTTCTTGGCTGATTTCGCCGCGTGTGGCGGGGTGGGCGAGGGAGGGGGCGAGGGCATGACGCCCTTCAGCTCGGCCTCGATCGGCGCAAGGGCGGCCTCGGCGTCGCCGCCGCCCAAGCGAACCAGACGCAAGTCGACGCTGGCCTGGCCGGACTCGTAGGCGCACGACTGGCCGTCCACGGCGACGCTGACGCGGCGAAGCTCGCCCTGCCGCTCGGGACAGTCGAGGCGATCAATGACGCGAACCGGCTCCCGGCGACCCAGCCGGCGCTCCTGGGGCTCGCCCGATTCGGGACGGTGACAGGCGGTCAGGGCCGCCGCGCCGACGCCGATCGCCAGCGTGGCCGCGAGCCATTTGGAATAACGCATGGGTGTTTCCCCCGGGGACGTTTCCCGTTCGCGGGGAAGGTGGTCGTCCGCCCGGCGCGCGTCCAGTGAAATCCAAGTAACGGCCGATTGGCGGCAGACCGCCTACTGACCCGGCCGCGCGCCCGAACCTTCGCGACGGGCCAGGAAGGCCAGGCGCTCGAACAGATGGACGTCCTGCTCGTTCTTCAGCAGGGCGCCGTGCAGGGGCGGGATCAGCTTGGTCGGATCCTTCTCGCGCAGGACCGCATCGTCGATGTCCTCGACCAGCAGGAGCTTCAGCCAATCCAGCAACTCGGACGTCGAGGGCTTCTTCTTCAGTCCCGGCACCTTGCGCATGTCGTAGAAGATCCGCAGCGCCTCGGCGACCAGCTTCTGCTTGATGCCCGGGAAGTGGACGTCGACGATGGCCTGCATCGTCTCTTCCTCGGGGAAGCGGATGTAGTGGAAGAAGCAGCGGCGCAGGAAGGCGTCCGGCAGTTCCTTCTCGTTGTTCGAGGTGATGATGATGATCGGCCGGACCTTGGCCTTGATCGTCTCATTGGTCTCGTAGACGTAGAACTCGTTGCGATCGAGCTCCTGCAGGAGGTCGTTCGGAAACTCAATGTCGGCCTTGTCGATCTCGTCGATCAGCAGCACGGGGCGAACTTCGCTTTCGAAGGCCTCCCAGAGCTTGCCCTTCTTGATGTAGTTCTTGACGTCCTTGACCCGCTCGTCGCCCAGCTGGCTGTCGCGCAAGCGGGTGACGGCGTCGTATTCGTAGAGGCCTTGCTGGGCCTTGGTGGTCGACTTGATGTGCCAGGTGATCAGCGGCGCGCCCATCGCCTTGGCGACCTCATAGGCCAGCACGGTCTTGCCGGTGCCGGGTTCGCCCTTGATCAGAAGCGGGCGCTCCAGCGCCACGGCGGCGTTCACCGCGACCTTCAGGTCGTCGGTCGCCACGTAGTCGGAAGTGCCTTCGAAGCGCTGGCTCATGCCCATCTCCACCGGAATCGGTCCGGTTCGAACAGTTGTTCAAAACGAGCCGATCAAACTACCGGCGCTCGCGCGCTTGGCAAGGGGCGCGTTCAGAGCGGGGCGTCGAGTGCGGCTTCGGAGAAGCCCTTGGCCAACAGCCGGGCCCGCACTTGCGGCCTCCGGTCCCGCCACTCGTGGGCCAAGAGGCCCAGACCGATCACGTCGATCGCCTGCCCCCCTTTGACCACATGGTCGCGGAACAGAGCTTCGCGCTGGAAGCCGCTGGAGAGGTGAGAGGCGAGGGCGGCCTCGTTGGTCGCCAGGACCTCGGACCACAGCTTGCGGAGGCCCAGCACGCCGAACGCGTGGTCGGCGACCTTGAATTCGGTAAAGCCGCCCAGTCCCAACCCGCGAGCGTTCTGCTTGGCCAGGTAGCGGGCGATCGTGCCGCGGCCGTACGCCTGGTCGATGTCGACCAGGCTGGTCAGGCCGACAGGCTCGCCGTCCAGCAACACGATCCAATCACGCCGGCGCGTGTTGCTGGCCAAGCTGTCGAACCAACGATCGTGCTCCTCGCGCGTGATCAGATGATCGGAGTACATGAAGGCGGCGACTTCTGGACTGTTTCGCCATGCCAGCAGGCGATCACGGTCGGTCGCGTCAATGGGCCGCAGGCCGACGAGCATCATTTTTCGCCAGCGACCTTCTGTGCCAGAGCTTCGGCGATCTCGTTCAACGCGGGGTTCCACTCGCCCATGATGCGAGGTGAAAAGACGCGAGCCTGCGGGTACCAGGGATAGTAGTCGCTGCCGAGCTTGGTCCACACCTCTGGCGAGGTGAGCAGCCAAATCGGCGCGCCAGCGGCGCCAGCCAGGTTGGTGGTCGCGTTTGAGAAGCCCACGATCAGATCGACCGCCGCGCAAAGGGCGGTGACGTCATCCAGGTCCTGCTTGAGATCGATGCCCGGCGGTTGCCAGATCTCGATCCCGAACTCTTCCTTGGCCTGGGCGAGTTCTGCTTCGCAGTCGCCATACTGCAGATTGACGAAGGTCACGCCTGGTGTCTGCAACACCGGGCGCCAGGCTTCGAAAGGCGAGAATTGTCGGGCGCGTTCGGCGTTCAGCTTCAGGCTTTTCCACAGCAGCCCGACCTTGGGCGAGGGACCCAGCTTTTCGAGCTCGGCTTTCCAATGAGCGACGCGGTCCGGGTCCGGCTTCAGATAACCCGAGGTCTTTGGGAAGGCTTCAAGCGACCCGCGCAGAGGACCCAGGAACGCTCCCAGCGGCGCCCAATAGTCGAAACGCTCCCAATCGCTGATTTCCGGCGCCGAGCGATAGACCCGGCCTTCGTACTGGACGGTGCGGTGCATGGTGACTTCAACGTTCGGGAAGGAGCGCTCGAAGAGGGGCATCAGGCGTCGTTCGACCGCAAGTGTCAGGGAGCCGTCCGGGCCCAGCCT
>NZ_DATFAV010000002.1:0-15436 GCF_035254145.1 Caulobacter sp. | reverse complement strand
CGTTCGCGTCGGGCAACGGCGGCAACAAGATCTACGTGGTCCCGGCTCGCCATCTCGTCGTCGCCATTACCTCCAGCGCCTACGGCTACGGCTATGGACAACGTCGATCCGAGGCTATCCTGAAGGCGATCCTCGATGCCTGCCGCTTCCGCGACGATCAGGATCTCGGCACGGCGTGGCGTCGATGGTCACGCGCGACCATCGACGAAAGTCTCAAGCAGTTGAAGGGCGCCGTGCGGGTGCTGGAGCGGCCGGACTGCACGATCTTCACCGACCATTCGGCCAAGGATCCGCTCGCCTATCGCCACCTGATTCACCGCATGACCACCAAGTTTCCCAGACTGGCTGCAGGGCCGCCACCTGCTGTGCGAGGAGCTTTCGCGACCACTAGACCAAGCCGTGATGGATGAGGCTCTGGCCACAGTCGATCAGGATCTGGCTGGAGCGCCTGGCGCGCCATCCCAAGACGCGGAGGGCCTTGTCGTTGCTGTAGTGGGGTTGTCGATAGAGCTCGCGCAGAAGCGGACGCAGATGCGGCTTGAACAATGCCGCGCAATAGGTCGCCAGCGACGAGGCTTTGCGCCTCGGCACGCGCTTTGCGTGACTCGCGAGATCCGCGCGAAGAAGGCTGGCCATATAGTCGAGCCAAAGGAAGGCCCCGGTCGCGATGAACCGCTGGCCGCCAGCCTCGGGATGCACCATCGCCCTTATGTAGAGATCGGCCAGATCGCGGACGTCAACGATGCTGAAGCCTACCTTGGGCAGGCTCGACACTTGGCCTCGAAGCAGGCGGGCTACGACCTCCAGGCTTTCATGATCCTGTCCGCCCAATACAGGACCCAGAACCAGACTGGGCAGCAGCGTGGTCAAGCTCATCGAGCCTTTGGACTGGGCCATGAAGGCCCACGCCTCGCGCTCGCCAAGGGTTCGGGCGCGGATGTGGGGGCCGAGCGTGACGTTCCAGGCGTTGGTCCAGACGCGCTCGTCGGCGTAGAGCACGTCATTGACCAAGCGCGAGGGGCGCGCGGCCTCGACCGAAGAGGTCATGACCACCCGCCTGACCCCCGCCTCCCGCGCGGTGGCCAAGATCCTGACGGTGTCGGCCCGCGCCGCGGCGATCATGTGCCGGGCCGATCGCACGCCCTGCAAGGGCGAGGCGATGTGCAGGACATAGTCCGCGCCGCTCATGGCCTGCGACCAGCCCGCATCGCTCGAAGGATCGACCGCGACAAAGAACAGGCGATCCTCCGTGCGGACATGTCGGCCCAAGGCCGTTCTGACCTCGGCTTCCTGAGCTAGGGAACCGAGCGTCGCACGAACGCGGTAGCCTGCCTGGAGCAGGGCGATGATGGTCCATCCGGCGACATAGCTGGAACCGCCGGTGACCAGCGCCACGCCGCGCGGCTCGAGCTTTGCGGCGGACCCCGGCCTGTCGGCGGGCTGACGCTTCTTGTCCAGGTTCACGAATGGAGCGCTCTGCTGGCGATCCGCGCCGATCGAACCGTCGAAGCCGGTGAGCATGGCGGGCGCCTCGTGCAAGGTCGGCCAGCGCATCGAGGCCGGCCCGCTTTCGTCATGACCATTCAAGCTTCCACGAAGCTTTCAGGCGGCGGACATTTTGCGGCTGTCCTGTCGCCTCGGGTCAGGGACGGCGCGTGTGGTCCCTCGCTAGGCGCGGGCGAGATTTTCGCTGAAAGGCTGGCGGAAGGTTGAGGCGCGACCAATGCCGCGCAGCAACTGGAATCATCGATGGCCCCGTTTTACGAAACTGATCGCCGAGCCTTCCCGCGCCTTGCCAGCGGGGCGACCGGCAAGGCTATCACCCTATCGACAATTCTGCTGGCCGCGGCTGGGTGTCAGTCGGTCCCGGCACCCCGCATCAACGATGCGTCGCGCCAAGCCGAGCGCGGGCGCACGCTCGGCCGTGAGGGCGCGCCACACAGCCCCCGGCTCGCCGACGCCATAACCCGTGTCTATATCGAGCCCAGCGCGCTGAAGATCGGCGCCGACGCCTCGTTGGGCTGGGACGACGTGACCGCGGTGAGGCTTGAGGTCGATCATAAGATCTGCTTGGCGCTCAGCCGGCATTTCGAGATCGCCGTGGCGCCGGCTGCGGACGCCGGAACGGTTCGTACGACGATCATCCACATCGAGCCCACCAGCCAGGGTCGTGCGGAGGCCCCGAACCTCGCGCGTCCTGGCGCGGCGTTTCGCGCGCCCACGGTTCTTGGCGGCCTGACCGTGTACTCGGAGTTGCTCACCCCGGACGGACAGCGGGCGACGGCCGTCCTGTGGTCGCAAACCATCGGCGGCCTGGCGGCTATGCAAGCGCCAAGCTCTCCTGCGAGCGACGCCATGCGGCTGGCCCGCTCGCTGGGCGGCGCCGTCGACAGGGCCTTTTCGCGCGGCGTGCGCCGGGCGCGGCCAACCTCGGCTTCTGATCCGTGCGCCCACCTTGAGCCTCAGCCTCGCAACCCCGAGTCGCGGTAACCGCCCGGCGCCCTCTTGCCCCGACCTTCCGCCCGGATCGACCAGGATGCCGGCCGCGTTCTGGACGTGTTCCGGGCTGGCGTGGCGCACATAGCCCGGCCGATCTGGCCCGGCGCCCAAACACCCGATCGAAAGAAGGACAGGTCTTACGATCATTTGTCGCGGAGCGTTCCACAGCCAAAGCCAAGCCTCACGAGCCCTCTATCGCTGGAAGTCTTGCTAGTGAGGAAGACGCCACCGCCCAAATGCCCTCAAGCTGCGAGTTTGATGTCCCGGGTCGCCCAACAGCCCGACCACCGGTTGGCGCTCGATCGTCACGCCGCGCGCATCCAGGTGGGCCAACTGTTCGGCGTCTGGTTCGAAGCGGCCTTGAGTGAACAGGGTGGTGGGGCCCCAGTCGGGATCATGGCGGCTTGATGGGCGGCCATCGGGCCACGGCGAGGTCGATGCACCTTCATCACCTTCCGACAGGAGAGCCATGAAGCGGTTCCGGCGTCTGCGAGGTCTTGTGAGCCAACCAAGTCGCGAGTTCCAATTGGATCTTCCGCGCGACCTCGGTCGCCGCGCGCTCCTGCCCCTCGCCCTGGGCGATCATGGCCGCAAAGGGCTGGTCGGCGGAATCGTAGGTCACCCCAGTGTTCGCCAGCCCCTTGCGCACCTCCGCACCTGTCTCCAAGTCCAGCAAGCGCCAGGCGACGCTCATTTGCAGCTCGAAGCGGTTGGCCGTGTTGTCCAGGCGAACGCCGCGCGAGAACCGGCGCTCGTTCACCGAGAGCACGAGCCTGTAGGCGGCTGGCGCCCCCGCCCGATGACCTAGGGCGTCATCGAGCTGCTCTCGCAGCAGATAGCCGCTGCGTCCCTCGGGAGCGACAGTCTCGATGCTGGCGAGACCACCGGCGACGGAACGCCCATACAGCGGCGTGAAGCCGACGCACGCGGTCATAGTCAGAGAAGCTAGAACGGCGGCGGCGATGACGTATGCTGTGATCGTGGATCGGCCTAAAGCACGCCGCCGCCGCGCGCCGCGGGAACTGATGGAATGGTCAAACATCGAGAAACGCTCCGGCGGAACGACCGGCCAGCGCGGTCTCGAGCGCGTTGACACTTGAAGCTTCCACGAACCTTTCAGGCCGGCAGGTTCAAAGCCTCCTCAGAACCTCAAGACCTCGCGACGATTTCTCCGCGCGAGGTCGCCGTCCGCGCGGCGCCCCCCGGAGGCGCGTTGGCACGTGTTTGCGCGGCAGGCCAAGGGAGCCGCGATAGCGGCCGGCTTGCCAACCGCATGGGCCGCACAGATGGTTGCAGCCATTGGAGAGATCAGAAGTAATTTCGAGGAGCATTCCGGCGCCGCCGAAACCGGGATCGCACATTTCCATTCACGGCCAGGCGTCTTCGAGTTCGTTGTCGCGGATCATGAAGACCATCGATTTCGGCGGTGATGGCAAAGGAAAGCTTTCTCGCGATGCCGTGCGAACCGTCGTGATCGACGCGGCCCAGGCTCACCAGATTTTCAGCACGAACCAAGACCTGTTTGTCGCACTAGCGGAACGTGAAGACCTCCAGCGTGATCTGGTCGCTGTGGGATATCGACGCCGCCAGCTGGATAGGTTCGAGCGGATGCTGAACGATCCTGGTGCGTTCGCTGCTGAGCAAGTTCACTATGGCAAGACGCCGGAGGCCACGTGGCAGGCCTTCTTCGAAGAGAACACGTGGATATTTGGGTACGGCCTAACCTATCAGTTTCTGTCTGGGCTCGACGAAAGGCGGCTTGAGCAGACCGTTCGCGGCGCCGACTTGTCAGGCCCTGGAAAGCGTATCGACGCGCTGATGAAGACGCGCGGAATCATAAGTTCGCTATGCTTCGTTGAGATAAAGAGGCACGACGCTGAGTTGTTGGATCCAGGTAAGCCTTACCGTTCGGGCGCCTGGGCTGTCTCAAAGGAAGTGAGCGGCGGCGTCGCCCAGGTTCAGACCACAGTGGCCGACACCGTTGATCGCCTGTCTCGGGCAATCACCGTCAGCGGCGCCGATGGCGATCCCACGGGCGAACTCCTATTCAACGGTGAAGGTCAGCTCGACGCGCGCCGTCTTCTGACAGGCGAGATAGCGTCGGAGGGGTTCGTACTTGGCCATCGGGCCAAATTGGTTAACGGACGCCCTAAGGCAAGCGGTCACTGGTCGGCGCGGCGTCTCGCCGCAGCCAGGCCGACCATGCGATCGATGGAGCCGCGCGACCGCAGCCTTCGCCATTGAACTGGCTATGCCTTGATCGGGTTGACTGCGGAGCCATCAGTGTTCGCCCCCCCCTGCCTTAAGGTCGCGCCGCATTCAGCACCGCGAGACAGGTCCGCCAGGTTGCGCTACATCGCGCGTGTGACTCGTCTGACCGCCACTGCAAGACTGCTTGCGCGCGACGCCTTCCTGGTGCTCGCGACCCTGGCGATCGCGCTGAAAATCATCATCCCGGTCGGCTTCATGCCAGGAGCGGACCAGCGCAACGGCCTGCCGTTCGCCTTGGTGCTCTGCACCGCCGATGGCGCAAAGACGGTCGCCGCCGGCGACGTCCTCGGATCGAACAAGGGGAGCGACAAGGGCGGCAAGCCCGCTCACGACACCCCCTGTCCGTTCGCGGCCCAAGGTGCGAACGCGCCACCCCCGAGCCTGATCGCCGCCGGCGCGGACCAAATCGTCGCCTATGTAGAACCGGTCGCGCCGCCGAGGCGCGCGATCATGCCTGGCCGGGGCCTCGCCGCTCCGCCGCCGCCGCCCACAGGTCCTCCAACGATCATCTGACCTCTAAGCCGTCGGCCGCCCAAGCGCGCCGGCCCTTGTGCGTTCACATGATCGGAACTTCTGATGTCTTCTGACCTTCGCCGCGCGGTTTCCGCGCGCGCTCTTCTCGCCGCGCTCGCCTGCGGACTATCCGCCACGCCCACCCTCGCACAAACCGCTGAGCAGCCGCCCAAGCGCGACGGCGTCGATTTCACGGTCGGCGAGGTGATCATCACCGCGCCCAACGCGGCCGGATCGTCCAAAAGCCTCCTGACCTCGGTCGATCGCCTGGGCGGCGACGTCGCCCAGGCCGCCAGCGTCGACTACGCCTGGGAACTGATAGGCCGCCTGCCCGGCGTGCTGGTCACCGACTTCAACCAGGGGACCACCAGCGGCAAGTTCTCCTTCCGCGGCTTCAACGGCGAGGGCGAGGTCAACGCCGTCAAGCTGCTGATCGACGGCGTGCCGTCCAACAGCAACGACGGCAACATGCCGTATCTCGACATGGTGTTCCCGCTGGACATCGCCGGGATCGAAGTCGTGCGGGGCACCAGCGATCCGCGCTATGGACTGCATGCCGTCGCCGGCTCGGCCAACGTCCTGACCCGGATCGGCGGGACCTATCTCGACGCCAAGGTTCTGGCCGGCTCCTACGCCACCTATGAAGGCCAGGTTTCGGGCGGCCGGGAAACGGGCGCCTTCAGCCAGAACTACCTGGCCGCCTACCGCCGCAGCGACGGCTATCGCGACCATGGCGATCTCGAACGCGTGAGCCTGGCAGGCAAGTGGTTTTACAAACCCACGGATTCGCTGCGCGCTGGCCTGATCGCCCGGATCTATAAGGGAACCGCCGATGAACCCGGCTACCTGACGGCGGCCCAGGCCGCTACCGACCCGTCCTCGACCAACGCCTATAACCGCACCGATGGCGACGAGCGGAAGATGGGCCAGTACAGCCTCCATCTGGACTGGACGCCCAGCGAAACGCTGTCTTGGTCGAGCAAGGCCTACTACGAGACCCTGCGCGACGATCGCTATGTGAAATACTCGGCCTCGGCCAGCCAGCAGCGGCGCTACACCGAGGAAGAGCACTGGGGCGCGCTGACCGCCCTTCGCTACGAGCCATCGGTCGACGCCCTGTCGCGTTTGGTCCTGGAGGTGGGCGGGGACGTCCAGCGGCAGGACAACATCTCGCTGCGCTACAACACCGTCGAGCGAACCGTCACCAGCAAGACCCGTGACCAGAAGTTCAATCTGACGGCGGGCGGCGTCTACGCCCAGGCGGTCATCGAGCCGACCGATTGGCTGACCCTGACGCCGGCCTGGCGGATCGACTGGATCGACGGCGACTTCCTCAATCGCCTGACCGGCGCGGCCGCGCCGATCAACGACTACGGCGCCATCCAACAGCCCAAGTTCAGCGTCGCCGTTCGGCCCGCGTCCGGCGTCACCCTCTACGCCAACTGGGGCCGGAGCTTCCAGGTTGGGGTCGGTTCGGGAGCCTATCTGATCCCGCCCCGAACGGCGGATCTGAAGCCCTCGATCAACGAAGGCTGGGAGACGGGTGTCCGCTACGCACCCAGCGAGGGTTTCACCGCCCGTCTGGCGATCTGGGATCAGACGGCGACCGGCGAGATCAAGCGCAAGCTCAACGATCCGCTGGGGGATTTCGACAACCTCGGCGCCACCGACCGCAAGGGCGTCGATCTTCAAGTCGATGCGCAACTCAGCCGGCGCTGGAAGGCCTGGGGCGCAACCGCCTGGCAGAAAGCCAGGATCAAGACACCCGATCCTTCGACGCCAGCCCTGGCCGGCAAGACCATCGATCACGTCCCCGAATGGCTGGTTTCCGGCGGGGTGGATTTCGCCGCAACCGACCGTCTGACCCTGTCACTCTCGGGATCGGGCCAGACCGCCTACCAACTGACGACCACCAATGATCATGGCAAGTACGGCGACTATGTCTCCGTCGATCTCGACGCAGCCTACCAGTTGAACGACCACATCGAACTGCGCCTGCAGATCAAGAACCTGACCGACGCAGACCGCGAATATGTCTGGTGGGACGGCGCCCAGACCCTGCATAGCCCGGGCGATGGCCGGTCGGCCTTCGTCTCGGCGCGTCTGCGGTACTAGTCGTGACGCCCCCGCGCGCCAAGCTTGACGTCCGCGCTCTGGCGCGGCGGGTCCACCTTTGGCTGGGCCTGTCGCTGGGCGTTCTGCTGGCGGTCATCGGTCTGACCGGCTCGATCCTGGTCTTCTATCCGCAGATAGACGACGCGCTGCATCCGGAGATCTCCCTTGTCGGCTCGGCGCCGGCGCCAAGCTGGGAGCGCGCCTATCGGACGGTGCGAACGGTCTATCCGGACAAGGCTGGATCCTGGCGGTTCGAGGTCACCGGTCGCGGGGGCGACATTCCGGCCCGTTATTACAAACCGGCCGAGCGCGCGGGGCGGGATTTCGCGCCAATGATGGTCTGGCTGGCGGCCGATGGCGGCCGAGTGCTGCGGCGCGACTATTGGGGCGAATACGCCGTCACCTGGATCTACGACCTGCACCATCGCCTGCTCTTGCAGGGGACCGGCGGCAAGATCCTGGGCTACAGCGGTCTGGCCATGTTGGTCCTGATGCTGGCGGGACTGGCGGCCTGGTGGCCGCGTCCGGGCAGTCTTGGCAAGGCCCTGCGGTTCAAGCCTGAAGCCGCGCCGGGGCGTCGCCTCTATGATCTGCACAAGCTGACAGGCCTGTCTTCATTGGGCTTTCTGCTGCTCCTGACGATCACTGGCGTGCTGCTGGCCCTGCCCAAGGAGTCCGCCCAGGTGCTGTCGCCGATCCTGGGGGCGCCAGGTCAACCGCCGGGGGCAGCGGCGGCCGAGCGTTCCTTCACGCCCGAGCGCCGCGTCAGCCTCGACCGCGCTGTGGCCGCTGCCGTGAACGCCCTACCGGGCACCAGCGTCGCTTGGATCGAAACGCCATCGATAGATCATGGCCTCTATCGCATCCGGATGCAGGCGCCGGGCGATCCCAGCGCGCGCTTTCCTCACAGCTTCTTCTGGATCGATCCCGCGAACGGCGCCGTCCTGGCGATCACCGATGCGCGCCGCGCGGGTCCCCACGATATGCTGCTCAACTGGATCCACCCGCTGCACGACGGCTCGGTCGGCGGGCTCGCGACCCGCTGGATCGCCTTCATCGCCGGGCTCGCGCCGACCTTCCTGTTGTTCCTGGGCGTCATGCGTTGGCGTCTGAGGCACAGGGCGCGCCGACCGGCCACTCCCATCACCCGCCGACCGCGTGTGTTGGGAAGGCCCCAATGACCCAACACGCCCAAGTTGGTCGAGGTTGGCTTCCGGTGCGCGGTGTTTTCGTGGCGCTCGCGCTTCTGGCGCTTGCGCTGAAGGTCCTTGTACCGCCCGGCACGATGATCGCGCAGCCGTCGCAAGGGGCCAGCTTCCCGCTGGTCCTCTGCACCGGCCAGGGTCCGCGCGTCATCCAAGGCGCGACGCTGCTCGGCCCGGCAAGCGCGGGCAAGGACAAGCCCGCCGAAAAGTCCTCGCACGATGCGCCCTGTCTCTTCGCCGGCCATGGCGCAGCGGCGCCCATCCCGGACCTGCGCGCCTTCGAACCCGTCGATTTCGTGGCGTTCGAGGAGGCGGTCCAAGCCGGCGCGCCGTCTCCCGTCACGCCCGGTCGCGGACTGGCCGCGCCCCCGCCGCCGCCTCGCGGCCCTCCCGCTCGTTTCCCGATCGCCTGACTTACCGCTGCGCCTCCCGTGGGCGCGGATGTTCATGCCTGGATCGAGGACGGCCAAAGCGCCGGTCCCGGGGGACTCTAATCTCATGCGTATTTTCGTGTTCGCGAGCGCCAGCGCGCTCGCCCTGCTCTGCGGCTTTCAACCGGCCCTGGCCCAATCCACTGACGACACCGCCACGCCCTCCGGCAAGCCGTCGAGCGGCCAAAGCTGGGTCAGCGAGGTCCTGGTCACCGGCGCTCGGCAGAGCTACGCCGCGCCCACGGCCGCCTCGGCCACCCGCACCGACACGCCGTTGATCCAGGTCCCGCAATCGGTGCAGGTGCTGACCCGCACGCTGATCGCGGAGCAGGATCGCCGCACCCTGGCCGACGCCCTGGTCAACGTCTCAGGCGTCACGCCCACCAAGTCCGAGGAGATCCTGTTCACCTCGCCGCTGGTGCGGGGCTTTGCCTCGGAAATCTATGTCGATGGCCTGCCGCTCTTTGGCCAGACCCAGGCGGCCAATGATCCCGACAGCCTGATCGGCGTCGAGCGGATCGAGGTGCTCAAGGGACCAAGCTCGACCCTCTATGGCGGCGGCCTGGGCTCGCCGCTCGGCGGGCTGATCAATATCGTGTCCGCGCGTCCGACCGACACCTTCGGCGGCTATGTCGCCCTGCGCGCCGGAAGCTTCTCGACCGTGAACCCCTATGGCGAGGTGAACCTGCCCCTGGCGAGCGGCGTCAATGCGAGGATCGCGGCCGAGTATCAGAGCAACGAGAGCTGGGTGGACCAGTTGAAGGGCAAGCGCTGGTCGGTGCAGCCGAGCCTCTCCATCGCCATCGATCCCAAGACAGACCTCTTCGTTCAAGTGCAGGCCAGCCATCGTGACCAGCTGGAATATTCGGGCCTGCCGGCTGTCCAGGCCCTGGCGGGCGGACTCGACCGCAACGCCTTCCCCGGCGCGCCGATCGGCCAGCCGCGCACGGCGATCGACAAGCGTCTGGCCACCGTCGAGCTGCGACACGCCTTCAGCGACGACCTGCGCCTGACGCTCAGCGGGCGATACTACAAGAGCCACAATCCCGAATACGGGAGCTTCGTCTATCCGGACCTCGGCGGACCCGATCCGGCCACGCCCACGGTCTATCCGATCTTCGCCCTCAACATGCTGAGCAAGGCGGCCGAAGGCACGTTTGACGCCAACCTGATGGCCAAGGCCGACCTGCTGGGCGGGCGTCACACGGTCCTGGTCGGCGCCAGCTACGACCACACCAACTTCTATTCCAACATGGGCTTTGCCGGCGTGCCGCTCGGCGCGATCGACCTGGCCGACCCGCACTATACGCTGGCGTTCGGCGACGAGGTCCCGGCCAGCCTGACCCAGACCGACACCTACGAGACGATCGCGGGCTATGTTCAGGACCAGGCCGACTATGAGCGGCTGCACCTGACCGGGTCGCTCCGCTACACCCGGCTGAACTTCCACGAACGCGAACAGGCGACCGACGCGTCCTATAACCACGTCTCGCCCCGGATCGGCGCGACCTTCGACCTCGGGCCGGGCGTGGCGCTCTATGCCGGCTACGCGACGGCCTTCAAGGCGCCGTTCGGCTTCATCGGCATGAAGACGCCCAAGCCCGAGACTTCGACCAATTACGAGGGCGGGGTGAAGTTCGCCCTCAAGGACATCGGCCTGTCGGGCACGCTCGCCGCCTTCCAGCAGACACGCAACAACGTCGCCACCGCCGATCCGGACAATCTCTTCATGTCGGTGCAGACCGGCCAGCAAAGGGCGCGCGGCCTCGAGGCCGATTTCGTCTGGGAGCCCATGCCGGCCTTCTCGCTGCTGGCCAACTACGCCCACACGCAGGCCGAGGTGACCCGGGACAACGCCATTCCGGTCGGCGACGCCTTGCCCCGCGTCCCCAAGAACAGCGGCCGGATCGCCGCCCGCTACCGGGTGCTGGACGGCCCCGCCAAGGGTCTGTCGTTCGGCGCGGGCGTCACGGCGTTCGGCGCCCGGCAGACGACCCTGCCCAACGCTGTCTGGGTTCCCGGCTATGCGGCGATCGACGCCCAGGCCGCCTACGACATCGGCCGGTTCACGATCCAGGTCTCGGCCGTGAACCTGGGCGGCCGCAAGGCCTACGACACCTTCCAGTACTTCTCGTTCCCCGTGGTGATGCCGACCCAGCCGCGCTCGGCCTACGTCACCCTCAAAGCCAAGTTCTAGAGAAGGTCCACAGATGTCCCAGATCGATCGGCGCAACGCCGCTTTGTTCGCGCTGCTGGCCCCCTTGGTCGCCAGCCGAGCCGCCGCCCAGACCCATGCCGCGCCGCAGGCGCCGCCTTCACACCCGATGCCAGACAAGGGCGAGATGAAGAACGTCCAATGGATGGGCGACGAGCAGATCGCCATGCTGGTCTATCCCGGCATGACGGTGATGGATCTCGTCGGCCCCCATTGCATGTTCGGCTCGCTGATGGGCGCGAAGATCCACATCGTCGCCAAGACGCTCGATCCGGTGATCAGCGACGCGGGGTTGACGATCGTCCCCGACGCCACCTTCGAGACCTGCCCGCGCGACCTGGCCGTCCTCTTCACGCCGGGCGGCACGAACGGCACGCTGGCGGCGGCCTCCGACCCGCGGACCCTGGCTTTCATGGCCGATCGCGGCGTCCGGGCCCAATACGTCACCAGCGTTTGCTCGGGGTCGCTAATCCTCGGCGCGGCCGGTCTCTTGAAGGGCTACCGGGCCACCTCCCACTGGTCGGTGCGTGAGGTGCTGGCCGGGTTCGGCGCCATTCCGACCGACGCCCGGGTGGTGCGTGACCGCAACCGGATCACCGGCGCGGGCGTGACCGCCGGCCTCGACTTTGGCCTCAGCATGGTCGCCGAGTTGCGGGGCCGAACCTATGCCGAATGCACCCAACTGATGAGCGAGTACGATCCTCACCCGCCTTTCAACGCCGGCTCGATGAAGACCGCCTCCGCGGAGGTCAGAACGGCCATGATCGAGATGACGGCCGACTTCACGAGGCATGCGCAGGCGCTTGCGGCGGCGAGAGGCTGACCGAGGCCCAACGATAGCGCTTGGCCGACTGCGGCAGGCGCGACGTCTACGCCACCGGCTTCAGCGGCGGGCGTCGCCTGCAGCCTGAAGCCGATCGTCCGGGCCAACGCCTAGGATTGAGCGGGCGGGGCTGAGGGAGCGGGCTTCGGAACGAGGGAATAGGTCGTCCCGGAGGGGGCGAGACGGCCGCTATTGGGCCGTCTCGCCGACGCCTTTAGAGCATCACGCGACCATTGTCCGCATAGCCCTTGGTCGGGACGTGCGCGGCGGCCACCTGGTCGAGCAGGTCGGCGCGGAACGCGCCGGTGGGCGTCTGCGAAGTCTGCAGCCAAGGGCCGCGCTTTCGCTCGAGCCAGCCCGAAGCGAACCCGTCGCCCGCCACGAACCCGGCATTGTGGGTGCGGATAAAGTCTTCGGCCCGGTCCGTCGGGTTCAGGGCTGCGTGCACCGACAGTTCACCAAAGCCGATGTCACGGACGCAGGCGATCGCCGGCAGTCCGTCGAAGTCGAACCGGTAGATCCCGTACTCGGACCCCCACCGGTTGTCGTTCTCGGCCAGGCCGAAGAGATCCTGATCGAGGCCGGCGTTGATCGCCGCGACCATCAGGTTGCGCCAGGCCGCCCGCTTCTTGGGGCCGCGGAGGCTTCCGGCCAACTGGTTGCTGTGACGCGGGGTCTTGGGCTCAGCGAGGTTGATAAAGGCGTTGGGGCTGGCGCCGTCCCGCTTGACGGTGAACCCCAGGTGCGCCGCCGCGGCGATGAACATGCCGTTGGCGACGTAAGGGTCGCCGTCAGGGTTGGCGGCTTCGTGGAAGGTCTCGGCGTCGTGCTTGTAGCCATAGCTAGTGCGCTTGCGCGAGACAGTGGCCGACTTCGCCTTGGTTTGCAGGAAGGCCACGGCGCGCGCGAACTGTTCAAGATAGGGCGCCTGGGTCATGGCCGCGCGGGAGGCTTGGAAGACGTCGGCTTGTTCCTGGGCCGACTTCTGGGGCCAATGGGTCCGGAAACCGTTGGCGGAAAGTTCGGGCTGTTGGGCCAGCACGGCTTGGATCGCCGCCCGTTCCACGCCCAGCTTCGTGCGCACGACGGCTTCGGAGAGAACATCGGGCGGCAGAGTCTCGCCGCCCCGTTCCCGCAGAAACGCAGCGAAGGCGAGGTTGTCGACGTCGCAGGGCACAGGGCCTTGATCGAGGGCCGTGAGCAGCGCGGCGTTGCTGCCGAAACCCAAGCCACGCGCCATGGCCTCGGCGCGATGCGAGGCCTTGATCGTCGGCGCGAGCGTCAGGAGGTGCGCCTTGAGCGGAGTCATGTCCGCAGGAGAGATGGGGACCATCATGGGTCTGTTCCTCATTACGGGCCGTCGTTCGCCGATTACGCAACAGCCCCAAGGACAGGATCCATGAAGACAGAGACATCGAAGGTCGGAGACCTCGGACACGTTTAACCCGGCGACAGGTTGGGTGCGTCCTACCGCTCCTAAGCTGGGGCCGACGGGCGACGCTTTCAAGGGCGCCGTGGCCGCCACAATTCACGCGCTCCGGATCATTGGCCAGGTGGGCATTGTCGTCGTGAGAAGGCCCGCCACGGATCTGTCGTGACCTCGCGGAGAGGGCTTCGACAACGAAGCCGACGGCATTGGCGCCGATCCGTTCGCCCCTTAGGCTCTCCGCATGGTTCAACCCAGCGGGCCAACCTGGTCGCCGAAGGCCGAACGCGCCGCGCGCGCGTTCAAGGCCATCACCCGTGGGGCCAGGGGCGCCAAGCACTCGGTCTATGTCGTCCTGCTGCGCGACCCGCGCCGGGCCGACCCCTGGGGCCTCTATGTCGGTCAGACCTCGCGCGATCCTGACCTGCGCTTCGACCAGCACAAGACCGGCTACAAGGCCAGCGGCGCGGCCAAACGCTTCGGTGTCCGGCTTTTGCCCGCCTTGACCGAGCACCTCAATCCCATGCGGCAATGGGAGTCGCTGGACTTGGAAGCGGCGCTGGCTCAGGCCTTTCGCGACGCTGGCGTGCCCTGGGTCGAAGGCGGGCACTGATCCGCTGGAGCCGGCGGGTTTGACCCGAACACCGAAGGGGGCACCCTTCGCGCTAAGCGCAGATTGAGAATAGAGAACACGCCTTTGATGTCAAGTTTGGCGCGGCTCTAACAGTCCTATAGCCTCACGATTCGAATTGTTCGGAAGGCTC
The DNA here is from genome assembly GCF_035254145.1 of Caulobacter sp. Classification (GTDB taxonomy): domain Bacteria; phylum Pseudomonadota; class Alphaproteobacteria; order Caulobacterales; family Caulobacteraceae; genus Caulobacter. The sequence continues at coordinate 1,174 of NZ_DATFAV010000002.1, read as the reverse complement.
ACTATGGACAAACTTCCCAAGAACATTGAATTGGTCGCCGAGATTGTCTCAGCATATGTCGGAAACAATTCTGTCGCTGTCGCCGATTTGCCTGCGCTGATCCGCTCGACCTATGACGCCCTGCACGGTGTCGGCTCGCCTGAAGCCGCGCCGGTCGCCGAACTCAGAAAGCGACACCTGCCCAAATCCGGAAGTCGATCGCGCCCGATGCGCTGATCAGCTTCGAGGACAGCAAGCCCTACCGTACGCTCAAAAGGCGCTTGTCCACGTACGGCCTTACGGTCGACGCCTATCGAGAGAAGTGGGGCCTGCCGAAGGATTACCGGCTTGCTGTGTCTGACGTGCACACCGACCAATCCCTTGATGTGGGCCCACTAAGCCGGCAGCCATCGTGGGGTGGTGTTGGGGATCGATGTCAGCTTGGCTGGCTTGACCGACGTGGCCACCAACCTGATCCCCGCCCAGTTCGGTTCGATCGTCTATGCTTCACGCTGGCCCGACTGGGCCTTCTTCTCGGGATTGGATCCCGCGCCCGTGGGCCAGGGCATCGCGTTCGAGGCCGACAACTTCGAACGCCTGCAGCGGCTCTTCCTGACCAAGCCGATCCATTGGTCCTATGAGGAAGGGGTTCGGGTAGCCAAGTCGGTCCACGGAATGACGCAGGCTGGCGAGCATCAAACCAGAAGCGGCGCCTGGACGCTCAAAGGAGACGCTCAGGCGGAGGTTCAACATTTCCTACGTGTTCCCGAGCAAGCGTTTCGGGAGTTGCACTTTGGAATCCGGTCCTCGGTCGAGGCGTCAGACGAACTGCGCGAGGCGATGACGGGGCGCTATCCACACCTGAAATGGATGGAATGCACCCTGGGGCTCAATTCGTTTGATGTCCAACCGGTGGCCCACACCACCATCGCTGAAGCTCTGAGCTTTGAGCACCCGACTTGAGGCGACCGCAGTTCGGCAGCACATTCGGCCTTTGCGGATCGGCTTGCTGAACCTGATGCCGGACAAGCCCAGTACTCTCACGATCCTCCGGAGGCATCGAGGATCGCCTTCAGGATAGCCTCGGATCGACGTTGTCCATAGCCGTAGCCGTAGGCGCTGGAGGTAATGGCGACGACGAGATGGCGAGCCGGGACCACGTAGATCTTGTTGCCGCCGTTGCCCGACGCGAACG
>NZ_DATFAV010000001.1:0-4616 GCF_035254145.1 Caulobacter sp. | reverse complement strand
GACGAGGCAGGGTTCGTCGCCAAAGCCCCCGCGAGCCGCGCCACGCCCGGAGGCAGGGCCGACCGTGGCGATAAGACGGCGCCATTCGACGACGACAGGATCGGTGGAGATCGCTGAAACAACCGGCGCGACATAGACCTTCTTCACGGTGGGTTGGAGCCGATGGGCGCGGACCTTAGCCTCGCCCGACCTCGTCGCAGCAACAGCGACGACGGCGAAATCCACCAGTCCTCGCGACACCCACGATTTGACGGACTTGATCTTCCAGAGGGCGTCCAGCCACGTGAGGATGCGCTGTCCGGAACCGATAAGGTCAGTCACGATCACGATCGTTTGAACCGGCCTGATCTTTGCCCTGATCCGATCGGGCCCTGGGCTGTTGACGAAAATCCTTTCGCCGCCCGCCCCCCCGACCAGCTGGGAGAAGACATTGGCGATCGTCGCCTCGCTGCCCACCCGGGTGCCGCCGCGGACGGGGCGCACGGGGGTGAAGTTTCGACCGTGGGCGCGCAGGCGCAGTTTGCCCTGATCGTCCGGCGTCATCGCCTCGGCGAAGAAGGGCGCGCCGCCGAGCTTTCGTTCAGCGTAGAGGGCCAGCCGGCGCGTTCGCACGGGGCGTCGTTCGCCGAGAGCCCGTAGTTCGGTTCGCAGCGCCTGACTCACATGCTCGGCGTTGAGCAGCAACATCGCGTCGAGCAAGCTTGCCGCCGCCGCCTGATCGGCGGCCCCGAACTGTCCGATCCAGGCTTTGCCTGTCGGGGTTTCTGAAAGCGGCTGATGGCGTCGGCGCATTCCGACATCGTAGGCGCCATACCCTATCATGCCTACTGCTTACCAAGCCGTGAGGCCAAACACGCCGCGAATGAGTGGCGCCCCAGCATGCCTTCGCGAAGTCTGCGAAGGAGCGATCTCGCCACTGCGCCTCGCGCGCTGAATGTCCTGTTCCTGGAGGGACGCCAACGTCAGGAGTTGGCGCACCTATGACAGGCGAGCAGCACCCTTACCTGCCACTCTTGCGACCGCCTCGCATTATTGACAGTCTTAAGTTGGAAATGGGTACGTCTTAGCGTGTAACGACAATACCACTGGCGGCCCGGGAGGGACTCGAACCCCCGACCTTCGCTTTAGGAAAGCGCTGCTCTATCCTGCTGAGCTACCGGGCCGCGCGCGCGGGTCAGGGTCAATAGCGCAAGATTGGGGGCGTGCGAACCCCGTCGGCGACGATCGTCAAAGGCCCCGGGACGATGCGAACGTTCGACGCGTTCTGGGCGTGTCGGGCACGACCCGAGACCAGCCACGGTCTGACGCCGTCCTCGCCAGGCGCGAGGCGCCATGACCTCGCCGCCCCTGGATTTCCAGGGATCGGGCCCGGCGCCACTCAATCCAGGCGCATGTGCGATCACACTTATCTCCAGGGCCAAGCTTGTTCGGCTCCTCGCGCGTGTTAGGGTTTGGAATACAACCAACGTGCGATGCTGGACTGATGTTGGACTTGGCGCCCAGTAACGCCGTCGATTCGCCTGACAGCGGGCTGACGACGCTGATCGAGACGATCGAAGCCCTTTCGGCCACCCGCACCATTGGCGAGGTCGCCGACGTCATCCGCACGGCCGCGCGACGAATTTCCGGCGCCGACGGCGTCGCCTTCGTGCTGCGCGACCAGAACCAGTGCTGGTATTTCGATGAGGACGCCATTGGCCCGCTCTGGAAAGGGCGGCGCTTTCCGATCAGCGCCTGCATCTCCGGCTGGGCGATGCTGAACCGCGAGACGGTGGTGATCCCCGACATCTACGCCGACGCGCGCATCCCCCACGACGCCTATAGGCCGACCTTCGTGAAGAGCCTGGTCGTCACCCCGGTGCGGTTGGACGACCCGGTGGCGGCCATCGGCGCCTATTGGGCGCACGGCCATACGCCCTCGCCCGAGGTCGTTCAGCGCCTGCAGGTGATGGCGCGCGCGACCGCTTCGGCCCTGGAAAGCGGGCGGCTGAACGACAGCCTGACGGAGTCCAAGGAGCATGGGGTGTTCCTGCTCCAGGAACTGGACCATCGGGTGAAGAACACCCTGGCCATCGTCCAGTCGATCGCCCGCCAGACCCTGCGCGCCAGCCCTTCGCCCGAAGCCTTCGCCGAGGTGTTCGAGGATCGCATCCTGGCCCTGTCCCAGGCCCACGAGCTGCTGACCCGCCGATCCTGGGGCCGGGCGCAGCTCGAGGAAATCCTGCAACGGGCGCTGACGCCGTTCAGCGCCGATCTGGCCGACCGCTTCGACATCGGTGGTCCCGCGGTCGCCTTCACCGCCGAAACCGCGGTCTCGGTGCACATGACGATCCACGAACTGGTGGTCAACGCCGCCAAGCACGGCGCCCTGTCGACCGCTGACGGTCGGGTCGCCATCCGCTGGGAGATCGACGAGGCCGTCGCGCCCCCGGTCCTGACCCTGACCTGGCGCGAGACCGGCGGCCCGCCCCTGGCCGGGTCGCCCACGCGCCGCGGCTTCGGCTCGAAGATGATCCAGCAGGGCCTGGCCCGTGATCTGGGCGGCGCGGCGACGCTCGACTTTCCGCCATCCGGCGTCGTCTACACCTTCCGGGCGCCGCTTTCTCCGAGGATGAGCCTGGCCGCATGAAATCCGCCAAGGTGATGATCGTCGAGGACGAGGCGCTGGTGGCCATGATGGTCGAGGATATGCTCCAAGACCTGGGCTGCGAGGTGGCCGCCTCGTTCGGCGCCGTGGCCGACGCCCTGGCCTGGCTGGATGGCGACAACCCGCCGCCGGACTGCGCGGTGCTGGACGTCAATATCGGCGGCGAGATGGTGTTCCCCGTCGCCGAGGAGCTGAGGGAGCGCGGCGTCCCGTTCGTGTTCGCCACCGGCTACGGCGATCTGCCCCGCAAGGGCTTCGAGGCCATCGACGTCCTGGCCAAGCCGATCAATGTCGGCCAGCTGCGCATGGCCATCGACCGGTTCCGACACGACTGACGGGACCGCGGCGCGAAAGGCGGGACCAGGGCCAGGGTCGGCGGCGGCGTCGCCGTCCAAAGCCTGGAGCCGCGCCTTACAGCAGCAGATCGGGGGCGATGATCGGTCCGTCGTCCCAGCCGGCCATGGCCGCTCGGGCCTCTGCGCGCTCCACGGCCAGACCCAGCTTGCGGCGGAAATCCTCGGCGTCGATCGTGAACGGCTGGATCTGGGGTTCGATCGTGTACAGACGGGCGCGACCGTCGTCGGGCAGGATGTAGCCGACGTCGTGACGGCGGAAATGACCGATCCGCGACTGCACCTCGACCAGCCAGTTCAGCGACACCACCTGGCAGCCCTCCGGCGACAGCAGGGCGTTGTGCAGGCCCGACCCGAACTCGCCGGCCACGACGCGAGCCCGCGAGAAGATCCGCGCCTGCTCTTCCCACGGCAGGGTCTCGGGGCGCAGCAGGGTCAGGCCCAGATCCTGCGCGATCGCCTCGATCTCGGCCTCGTTGGTCATCTCCCGGAAGGTTTGGGGCGTGCGCACGCCGCCGCGGCTGACGAACACCTTGTCGAAGCCGCCGCCGCGGGGGTGCTTCAGCGCCTCGCGCTCAAGCTCCCAGCGCAGGACGTCGTGGAAATAGTAGTCCTTATGCAGCATGTGCGGCAGCAGGGCGGTTCCGACCTCCACGGCCTCATGGGCGGAATTGTAGGTGACGATCTCAAGATCCGGGATCAGCGCCCTCGCGATCCTCTTCATATAGGCCGGGGCCGAGGCGGGCAGCAGCAGCGGCGCGACGACTCCGGCCTTGATCAACGCCCGGATCAGGAACAGCTTCGGATACATCTCGGTCAGCCAGTGACCCCAGACGTAGTTGAAGTGCGTGATCACGAAGGCCTTGGGCAGGCTGAGCCGGACCGGCGCGTCGAAGCTCCAGCTTTCCGGGGTGATGTCGTGGTCGTACCAATGCTTGATGTAAGAGGGGTATGGCCCGTCGGCATAGACCAGCACGCCATCCAGCTTGAGATGCCCGCCCCAGCCGCCGGCCACGGCGCGGTGAACGACCAGGAGATCGATATCCGGGGCGACGACCGGGGCGAGATCATGCAGGGCGTTGAGCATATCGCCAGCGCAAGGCCACAACATCGGTCGCGGCGGGATCGGGCCGCTGGAGGACATGAGCTTCACCCGCGCGGCGCGATGCGCGCCGCCTAGAGCCTCGGTCAGCGAGACCCGTTCGGCATGGGAGAGGTCGATCGAAGCGGTCATCTCGGGCCTATGACAGCGGATCGAGGAAGGCCAGGAGAGCCTTCAGATCGAGACGCCAGCTGAATGCCGTATCCGGACGAAGGTCGCTGGACATCAGCATTTCGGTCTCGACGAGCGGCGAGGCCTCGACGAAGGCGCGCCAATCGGCCCCAACCAGTCGGGCGATATCCCGCGCCCAAACCGGCTCACGCCCATTGGACTGAATCTCGAGGACGCGAGCGCCGGCGGCGCAGAAGAGAACATTCGCCAGCGCCGCTCCGCTTTGGGCGACGATGATCTCGGCCCCGCGGAACAGAGCGATCTGGTCGCGCACCGACAGGGTTTCGGGTCGCACGATCGCATAGCCGCGCGCGGCCATCGCGGCCTCGAGTTCGGACTCGTT